>JBBDXA010000206.1:0-15643 GCA_040902585.1 Phycisphaeraceae bacterium
CCAGTGGGGGAAGGGGTTGAAATATTCGAAGGTGAGGTAGCCGCGGTAGCCGGTCGCATCGAGCGCCGCCAGCACCGCGGGCCAGTCGGTGGTGCCATCGAGCAGCAGGCGGAAGGCGTTGAGATTGAACTCGTGCATCTTCTTGCTGTATTCCTTCAGGTGGGTGTTGGCGATGCGTTTGCCGAGCATGGGAATCCAGTGCTCGGGGAAGTGGTACTGCATGATGTTGCCGGTGTCGAAGTGAATCTTGACGCGATCGCTCTTGAAGCTGTCGACGAAGTCGTTGATCTCCTGCGGGCTGTGCAGGAAGCCGTTGGCGAAGATGTTTTCGATGTTGATGGTGACGTTGTGCTTTTCCGCTTCGGGAATGAGGCGGCGCACGCCGGCCTTGGCGCGGGCGTCGGCGACATCGTGCGGGACGGGCGGCTCCTCGGGAATCCAGGGCGCGTAGACCGAGCCGGGCACGCAGAGCAGGTTGGAGGTGTTCAGCAGGCGGGCGGCGCGGATCATCTTCGCGCCCAGTTCGATGCCTTTCTCGCGGCGAGCGGGGTCGTTGTGTGTGAAGGCATAAGGCCAGAAGAGAAACGAGCAGACGCCGCTGATCTCGATGCCGATTTTTTTCGCCATCGCGGCGATGGATCGGATGTCATCATCGCTCGCCTCGGGAGAGAGATCGCCCTCCAGCGCGTAGTTGACCTCGACGCCGTCGAAGCCCGCGTCCTTGCAGAGTTCGAGGCACTGCTTGAGCGTCATCTTCTGCGGATAGGGCAGGGCCCAGAGGTTGATCGACTTCTTCATGTCGTAGCGTTTGGAAGGTGGGCGCGTCGCCGGCGCTGCTCCTTCTTCCTCAGCGCTCGCAAGCCCCTGCCCCGCCAGAAACGCGCCGCCGAACGCCGCCGTGTACGCCAGCAGTTCGCGCCGGTTCAGAGGTGAGGATGACGACGACGAAGCGCGGTTTGGTGAATCAGACATGGCAGACCTCCTGAGGCGAAAAGGAAGACATCACGTTACCACGCCCAGGGCGTGCGCCAAAGGAACCCCACGCACGGGAGTGCGTGGGCTTTGTGTTTGATTCCTGTCCCCTGTCTCCTGACCCCTGACTCCCGTCCCCTCTCCCTCACCGCTTGTCCCAGCCGCCGTAACCGGAGGAGTGCGATGTGAGGGAGACCAGCGCGCCGCTGGGGGCTTTGGCGGTCCAGTCGAGGGTGGTGGGTCCGAGCGGGCCGTCGGGCTTGAGTCGTTCGGAGTGGCCGTCGAAGGTGATGTAGTTGCCGCCGCCGGCATGCCAGGTGCCGGTGCGATCGATGTTGGCGTGACCGGGGTCCACGCAACAGGCGTTGACGTAGTTGGCCGGGTCTTCCTCGACGACGAGCGGTGTCGGCGCGGTGATGATGAGTCCGGACTGCGAATCTTTCCAGGTGGACTGGTTGGGGATTTTGTAGCGCTGAGCGCCGGTGAAGACGAGCAGCCCGGTGTAATCGAAGAAGCCGTTGCTGCCGATGCCGCTCTGGAAAACGCCGGCTGCGAGTGAGGGGCAGCGGTAGAGTTCGCGTGCGGCGTTGGTGCCGCCGACGTATTGGACGATCGCGCCTTCGTAGGCGACGCCGGCCCAGGCTTCGTTGCCCATCCACGATTGCTTTTCAGGTTCGACACCGGAGAAGGGCGGGGCGTAGACGCCGGGCATGCGCAGTCTGTTGTTGGTGGAGAAGGCGAGGAAGCCGATGCCGATCTGCCGCTGATTGGATTTGCAGAGGATCTCGCGGGCGGTTTCGCGGGCCTTGTTCAGGTTGGGCAGAAGCAGCGAGAGGATGATAAGAATGACGGCGATGACGGCGAGCAGTTCCGGCGCGGTGAACGCGGCGCGTCGATGCGATGTCGGTAAGGATGGGCCGGTCGGCATGAGTGACCCTAGCGGCAAGCGGGGCCGGCGGAATAATCACCGCCTGTAGTAGATAATAGCACGTTCGGGCGTGTAGTCGATGGCTCGTCCCTTCACACGAGGACAAAGGCTGGAAAACAGGCGTTTTCCGCAGGAAGCCGGTGCCGCGCCGGTCGCAGGCCGGCGGGGCCTCAGGGCCGCTTCGATGGGATGCCCGCGTTCGTCGCCTTGAGCCACGCCTCCAGTTTCCCGCGCAGGTCGCCCGCCAGGTCAGGTCGGGTGCCTGCAAGATTATTCCGTTCGCTTTCATCTTTCGCCAGGTCGTACAGCTCCACCGATTCATCGTCGTAACGAAGGATGAGTTTGTGGTTGCCCGCGCGGATCGCCGAGCCGGGGCGGTTGTCCTTGTGAAAGGCGAAGTGCGGATAGTGAAAGTAGAGAGCGTCGCGCGAGAGCTTGTGGCCGGTGATGAGCGGCTTGAGCGATTGGCCGTCGAGCGTTTCATCCTTCGCGAGTGAAACGCCGGCCGCTTCGAGAATGGTGGCGGTCAGGTCCATGCTGATGACGGGCGTCTTCTCGATGGTGCCGGCCTTCGTCACGCCAGGCCAGCGGATGATCAGGGGCACGCGCAGGCCGCCTTCGTAGAGATAACCCTTGCCCGCGCGAAGGGGGCGGTTGTCCGTCGCGCCCATCCAGCCGCCGTTGTCGCTGGTGAAGATGACCAGCGTGTTCTCCGCGAGCTTCAAGCGATCGACTTCATCCAGCACGCGGCCGATCGCGCGGTCGGTCGCTTCGAGCTGTGCGCCGTAGATCGCGTTCTTGAGCCCCGGGCCTTCCTTGCCTTTGTAATGTTCGATGAGATCAGCGGGCGCTTCGAAGGGAAAGTGCGGGTTGTAGGTCCACAGGCAGATGAACATCGGTTTGTTCTTGCGTTCGCGCATGAAGGCGATGGTTTCATCGGCAAGGCGATCGGTGAGGTACTCGCCGGTCTTGCGCGGTTCGAGTGTAGGAATGCGATAAGGATCGAAGTAGGTGGGCGGCCCGCCGAAGCCGCACCCGCCGAGGTTCACATCAAATCCCTGCGCGAGCGGCCAGAATTCTTTCTTGTCACCGAGATGCCACTTGCCGAAAAAGCCTGTCGCGTAGCCCGCTTCTCGAAGGCGCTCGGCGAGCGTGATGCGTTCGAGCGGCAGCGTGTTGTCGCTCGCCGGGGGCTGCACCTTGCGATCCGCGGGCCAGAACTGCTTGCCATCGGGGCCGTGCTGCGTGATGTGCAGCCGAGCGGGCGCGAGGCCGGTCATGATCGAAGCCCGCGTCGGCGAACAGACCGGCGACGCGGCATACGCATCGGTGAACCGCAGACCTTGTTTGGCGAAGGCATCCAGGCGCGGCGTGCGCAGCGCGTCGTTGCCCTGACAATGTAAGTCCTTCCAGCCCAGGTCATCGGCCATGATGAGCAGCACGTGCGGCGGCGCGCCCTGCGCCGGCATTGCCACGAGGAGGAGCGAAAACAAGAACAAAGCGATGAGCCGCATAATCAAATTCCCATCCGGGCCATCCGTGCTATCCGTGGTCACTCTTTGTCCGTTCACTCCGCCGCCGGTTGCAGGAGTTCCGCGCCTGATCGCTTCGGGATCACGTGGATCGATCCATACAGATCATCCGTCAACTCAGCGCCTTTGCCTGTCTCCAGATCGTACTTGATGCGCACCTGCATCGAAGGCTTGAGCGAAGGAATCTCGATCCACACGCGGCGTTTGTCCTTCGAAATGTGGGCCGCCTTCACATCAATCTTGTCGCGCCCCTTGGAGCCATCAGAGAGTTTGAACTCCGGCGAGCCGTAGTTGCCCGTCCACTTGTAATCCCACTGCTCTACAAGAAAGCTGTCCGCATCCGCGCCGAGTTCAGCATCGATCGCATCGCTGAACTCCAGCACGATGCCATCGGTCGCGGCGAGGAACTTCACCGGCACGACGAACGGCTTCCCTGTGTAGCGCACACGGTAAAACCCGCCCGGCCGCGTCTGCTGACTGCTCCAGCCGAACAGGCCGCACGCGTAAAGCTGGCCATCACCTTCGTGAAACCTTCCGCGCATGATGCCGGTGGGAAACTGCACGGGCAGGCGATGAAACGCGCCCTGGGCATCGACGCGCGGATCGATGCCTTCGACCTTCTCATACATCACATTCTGAATGAAGCCCGTGCCATAAGAGAGCGAGATGAGCGAGTTCCGCGGCAGGCCCCACTTATCGCTGCTGACCCACACCTGCTCAGCCGGCGAACGGTCGATGCCTTTGGGCAGCCAGACAATCGGGCGATCGTAATCCTTCGGCTTCTCGCCCATGTGATAGGAGTACATGTTCCCGCTGAAACTGCCGGCCTTCACCAGGTTGATCCGATTCGCGGGCATCCAGTGGCCTTCCTGATCGGAGGTGAAAAACTCGCCGTGCGGGCCGACGCCTACGCCGTTGGCGGCGCGGTAGCCGTTGGCGACGATCTCGCTCTTGCTGCCGTCCCTGGAAACTTTCATCAGCGTGCCGTGCTGCTGCACGAGCGAATCCTTCGCGTGGCGAGCGCTCTTGGCGTAATAGAAGTTGCCATCCTTGTCGGTCTGCAAGTCCATCGCGAACTCGTGGAAATGCTCCGTCACCTGGTGGTCATTGTTGAAGCTCTGGTAAAAATCCGTTTCGCCGTCGCCGTTGAGATCGACGAGCTTAGTGATCTGATCGCGACAGGAGACGTAGATGTCGCCATCGACAATCTTCACGCCGAGCGGCTGGAACATGCCGGTGGCGATGCGCCGCCATTTCAGTTCGTTCATCTTCTCGCCCGGGGCGATGCCTTCGACAATCCAGACATCGCCGGACCAGGTGCAGATCGCAGCCTTGGTGCCGCCTTCGAAAAAGTCGAACCCGCCGAAGCGCATCCACGACTTATAAGGATTGTCATCGGGCCAGGTGATCATGTCGATCGCGTAGGGCGAATCCTTCTTTGCTTCGCCGAGCGAAGCTTTGGTGATGAGCGTTTTGTCCCAGCGCGGCGGACCGCCTTGGGTGAGCTTGGAAAGATCAGCCGGTGCCGCAGCTTTGCCGATGCCCGCGGCGAAGGCGGTGAGTTTGTCCTGCTTGCCGCGCCAGGTGAGGACTTTGATGCGAAAGGGTTTGTCGTGCGGCGCGATTGTCAGGCGACCTGCGCCATTGTGAGTCGCCCAGGTCGCGGAGGCATCGCCGACGAAGCCGATGCCGATTGATGTGCCTGCGGTTTCGATGGCGATGATCGTGCCTGCCGCCTTGTTGGTGTCAGCGGGTTTGAGGCCTGAACTCGTGAGTTGAAACACGCCGGCCTTCGCGCCGGATTCATCGGCAATCTGCACGGTCAAGGCCTTCTTGCTCGGTGCGATGTTGAGCGTGCGCGTGAAGGTCGCTTCGCCGTTGATGGTTTCCAGTGCGGGTGTTTCGAGTATTTCCACTCCGCCGATGGAGTAGGAAAGCACCACGGTTTCGCCGTGCAGGTACAGGCCGTTCCATTTCGCCCACTGGTGCGGCATGGGGCCGTAGGGTTTGCTGTCGTTGCCGCGGAAGCGCGGATCCTTGAATGCGTCGTCGCTGGCACCGGCATCAGGGTTGGCCCAGCCGGGACCGACGGGGTTGGAGTAGAGGATGGCACCGTTCGTTTTGGGATAGGCCCAGTGCTTGCCGTCGTACACCACGCTGGAAAGATTCAGCCAGCCTTCCCAGCCCGCGGCGTAGCGGAAGGTGTCGATGTCAAAAAGGACCGAAGCGGTGCGCTGAACGTTCAGCGGCACGACCACCGCTTTGTACGCGAAGTTGCCTTCCTGCTGGGCGACTTCAACCGTGTCAGCCTTGTAGGGCCCATAGTCCATATCGAGCCAGGCCTTGCCCGACATGGTCGGCGGCGGGGCGGCGATGGCGACAATCGGAGTCAGAAGCATCAGTAGCGCGAGAAGGCGAGGCGTGCGGTTCATCGAGTCGTAACCTTTCGGCAGGGTTGCTCATGTTGCTCGTGCTGTTCACGTGTGCATCGAACGTAACACAATTGAAGGTGCGGGGATTTGGTTTCTGCGCAAAGCAGACCAAGGCGTGTGCGGTGTGCTATGAGAAAGTATAACGCCGGGCACCTACGAAACGACGTCATTTACCTTCGTTTATAAGCCACTCGCTCCGCGGGCTGAATCAGGCCCTGGCCGTCCGCCGCTGCAAATGCGTGCCGGTCAGCGCGCGGTGCCGGTAGTCGCTGGGCGACATGCCGACTTCGCGGATGAACACTTCGTGCAGGCGGATCGGATCGCCGAAGCCCGATTCCTCGGCGACCTGCTTCACCAGCAATTCGGTTTCGGCGAGCAGCCGGCGGGCCTTGAGAATGCGCAGCCGGCGGATTTCTCTGGCGACGCTGCGGCCGGCGGTGTCGAGGAACCGCCGCTCCAGCGTGCGCCGTGACACACAGGCCGCCGCCGCCACGGCATTCACATCGATCTTGTGTCGCGTGTTCTTCTCGATGAAGCGCATCGCTGCCGCCACCACCGGATCATCGACGGCGAAAAAGTCCGTCGAGTCCCGCGCGATGATGCCCGAGGGCTTCAGATAAATGTGTTGCGTTGTCCGCTTTCCGCTCAAGAGCCCGTCGAGCATGCTCGCGGCTTTGTAGCCGACCTGCTCGTAGTTCACCTCGACCGAAGAGAGTGAAGGCGGCGGCATGACGCCGATCATCGGCTCATCCGAAGGCGTGACGATCGCGACATCCTCGGGCACGCGCAGTCCGCGTCGCCGGCAGGCGTTGACCACGTACCGCGCGGTGACGTCGTTGTAGGCGACGAACACGCCGACGGGCAACGACCAGGAGGCAATCCATTGATCCAGTCGACTCTGAAAGCGCGTCCAGCTCGCGGCGTTGCGATAGTAGGATCGAGTCGTGCGGACGCAGTGGCAGGGGCTGTCGTGGACCTGGACGAGAGCGTGAAACGATTCGGTCATGATCTGATGTGCTTCTTCCGCGCGACAACTGATGCAGGCGAAGTGGCGGTAGCCGCGGTCGCACAGGTGCTCCCCGGCGAGGCGCCCCAGCTCGGCGAAGTCGGGAAACACGCCGGGCAGCTTCGCGCGCGAAGGGGAGTTGAACCAGACGTTGACCAGCGGCAGGCCCGCCCGCCTGGCGCGCCGCGCCAGGTCATCGTTGGCGCGGGCGATCAGGCCGTCGTAGCGCCGGCCGTGCGCTGTCCGCGTGCCCAGGCTCGCCTGGATGAACTCGTCCAGCTCGCACTGCCAGTCGGCTTCCTTCGCGTACCGCTGCACACCGGCAAAGACCTCCAGGTGCCTTCGGTAGGGCCACATGAGTTCAAGCATGATGCCGATGTGACGCTGCCGCATGGGGTTCGGGTTCCTCGCGGATTCGTAGGTGGTTGTCGCAATTACGCAGTAGCCTGCAGCGTATGATATCCTACTTGTCCATGAGGGGGTGGTTGCACCCTGAAAGCGGGGCTCCGGGGCAGTGTTGCGGCGAGTTGCAGTCATCTCGCTCCGCGAGATGGAATGGAAGGGAATGCGCAGCACGACATAACATGCTTCAACTCGGTCACTCCTTCTTGGCGTCGCCTTCATCGGGATCGGGCTTATCCGAGAAAAACGCGTTCTTCGGCTTGAACATTTCTTCAGTGGAAGGCTCAGCGGTCTGAAGATCCTTCTTGTCTTCCATCAGTTGTTTGCGGCGGCTTTCGTGGCCACGGACAAATCGATCGAGCCGGGTACTGATCGAGGCCGTACACGTCGTGGGCAACTTGAGCTTCGCCAGATCAATCGTTCCAGCAAGGTGAATGTGGACGGTGGCGACCCATCTCGGTGTCAGCGGTATCTTAGTCCCGTCTTCTTCTATGATGAAGGCTCCGTTCTGGTCGCGGACGTTTACACTCCAGTTGAATTCAAAGGCCGCTTCTTCCTTGGTTCGGCTCTTCAAAAGGGAGTGTTTTTCGCCTCGTCCTTCATCCGGTTCGAAGATGACGTGGACGCTCGTATCTTCCGCAGCGGTGAGCTGGACGAGAAAATCGTTTAGCTTGGAGATGTCATCCTTGAAAAAGAAGAAGACGCCGGCATCGCCTGTGCCCCAGCCATAAACGCGCGCAGCTCCGTTGATTGCAGTGACTATTTGCCTGGAGTGATACCCTTCGCTCTTGAATGGCTTGTCGTTGGGGAACTCGCCAAAGAGAGCGAGAGCACTCGTGGAACAGCCTAGCAACACAAGCAGTGCAGTTGTGATACGCATGGCGGACCTCCATGTGACGGATGATGTACTGAATCGTAGCCGCGCTAAGCCGCAAGCGGTTACTCCACGCCGAGATACTCCACCGGCACGGCCCGCAGCACTTCTTCCATGCTGGTGATCCCGCGGGCGACGTTGATCATCGCCGCGGTGCGGAAGTCGATCATGCCTGACTTGCGGGCGGCGTCTTCGATGTCCTGACTCGTGCCGTCGTGGGCGATGCAGGTGCGGATTTCTCGGTTGACGCTGAGGATTTCAAACACGCCCTGGCGGCTGGTGTAACCGCTCTTGAAGCAGGTGTTGCACTTGCCGGGACCGTAGATCGTGCTGCCTTCATCCGACTTGAGGTGAGCGCGCACGAATTCGAAGGTGCCGGGCGATTCGGAAATATCCACAGGCACGCGGCACTCCTTGCACAGCACGCGCACCAGCCGCTGGGCGACCACGCCGAGCAGGCAGCTTGCGAGGAAGTGCCGGTGAACGCCCAGCGCGAGCAGGCTCTGGATCGCGCCGGCCGCGACCGGCGCGTGCAGCGTGGCGAAGACCAGATGCCCGGAGTTGGCGGCTCGCGCGGCGGCGAGCGCGGTCTTGGCGTCGCGCACTTCGCCGATCATGATCACATCCGGTGCCTGCCGCAGCACGCTGACGAGCAGGTCGGCGAAGTCGAGGTTGATCATCGGATTCACCTGCGACTGCCGCATGCCATCGACGGCGTATTCGATCGGGTCTTCGATGGTGTTGATCTTCCGCTCTTCGCCGATGAGGTGGCGCAGGCAGCCGTAGAGCGTGGTGGTTTTGCCCGAGCCGGTCGGCCCGGTGACCAGGACGAGGCCCGAAGGCGCGGCCAGCATGGCGAGCAGGGCGTTGCGCTGCTGAGCGAACAGGCCGATGTGGTCGAGCAGGCGAAGCTGCGAATCGCGCTGAAGGAGGCGCAGGGTGCAGTCTTCGCCCCAGAGCGTGGGGATGGTGCTCACGCGCAGGTCGATGGTGCCGCCGTTGTCGTGCGGGCGGACCCAGCGTCCGTCGAGCGGCCTTCGGCGCTCGGACAGGTCCATGCCCGCGTTGGCCTTGATGGTGTTGATGAAACGCCGGCCGACGTCTTTGCTGTAGCTGGCGACGGGGCGAAGGATGCCCAGGTGTCGCACGGCGACGCTGGTGCCGTGCTCTTCGGTGAAGATGAACAGATCGCTGGCACCCATGCGTGAGGCGAGATCGATCAGCGCGCCGACGGCCTCTTCGGCGCCGAGTGTTTCAATCGACTGCATGCCGGGCGCGGCGGCGGGGGTGTCAACGGGTGTGGGTTTGGCGTCACTCATTTTGCGGCCTCCATCACCTTGACCGCGGCCTCGGTTGCGTCATTCGCCAGCGGCAGGCGGCGATCCAACTGCATCAGCTTCATGGCCTGGAGCACGGCAGGCGGCACGGAGTGCATCACGCAGTGCCCGCCCGCCTCGCGGAACTTCCTGTGATTCATCAGCAACCAGCCCAGCCCGGGTGAGTTGATGAACGGCGAGCCTTCCAGGTTCAGCAGCACGCGTTTGGCGTAGATGGCGTCGCCGAGTGACTCGTGCAGGGGAAAGGCTTCAGGCCGGTCCGGCGAGAGGTCGCCGACGATGTCGATGCGTGTGATCGATCCGTCATCCGAAACGATTTTGAATTCCATATCGACAACCTCAGTGGAGACATTCCAGGACATGCGCCAATCGCGCGGCGTCTGCATCATAACGGTTGCGGCCGAGACTGATGGCGTGACCCCGGGGCAACCATGTGAAAAAGTTCGTGCTGTAAGCATCGGTCCGTTCAGGCGATGCGTTTTTGACGCTGGAGAAATTATGCCATGTGCTGGACCCGGCGCAGGAAGCCTGCGTAGCATCGTGACAGATCATGCGTCGCTTTGTTCGTTCATTGCGACACAGTTTTGCTGGGACCGAATTGCCTGCCGGGGCACGGAGGTCGTCTGCATGATTCCCGCCTGACCGGAATCGCTTCTCAATCTGAACGTGATCGAACGTCCGCTTCGCGCTGATGGTTTGCTTCACGGCGGTGCGTGCTGCTTCACGTCGCTGCCGTGCAAGGCTGACTGAGCCGAGGCCCGCGCGATACGTTCGCGCCTTACTGATTCCAATGTCAGAAGCGGGATGATTGTGACGGACGCTCATGACGTGTACGAGTTGCCAGTCTGCTTCCGATTCCCGGACGATGCGTCATCGTCCCCATGCGCCGCAGCGCGGGTTTGCGCCTGGAACGCAGCCCGCGCCCGGCGGCGCATTCGTGCGGCAAGGCATCGGTCGGCATGCTTGTCATGCCCTTCATACCCATCATGCTCGCCCGCCCCCGGCTTGTGAGAAGACCCGACGCTCCAAGCAAAGGCAGCGAAAGCTGTGCAACCACGGCGTCGCGGATTCCGCCCGGCGCGTCATGCCCGCGGCGCGACGGACCGTGTCTCGATAGATCCCAAGGAGTATCCACCATGTTTCGATCCTCGTTTTTCACAGTGATCTGCTCGGCCCTTGCTCTCACCGTCACCAGCGCGCTGGTGGCAGCGCCGCCCGCGCCGATCGATGCACCCAAGCCGATCGTCGCCGACGAAGCAATGACGCAGGGCAAGATCATGTCCGTGAACATGGACAAGCACGAGTTCGTGCTCAAGACCGAGCAGGACAGGGAAGTGACCGTGAAGTTCGACGAGAAGACGACGTTCTGGGTGGACGGCAAGGAAGCCCAGGCGTCCGAGGCCTTGAAGGCCGACGCCAGCGCCAAGGTGCTGCATAAGAAAGGCCTGGCGATGAAGGTCGACATTCTCAAGGAATCGTGACCACTCCCATGACTCAGAGTTCTCAGAGGAGCAGCCTCTAAGCCAGGGATGGCTCACTCGCGAGCCGGCGGCGTCTGGTGGCGCCGCCGGCTCTTTTTGGAGCTGTGAGCTATCAGCTATCAGCTATCAGCTTGAAGCAATAGGCCGACTGCTCACTTGATGTCCCACATATTGTCGTTGGGATTCAGGTCCGCATCGGTGAGAGCATCGGGCGTGTAGGGATTGAAAGGATTCGTCGCGCGAACGCTGCGGGCGTGGCTGTCGGCGAAGAGGGTGTTGATGCCATTGCTCAGGTGTCGCGGATCGGGCGCGCCGGTGGAACTGCTGGCATCGGAGTCGCCGACGAAGCAGATGCCGCCCGCGTTGGGCGTGCCTTCCCAGACTCTGCCGTAGGCGTCCAGGGCCGCGATGGTCTCCGAGGGCTTCTTGATGTCCGTCATCTTGGGCGTGGGCGGGCCCAGCGGCGGAACGCCCAGCCCCTGACTGTTGGGGAACTCGGCGTAACGCGAGCCCAGGTGCTGCCAGTTGATGCCGTAGTGCGTGTAGAACCAGTTGCCGCCCGCGCTGGCGGTGGTGGCCAGCAGATGCTTCGAGGTCGGCGGATTGTAACTGGCGCAGCTGAAGGCCGGCCCGGTCTCGATGTACCGCCCCTGCGCCAGCAGACCGCCCCAGTAGGCGACCGGCGTCGGTTCATACGGCGTCTTGTACGGCACGAGGAACGACTTGTTGCTGTCAGCGTAATACGTCATCGCCAGACCGACCTGACGGATGGCCGTGAGACAACTCACGTTCCGGGCCGCCTCGCGCGATCGGCCCAGCGAAGGCATCAGCATCGAGATGAGCAGGACGATCAAGGAAATGACCACGAGCATTTCGATGAGAGTGAAAGCGCGACGAAGGGGACGATGGTGGGAACGCTGCACTGGGAAACTTCGACTCATGGCAACACCTCGACAAAAGTGGCGAGACCATTCGGCTCCGTCTCCAGTCCTGCGAATCACCGGGCACAAAACGAATCTTTGCAAGGCTGCGGATCCGGTGTCCCGGTTCCGCAGTGAAGTTTCAATTCAAGAGGCAATGCGATCATGCGATCATGCGATGGAGCTGATTGAATTCTGTCTGCGATTGCGCCGGGCTCCGAGGGCGAGCATGCCCAAGGCGCCGAGGGTGAGTGTGGCGGGTTCGGGGACCTCGATGAAAACATTCGTGAACTCGACTCGGATGCCCGAGTCGGTGGTGCCGATGTTCTCGGTTCGGAAGGTCAGGCGATTCAGGCCGGCGACGAAGCCCGAGTCGAACATGAACGAAGCGAACGTGGTCTGGCTGTTAACGGTGAAGCCGCTGGGCGCGCCGTTGAGGAAGATTTCGATGCCCTGATCATCCGCCAGCCAGCGGCCTTCGATGACCTGTGCCAGGACGTCGTCGGCATTGACGTTGAAGTCCACGTTGAAATCATAGAAGCCGGCGATGTCGTCGAAGTTGACGGTGTACTGCGAGGAGATCCAGCCTGAAGTGGCGTTGTTGCCCGCCCAGGGCGGAATGGGATTGCCGTCCTGATTGACGATTGCGCCCGGAGCGCCGAGTTCCGTCGATGCGGGGGCGCCGGCGCTGGCGACGCGGTTGACGGTCCAGTGTGCGTCGCCGGTGTAAGCTGTGCCTGGTGTGCCGACTTCATTGAGGCCGGTGTTGAAGAGGCCGGGGATGGCGGCGAGGCTGCCGGCCGGGTTCCAGCCGAGGAAGTCGAAGTCAACGGTGGCGACCTGTGAAGTGACGCCGTTGCTGTTGAAGGCGACATCGCGCCAGAGCCAGACGGCGTCCACCAGCGAGTTGGGGCTATCGATATCACCGTCGCCGCTGAACTGGCTGACCCACTGGTTGGCGTCACCCAGATTCCACTCATAACGATGCCATTGCCCGTCGGCGATGACGGAGACAATCGTGCTCCGCTCGGTGCCGCCGGCCCCATCATCCACCGCCAGAGCCGTGGAGAGGCCCGCTGTCGAAGTTCGCAGGTAGTAGCCGGCAAACCCTATGTTGCCGACCGTCGGCACCGGGAAGGTTTGCGGCGGAGTGATACCGGACTCGTCGCCGTTCTGGCTTGAGGCGGGCATGAAATGGCGCAGCGACCAAGCGGTTGTGGCGGCCGGTGGACCACCGGTGCCCGTGCCGGTCGCGGCGTTGGTGTCGGTGATCACCAGGCGATTGTGCGCTCGGCCTTCAAAGCTGCCGCCTGTGGCGGTGTGGTTGGTGGTGCCGCTGGTGTATCCGACGTTCTGCCCCGAGGAGCCCGGATTCACGGCGATTGTGAACTGGTCCAGGTTCCCCGCGCCGAACCGGTTAACGAAATCCGTCAGCGGAATCACCGTCCCTGACGCCGGCGCACTCATCGCCAGCACCACCGCATTCATTGCTGCAATTGCGCACGCGCGCCGCGCTAAACGAGTCTTCATCGCTCATCTCCTGTTCAATGGGTTTTCAATTCACCGGATCCGACGTGATACAATTCCGACGCACTTCGCCAAATCGATTCTAATCTATGTGCAATCCCGAAAGAAGAGGCAATTGCTAATATTTGTCAATCGGGAAATAACGGCTCGTGATTCGCGCTCTTCGCAACTAACTTCTCTGTCAAGTATTACTCAGGTCAATTGAATCTCCAATGAGGTATCAGGTTGAAGTGATGAGGTTTTGGGTCTGCTGCTTTTTCCTGCCCCTGCCGCTTCCGCAGGCAATCACGGAGTTCCCTGCGGTTTGCGGGTGTGCCGCTGGAAGAATTTCACGATCAGCTCCGAGGCGCGGCTGGGCCACTCGTGTCCGCCCGGATGCAGAAAGGTGCCCAGCTCCAGCCCGTCCTTGCCCGCTTCCAGTTTGGCGATGCCTTCGCCTTTGGCCTTTTCCGCATCTGTTCCCAGCAGTTTGCGGATGGCATCGAGGCTTTTCACCTGATCCGCGAAGGGCACGATCGGGTCCTTCTCCCCGGCGATGGCGAAGACCGGCAGCGGCTTGGATCCTTCCAGCAGGCCGCGCGCCAGGCTGCCCGACAAGGCCACCGCCGCGAAGGTCTCCTCGTGCGTGGCCCACAGCAGGTTCACGAAGCGCGAGCCGTTGCTGTGACCCATCACATAGATGCGCTTCTCATCGACCTTGTGCTTCGCCTTGAGGTCCTTGAGCACGGCATCGAAGAACTTGATGTCACGGTCCTCCAGATCGCCCGGCGATTTCTGCCAGCCGGTCTTCGCACCCTTGGGATCGCGCACGCTGGTGACGCCTTCGATGCCCTGGAGATACACGACGATCGCCTGCGGCCAGTGCTGATGAAGGGCGAACATCTTTTGAGCGCGGGCGGCAGAACCGCCATGACCGTGAAAACCGAAGACCAGCGGGCGGCCAGCGTCCTTGCCTTCCTTCTCATCCTTCTCATCCTTGTTGGGCAGGATGACGATGCCTTCGCGCACGGCGTCGCCGACCTTCCAACGCTGCCTGCCGCCGGTATCGTTGTCCTGCGCGATCGCGATGTGACCGGAAACGAGCAGTGCGAGGAGTGCAACGATGAGCGGTTGCGTTTTCATGACAGTTACTTCGGAGCACCATCCCGACAGGGTGGTGCTATGAGCGCACGGATTGTTGTGGCGGTCGGGGCACCCGGTGTTCGTGTGCCATTAGCACCACCCTGTCGGGATGGTGCTTCAATGTCGGGATGGTGCTCCAATTCAATCCTCATACCCCAGCTCCCAACCCTTGCGCGGCTGGCGCTTGAGCAGCGCATTGGCCTTCTCGCTGTTGGTCTTGCCGGTCTTGAAACTGTACGTCAGTTTCTCACCCGCGAGGCAGGCGAGGTTGCCGATGAGTACGATCTCCGTCAGCCGGGCGGCATAGTCGAAGTTGGAGGATGGCAGCAGATAGTCGCCGGTCTTGCAGCCTTCGAGAAAATCGCCGCCGTGGCCTTTGGGACTGCGCTTCACGAGCGGCTCGGGCTTGGGCGTCGCGGCGTTGATCGCAGCCGGCCAGAGTCGCGTGTTCTGACAATGGCTGCCGGAAGAGAGCGTGCATTTGGAGCCGACGAGGTACGAGCCTTCGCCCTGGATGGCGGTGCCTTCATCAAGGCCGGTGACGGTCTTGGGCTTTTTGCCGCCGTGGTACCAGGTGAGGGTGACGGCCGGCATCTCGCCGCGCTTGGGGAAGCGATAGACGATCACCGCCTCAGCCGCCCAGCCTTCGTCCGTGGGCTTGCCGAGTTCCGCTTCGACTTCAAACGATTCCGCTTCGTTCAGTTTGAGCGCCCACACCGGGCCATCGACAGTGTGGCACGCCATGTCGCCGAGCGAGCCGGTGCCGAAATCGAGATAGCCGCGCCAGTTGAAGGGATGCAGCCCATCGTGAAAATCGCGAAACGGCGCGGGGCCCAGCCAGGCTTCCCAGTTCAGTCCCGCGGGCACCGGCTTCGTCGCAGGGCGACCCTTGGCACTGAACCTTCGATTAGACAGGCAATGCACTTCCTTCACCTCGCCGAGGTTGCCGGACCAGACGTGATCGCAGATCTGACGGATGGAATCACTCGAGTGGCCCTGGTTGCCCATCTGCGTCGCCAGCTTCTTCGCATTGGCGACTTCGCGCAGCTTGCGGGCTTCCCAGATCGACCAGGTGAGCGGCTTCTCGCAGTACACGCCCGCGCCGGCATG
>JBBDXA010000207.1:0-15600 GCA_040902585.1 Phycisphaeraceae bacterium
GGTGGGGCTTTCCAACCTTCACGCCATCGGGAATGCCAGGGGAGACGGGAGGCCAGGGCGCGACCATCATCAACCATACCACGATCATCACCAACTCCTCGATCAACGGCAAGAGCTTTATCGATCAGGACAGCGGCATCACGCAACAGGAATGACCGATAACAACGACAACAGGCGTTTGTTAGGTATTCCAGTTTCTAGGAAATCCGCCCCGCCAAATGCGGCCTCCAATCGAACGTAACCTCTAGTATTAAACAGTGGTTATGAAGAATCGCCTCGAAAGTCGTTTTCCAGAGTACCCCGCCGAAACCCCCCGAATTCGGCCATTTCCTTGGACACCTACTCTGCAAGACCTAAAATCGTAAGTCACGTCTTGAGCATGTTTTAGACTCCCGCCGTTTCCCGTCATTTCCCGTAGATTCTCGTGTCCATTAACACCTGTCGATCGGTCTGTTCTGAATCGCCCCGTTCGGCACCAAATGTCGTGTCTAGTAGACACGAGGTAGACACGGGGTAGCCATTTTACAAGTGAACCATGCAAAAGCACTTAAGGCCAAATGGCTACCAGGGGGTAGGGGGGTAGGTAGACAATTGGCCACCTTGGCCGCCGGCTGCCCACGGATCGCTCACGGGAAACAAGCGGGATTCCAGGCCGGCTCCGTTATCATCGCTGGTCCACACCCAAGGAGGCTTCTCATGTCACGATTCGCACTGGCCGCGCTCATCGCCCTTTCCTTTGCCTTCGCCTTCGCCGCTTCGCCGCTGCCGGCGACGGAGGTGATCACGCTGGATGCGTCCAACTACGACGCGACGGTTCCAGCCGGGAAGGAAGTCGATGCCATCTATGGCGACACCGTCCTTCGCAACGACAAGATCGTGGCTGTGATCGGCAATTCGATCGCAGGCCGCAACGCGAACCTGACCGTGAAGGAAGTCGCCGGCTGCCTGCTCGATCTGACCCGCCGCGATTCCAACAACGATCAGCTCAGTTGCTTCTTCCCCAACGCCGGCCGCGCCCCCTACCGCTCAGGAGCGCCGTCCAAGGCAAACCAGTTCGCCGTCAACAGCGATGAGAAGGATGTCAAGCAACCTTACGTCACCACCACCTACGTGCTGCCCGACGGCGCGGAGTATATCCAGGTCGCAACGACCTACACCAACAAGACCGACAAGGAGATGAAGGTCGCACTCATCGACAGCATGCGCGCGGACCGATCCTTCGATCAGGGCTTCGACGAAGCGCTCGGCCTGATGTGGGTCTACGACCGCTGGTTCGGCCAGGCGTATGGCGTGGTCGTCGTGACCGAAGGCGTGAAACAGGTGCCGCCGCCCGCGACGGCAACACCCGGTCGCATCTTCGGCAACATCTACTATGAGAAGGATGGCAAGCGCGAGGTCACGCTCGAACCGGGTAAGAGCTTCACGCTGACGCGCCGTGTGATTCCCGGAAGTACCGCCTTCGAAGTGCGCACCATCGCGGAACGGCTGGCAGGCGTGAAGCAGCAGTACGTCATGTTTCGAGTGAACGACGCCGATGGCAGCGTGCGCGATGCGGATGTGCTGATCAACAAGAATGGCAAGTTACTCTCGCGTGGTCGAACGGATGCGAAGGGCACGGTGGAAATGATCGGCCTGCCCGTCGGGGAGTACGAAGTGGTGATCTACGCATTGGGCCGCACGGAGCACAAGCAGGATCTCACGGTCCAACGCGGCGAGAGCCAGAACCTCCCGATTACCTTGGACCAGCCCGGCTACGTCCTCGGCAAGATCACCGATGCCAACGGCGGGCCGATTCCCTGCAAGGTGCAGTTCATCGGTATCGAGCCGACGAAGGATCCTTTCTTCTTCGTCGACGGCGGCGAGCATCAGGTTCACAACTGCCGATATTCGGATGACGGCGCGTTCAAGCAGCCCATCGGCCCGGGCAAGTATCAAGTCATCATCAGCTACGGCCCGGAGTACGACGCGATCTTCACGCAGATCGAAGTCGCCCGCGGCAAGGAAGTTTCCCTCGCAGGCAAACTCGTCCGCACAGTCGATACAAAAGGCTGGATTTCCAGCGATTTTCACAGCCATTCCTCGCCATCAGGCGACAATACTTCCAGCCAGTTCGGGCGCGTGCTCAATCTGCTGTGCGAACACATCGAGTTCGCCCCCTGCACTGAGCATCAGCGCATCGACAGCTACACGCCGCACCTGAAGCGGCTGAAAGTCGAACATCTCATGGCCACCTGCACCGGCATGGAATTGACCGGTCTGCCCCTTCCTTTGAATCACCAGAATGTGTTCCCGCTGATTCACAAGCCCCACACGCAGGACGGCGGCGGCCCGCTCGTTCACCCGGACCCGCGGGCTCAGATCGAGCGCGTCTATCTCTGGGACAACAAGAGCGAGAAGGTCGTGCAGCAGAATCACCCGGACATCGTCAAGATGTTTTTCGATAAGGACGGGGATGGGAAGATGGACAAGGGGCTGGACATGGCACCGTTCATGACCGTGATCGAAGTGCATCCGCCGCTGGGCGTCTTCACCGGTGCCAAGGGGGAATTCGGAGGCAAGAAAGTCTCCGACAGATCCTTCCGCTGGATGCAGACGCTCAACCAGGGCTACCGCGTGCCGGGCGTGGTCAACACCGATGCCCACTACAACTTCCACGGCTCAGGCTGGCTGCGGAACTGGATCAAGAGCCCGACCGATGACCCGGCGAAGGTGAACACGATGGACATCGTCCGCGAGTCGAACAAGGGACACGTCATCATGAGCAACGGGCCGTTCCTGGAAGTCGGCGCGTGGTGGAACAATCCGCTCATCGATGCTCATCCATCCGACCCCGGCGATGACCTCGTCGCCAAGGATGGCAAGGTGAGCCTGCGCATCCGCGTGCAGTGCCCCAACTGGTTCGACGTGAACCGCGTGCAGGTCTTCATCAACGGTCGGCCTGATCCGAAGCTTAATTTCACGCGCAAGAGTCATCCTGCAATGTTCACCGATGGCGCGGTGAAGTTCGATCAAACGCTCGATGTGCTGCTCAAGAGCGATGCGCATCTGATCATCGCGACGGTCGGCGAAGGGCTGGAACTGGGCGCGGTGATGGGCCCGCAGCGGGGCAAGGATGTGCCCGTTGCCGTGAGCAATCCGATCTACGTGGACGTGGACGGCGGCGGTTTCAAGGCGAATGGTGATGATCTGGATGCGCCGATCGAGAAGAAGTAGCTCATCGTTTGATTCGTGCCATGCAACTCTCACCTACAATCCCGTCATGCCGGTCAAGCTCGAATTCCTGGGCTGGAGTGGTCCCGCGCTGCCGCTGGCGGCGATGTGGCTGCGCGATCGCTACGCGAAAGGCCGGGTGTGCGATCTGGGTAAGGTCATCATCGTCGTGCCCGGTGCCCGCGCGGGGCGTCGCATGCTGGAATTGCTCGCCGAGAGTGAAGGTGTGCTCGTGCCGCCGACGATCATCACCACCGGCTCACTGCCCGAGCGGTTGTACGAATCGCCGATGCGCGTCGCCGGTGAACTTGAGGTGTCACTCGCGTGGATGCATGCCCTGCGATCGGCGGAGCGCGCGGTGCTTGAGCGCATCATCCCGCAGCCGCCCGAGGATGGCGATCTGCAAGGCTGGCTCGCGCTGGCGCGGGAGTTGACTTCGTTGCACGACCAGCTCGCCGGCGAAGCGGTCACGCATGAACAAGTGATCGAAGCCTGTGAGAAGAATGATTCCTTTAATGATGCCCAGCGCTGGCAGGCGCTGGGCGAGCTGCATGAGGGGTTCACCGCGACGCTGGCTGCGCGGAAGATGAGCGATCAGAACGGCGCACGCAGCGAAGCGATCGCGAATGAAGCATGTCGCAGCGAGGAGGACATCATCCTGCTGGCGACGGCCGACTTGCCGCAGGTGACGCGAAGGATGCTCGCGCAGGTGGCGGATCGCGTCGTCGCCCTGATCCATGCGCCCGAGTCAGAGCGCGGGGCGTTCGACGAACTCGGTTGCCTGCATCCTTCCGCATGGCGTGATCGCCGGATTGAGGTGCCTGACGAGATCATTCACATCGTCGACCGACCGCGCGATCAGGCGACTCAGGTGCTGCGCCTGCTCGAAGCCGTGCCAATACCCGCGCCGGCTGCGGATGAAATCACCCTCGGCGTCGGCGATGCGACGATGACTTCGATGCTTCAGCGATCGCTCGAACTGGCGGGACTTGCAGCTCACGCGCCCGTCGGCCGCCCGCTCACACAGTCGCGACCCGCCCTGCTGCTGGCGGCCCTGGCCGACCTGACCGCGCGGCCGCGACTCGATCGCTTCGCCGCCGCCCTGCGTCATCCCGACTTGGACGCTTACCTTCGCCGCACGCTCGCCGATGCAGCCGCGGACAAGGCGATTATCGACTGGCTCTCGCTGCTGGATGAATACATCGGCGAGCACCTCATGGGCCTGACCGTGGGCCACTGGCTGGGTGAGGAGAGGAAGGCGGCCCAGCTCAAGCGCGTGCATGAGGCGGTGTTCGACCTGCTGCCCGGCGAGCCCGAAGTGCGCCGGCCGCTGCCGGTGTGGATGGACGCCATCGCATCACTGCTGACGCGCGTGTATGACGCCGTCGGCCTGGACCCGCATCAGCCGCACGATGCCGTCGCCGCGCGGGCGATCAAGACCCTCGGCGATGCCCTGCGCGAACAGGCATCGCTGGATGAAGGCGACCGCCTCACGCCGCTGGTCACCTTCGCCGATGCCGCGAGATTCACCCTCTGGCGACTGGCCGACAGCGAGACGCCCGTCGCCGCCGAGCCGCAAGGCCCCGCGATCGAGTTGCTCGGCTGGCTCGAACTCCAACTCGATGATGCGCCGCACCTGATCATCACCGGCTTCAACGAACATCACATTCCCCAAAGCGCCGACAGCGATCCTTACCTGCCCGATCACCTCAAGCATGAGCTGGGCCTCATCGACAACACGCGCCGTCTCGCCCGTGACGCAGCCGCCTTCACCGCCATCCTGCACAGCCGCCCGCACCTGGCCATCATCGCCGGCCGTCGCGGGCATGACGATGAACCGCTCAAGCCCTCGCGCCTGCTGCTGACCGGTGACGGCAGTGCGCTGGCGGATCGCGTGCTGCGGTTTTATCCCAAAGACCCGGCCGACGATGACAGCCACGCCACGCCGCCGCTGCTGCCTGTTGGCAAGGCCAATCGTTTCGCCCTGCCGCGCCCGCAGCTTCCGGATCAGCCCCTGGTGAAGCTGCGCGTCACTGCCTTCCGCGATTACCTCGATTGCCCGTATCGCTTCTATCTAAGGCACATTCGCCGTCTCGAAGCGGTGGATGATCACGCTGTGGAACTCGATGGCCTTCAGTTCGGCAACCTGGCGCACCGCGTGCTCGAATGCTTCGCGCGAGGCGAGACGCGCGACAGTCATGATGTCGAAGAGATTGCCGCGCATCTGGAAGACACGCTCGAACGAACCGCCGCCCAGACCTTCGGCGAGCGCCCGCCCGCCGCTGTCCTCATCCAGATCCAGCAGCTTCGCCAGCGGCTCATCGCCTTCGCCCAGTGGCAGGCCGAGCAGGTACGCGAGGGCTGGCGCATCGTCGCAAAACACACGGAGCGATCACTCGTGTGCCCTTTCGATGTGGATGGCCTGCCGCTCACGCTCACCGGGCGCGTCGATCGCATCGACCAGCGCGGTGACGAGTACCGCATCCTCGACTACAAGACCGGCGACGCCGGTGATGATCCCGAATCCTCCCACCGCACAGGTCCGAAGGACGGCAAGACCTGGACCAACCTTCAGCTTCCACTCTATCGTCTGCTCGCCGAGCCGCTGGGCGTGCGCGGGAAGATCACGCTCGGCTACATCCGCCTGTCCAAGAAGCTGAAGGAGATCGGCCTCGCCGCCGCCGAGTGGAACGATGCGGAAGTCAACGAAGCCATTGAAACCGGCAGACACATCATCCGCCAGGTTCGCAAAGGCATCTTCTGGCCGCCGCGCGAAGCGAACGCCAAACGGCTCGATGAGTTCTCGGCGATTCTCATGGATGAATACCTCGGGCGACCGCAGGTGATCGAGGAACTGAGCCGCGTGTGGCGCGAAGGCGAGGTGGCGCCATGAGCAGAGTAGTCCCACTGCCGAAGATCATCGTGAAGGACAAGCCGCACGTCGTCATCCGCGCCTCGGCCGGCTCGGGCAAGACGTATCAGCTTTCCAATCGCTATCTCGACTTGCTCAATCACGGCGCTTCGCCGCAGCAGATTCTGGCGACGACCTTCACGCGCAAGGCCGCGGGCGAAATACTCGAGCGCGTGCTGCGCAGGCTGGCGGAAGCCGCGTCGGATGCTGCTCACGCAAAGAAGCTCGGCGAGGATTGGCACGATGCCGCCTTCGATCAACCCAAAGCCGGCCGCCTGCTCGCGGACCTGTGCCGGTCGCTGCATCACGTGAATATCTCGACGATCGACAGCTTCTTCAATCGCATCGCCAACTGTTTCAGTCATGAGCTGGGCCTGCCGCCGCAGCCGCAGATCGTGGCCGAGGATGATGCCCTCGCGGTGCGCCTGCGGGCGGAGGCGATCGAAGCCGTCCTGGGCGATGACGACACGCAGACGCTCGTCGATCTCCTTCGCCGATTGCATCACGATGCCGCCCAGCGCCGCATCACCGATGCAATCGATGACATCGTCAAGGGGTTGTACAACACCTATCGCGAGACGAAGGAAGAGAACTGGAACGCGCTGGTCACGCCGCCGACGCTGGATGATGCGCAGCTCACCGAAGCCATCGCGCTGCTGGAAACACTTGCCGACGATGCGGAGCACAAGACCTTCGCCAGGGCGATTCACGCCGCGCGGGAGAACGCCCTCGCCGGCGACTGGGCCGCTTTCCTGGGCAAAGGACTGGCCGCCAAGATCATCGAAGACCCGGTCTCGCCTGTCTTCAACCGCAAGCCCGTTCCCGCACCGGCCATCGCCGTTTACTCCACGCTCATCGAACACGCCCGCGGCGTCCTGCTCGGCAACGTCGCCGCCCAGACCCGCGCGACTTACGATCTGCTTCGCCGCTTCGATGTTCACTACACGCGCCTGCGCCTGGCCCAGCGCGTGCTCCTGTTCTCCGACCTGCCGCACAAGCTCGCCCGCGAGTTACCCCTGTCCGATGATGGTCTGCTCACGGAGATTCACTATCGTCTCGATGCCGTCGTGCGACATCTTCTGCTCGATGAGTTTCAGGACACCAGTTTCGAACAATGGAAAGTGCTGCGCCCGTTCGCCGAAGAGATCACCCGGCAATGCACCGACTTTCGCACCTTCTTCTGCGTCGGCGATGTGAAGCAGGCGATCTACGCCTGGCGCGGCGGCCGGGCTGAACTGTTCGATCGCATCGAATCAGACCTGGAACTCTCCGCGGACGCGCGCGTGGCGATGAACGTCAGCTTCCGTTCGTCACAGGTCGTGCTCGATGCTGTCGGCAAGGTGTTCACGAATCTCGGTGACAATCGCGGCTGGAAAGACGACTACGGCGAAGTCGAACAGGCAGCGCAGTGGGCTGCGCAGTTTGAAGAGCATGTCGCGAAGAAAGACTTGCCGGGTTACGTCGAACTGATCACCTCGACCGCCGGCCCTGCAACACAGGATGATGCGGGCGACACCGCGTGGAGAACTGAAGAAGATGACGAGGAGGAAAGCACAGCCGCGCCGGGCCATGTGGAGTTCGTCGCCCGGCGAATCGCCGAGTGGAATGCGAAGGCACCCGGCCGCTCCATCGGCGTACTCGTCGCGAGAAATGCCGTGGTGCAGCAGATCGTCTTCGCCCTGCGCCGGCTCGGCGTCGACGCCAGCGCGGAAGGCGCGGGCAGCCTGACGGGCGACCCGGCGGTGGATGTGATTCTCTCGGCTCTGCGACTGGCGGATCATCCCGGACACACAGCCGCGGCGTTTCACGTGCTCAACTCGCCGCTGGGTGCCGTCTTGAATCTACGCTCGATCCATGCACACGACTGTGCCCCGGTGAGCGAAACGATTCGCCGGGCCCTGCTCAGCGACGGCTACGCGACGGTGCTGACGAGTTGGGCTCGCGCGATCGCCCCCTGGTGCGATGTTCGCAGCGGACAGCGCCTTGCGCAGCTTGTCGATCTGGCGGATGATGTCGAGAAAGACCTCACGCTGCGCACGCGCGATTTCGTCCAGTACATCGAAACTGTCTCGGTGCAGACGCCCGCCTCCACGCCGGTGCGGGTCATGACCGTTCACCGCGCCAAGGGTCTGGAGTTTGACATCGTCGTGCTGCCCGAGCTTGGCAAGAAGGCCGGCTTCGTCCGCAACGACGCGACCTGTGTCGATCGTGACGATGCGACTGACGCGATTCGTGCCGTGTACCGCGCTACCAATAAAGCCACGCGCGCCCTGTCGCCCGCGCTGGAAGAAGCCTACCGGCAGGAGCGGGCCCGACGCCTGCGCGATGACCTGTGCGGTTTGTACGTCGCCATGACGCGGGCCAAACAAGCGCTGCACATGATCGTCGAACCGGTGAAGCTGAAGAAGAACGGCGAGCCATCGACGAAGGGTGTGAGCGATCAGTCTTACGCGGCCCTGCTGCGCGGGGCGTTGACAGAGCCGGATGCGAAGGAATCAGATGCGGGCGGCGAATGCCTGTACGTGCATGACCACAGCGATGCGAACTGGCATGCGAAGCTGAAAGACGCTGGAAGTGATGCGGCAGCGGACAAAACCGAGAAGCCGCCCGCGTCAGACGCTGCATGGAAGATCACCCTCGCCACGAGCGAGCGGCCTTCGCGGCGGACCTTGCGACAGGTCGCGCCCTCGGGCCTGCATCAGTCCTCGCGCGTGAACGTCGCCGATCTGCTGGCCCTTCAAGTCGATCAGGGTCGGCAGCACGGCACGCTGATGCACGCGTGGTTTGAGGCCATCGAATGGTTGGACGCGGGCGCGAAACCCGACGATGACGCGCTGGGCCGGATCGCCGCGAAGGTCTGCGGCGCGGGCGTGGAGGCGGCCTGGGTTGACGCGAAGATCAAGCAGTTCCGCGCGATGCTGGCGAAGCCGGGCGTGCGCGCGGCCCTGTCGCAACCGACGCTTGCCGCGGACGAGTCGATCGCCCTTTGGCGGGAGCGGGCGTTCACCGTTCGCCGCGGCGGCGATCTGATGCGCGGCGTGTTCGATCGCGTCATCGTGATCGAAGCCGGCGGACGAACCGTGCGCGCCGAACTCATCGACTTTAAGACCGATCGCGTCGAGCCGAATGAAGCGAATATCCCGCGAATTGTCGAACAGTATCGCCCGCAGATGGAAGCCTACCGCGATGCCCTGGCGGCGATGCTCGCGCTGGACGCGCGGAAGGTCACGTGTTCCCTCCTGCTGCTGGCGTGCGGCAAACGCATCGAGGTGTGAGGTCGCATCGATATGATGAATCAGTTGATCCCGCATACCCCGACGGCTCGGCAACCCTCGCCATCGGGCTTGATTTGAACGTCTGTCGAATGGAGGATTCGATGAAATGTTATGTCATGCGAATGTTGCCGGTCCTTTGGTTGTGTCTTGCGCAGCCTGTTGCCGCCCAGCCGCTGGTCGCGCCGACTGAGCCGCTCACGCCCGCCCAGCAGCAGATGAAGTTCAAGCTGCCGCCGGGGTTTGAGATTCAGCTCGTCGCCAGCGAGCCGACGATCGGGCAGCCGATGAATATGAACTTCGACTCGCGCGGCCGGCTCTGGGTCACCAGCTCCAATGAATATCCCTGGCCCGCCGCCGACCCGGCGAGGGCGCGTGATCGACTCACCGTGTTCACGAACATCGGCCCCGACGGCAAGCCGGAGAAGAGCCACGTCTTCGCCGACAAGCTCAACATTCCCATCGGCGTCGTGCCTCTGCGCGGCGGCAAGGAAACGATCGTCTGGTCCATCCCGCACATCTGGAAGATGACCGACACCGATGACGACGGCGTCGCGGACAAGCGCGAGATTCTGTTTGGCCCCTTCGATTACGCCGATACGCACGGCAACCAGAACGCCTTCCGCTATCACAACGACGGCTGGGTCTACGCCAACCACGGCTTCCGCAACAACTCGAATCAAATCAAACGCGGCGGCCAAGGCGCGGTCGTCATGCAGATGAACTCGGGCAACACCTATCGCTTCAAACCCGATGGCTCGAAGATCGAACTCTGGAGCGCGGGACAAGTGAACCCGTTCGGCCTGACGTTCGACGAATGGGGCAACCTGTTCTCCGCTGACTGCCACAGCAAGCCCTGCACGATGGTGATCCGCGGCGCGGTGTATCAGAGCTTCGGCAAGCCGCACGATGGGCTTGGATTTGGGCCGGACATGACCAATCACAACCACGGCTCCAGCGGCATCGGCGGCATCGCGTACTACGATGCGGAGCAATTCCCGAAGGAGTACCGCAAGTGCCTGTACCTGGGCAACGTGGTCACGGGTGTGGTGCAGCGCGATGTGATCCAGTGGCGAGGCTCGACGCCGTGGGTCGATAAGCCTGAGCCGTTCATTACCTGTGACGACCCCTGGTTCCGCCCCGTCGATATTCAGCTCGGCCCGGATGGCGCGCTGTACATCGCGGATTTTTACAACTGCATCATCGGGCATTACGAAGTGGATTTGAAACACCCGCGCCGCGATCGCGAACGCGGCCGCATCTGGCGCGTGATCTACACCGGTTTAGCGGGAGCACCGAAGGTGCCCGCGGCGGCGGCGATGCAAGACCTGACGAAGCAATCCGTTGAGCAACTGATCGAACGACTCGGCGACAAGAACATCATCGTGCGCAACCTCGCGACGAACGAGCTGTGCGACCGCATCAAGGACAAGAACGATGTCTACAAGCATGTTCCCTACAACATGATCGATGACGACTCGACGCAGCTCATCCACAAACTCTGGGTTCGCCGGCGATTCGACGGGTTACCTGCTGACGCAACCGATTGGTTGAGCGGGCGGGTCAGCGGCCCGCGCGTGGCGGCGCACGTGGCACGTATTGTCGGAGCTGATCAACCGAATCACGCGATCTACACCATCCAAGGAGCGGGGTACGAGTTTCTTCGTGACTCCGACCCGCAGATTGTCCGCGCGGGCGCGGAGATGGCCGGCATGCACTCCTATGCGGGCAACATTCCGCTTCTATTCGAAGCATGGGAAGAAGCGGACAAGGACGACACCGCCCTCATTCACACCACCCGCATCGCCCTGCGCAATCACCTGCGCGACCTGAAAGACCTGTCCACGTTAAGCGACCTGAAGCTGAAAGATGAACAACTCGCCAAACTCGCCGAGATCGCCCTCGCCGTGCCCACCGAGGCCGCCGCGTGGTTCGCATTTGAGTATGTGA
This sequence comes from Phycisphaeraceae bacterium, assembly GCA_040902585.1. Classification (GTDB taxonomy): domain Bacteria; phylum Planctomycetota; class Phycisphaerae; order Phycisphaerales; family Phycisphaeraceae; genus JBBDXA01. The sequence goes on from JBBDXA010000207.1 coordinate 11,344, forward strand.
GCAAACAGGATGTGCCCGATGGCGAACTTGGGCGCTACCTGACGCACGTCGCGCGTTACGTCGGCCCTTCGCGCGTGAATGAAGTCGCGGCCTTCGTGCAGAAGAAGTACGAAGGCGATGCCGCCCGGCAGCTTGCCCTGTTTCAGGCGCTCTACGCAGGCCTGTCGCAGCGCGGCACGAAGGTCGATGCGGACAGCGCGATGGGCAAGTGGGCGACGTCACTCGTCACCACACTGCTCGATCCGAAGCACGAAACGAAACCGGCATGGACGAATCACGCGCTCGACTCCGCGAAGCCTTCACGAAGCCCGTGGGGCCTGCGCGAGAGGCAGTGCAACGACGGGAAGAAGACTCTGTTCTTCGACAGCATCGTCAGCGGCGAAACGCTCACGGGCGTCTTGGGCAGCGAAGCGTTTGAGATTCCCCGGTCACTTTCCTTCTTCATCTGCGGGCACAACGGTCTTCCCGGCACGAACCCCGAACCGGTGAATCACATTCGCCTGAAGCTCGTCGATGGCGGCGAGGTGATTGCGAAGGTGGTGCCGCCGCGCAACGACACGGCCCGCAAAGTCACGTGGGACTTGTCGAAATGGGCTGGAAAACAGGGTGTTATTGAGATCGTCGATGCGAGCACGCTCGAAGCGTATGCGTGGATCGGCGTGTCGCGGTTTGAGCCTGCGGTGGTTCGCAATCCCGCGCCGGGGGTGTTTGATGCGCAGGAGCCACGCATCGCGGCGCTGGGCATCATCGCGCAGCTTCAGATCGAGTCGATGCGGCTGCGCGTGTTCAACCTGGTCGAGGACCGCAAGGTGGACGCCTCGGTGCGTGCCGCCGCCGCGCACACGGCCTTCGCGCTGGGACGCGAACATGCGGCCGGTCTGCTGGGCGCGCTGGTCACCTCGCACGATGAGCCCGCGGCCCTGCGCGTCACCGCTACGGAACTGGTGAGCAGGCTCGCGGGTCCGCCGGAGGCTGCGATCTCGCTCGAAATGGCCGTCACTTCCGCGCCGGCTGCGCTCCAGCGTGAATTCGCTGTCGCGATGGCATCCGGCCCGCTCGGTGCAAATGTCCTGCTCGACTCGATCGAACTCGGCAAAGCCTCGCCTCGCCTGCTTCAGGACAAGACAATCATCGAACGCCTGCGCGCGAGCAAGGTGGAAAAACTCGACAATCGCATCGCCACTCTCACGCGCGGCCTGCCCGCGCCGGATGATCGCATCAACCAACTCATCGCCCAGCGCACCAGCGGCTTCGCCAGCGCCAAGCCCGACCCATCGCGCGGCCTCGAACTCTACAAAACCCACTGCGCCGCCTGCCATAAGATCGGCGAACTTGGCGGCAAGGTCGGCCCGCAGCTCGATGGCATCGCCACGCGAGGGCCGGCCCGCCTGCTGGAAGATATTCTCGACCCGAACCGCAATGTCGATGCCGCGCTGCGGGCGGTCATCTTCAAACTCAACGATGGCGACCTCATCACCGGCCTGAAGCTGCGCGAGGAAGGCAAGCTCGTCGTGCTGGCTGATGCGCAGGGTAAGGAGATCAAGGTCAACGGCGACGACATCGCCGAGGCGCGTGTCTCCAGCCTTTCGCCGATGCCTTCGAACTTTGCGGACCTGATGAAGGAGCAGGACCTGTATGACCTGCTGGCGATGCTGATGGGGCAGGGCGCGACCAAGTGACGCTCAGGTGTGATCGCTGCCGTCTTCGGACGATTGCAATGCATGTTTCGCTTCATCGCGCATCCGCGTTTCGATGTGATCTTCCAGCAGGCGTTTGAAGGCGTCGCGGGCCGCGTCCTTGTCGCCTGCCGCCGTGGTTGCGCGAGCCAGCCAGTAGGTTGATTCGTGTCGCTGCAACGGATGGATCGCTGCATCGAACGCCTCGCCGCAGGCGCGGACCGCCTCGCTGAAGTGTCCGAGTTTGAAGTCAATGATGGCGCGATCGAGGGCGTTGGCGTAGGTTATGTAAGGTGAGCGCACGATTGATGCGGTGCGGTTCATCTGCTGGGCATGCAGCCGGGCGGTTGGCTCGTCGCCTCGGGCCGCGGCGAGGATCGCGCCGTGGGCATCGTGCTCGTGCTGCACCCACGGATGGCTCATGTGCTCGTCGCCGCGGGCTTTCACCGCCGCGTGAAACGCCGCCTCGGCCTGATCGATCTCGTTTCGATGCAGATGTACGCGCATCGCGGCGTAGTAGCGCGATGGCCCGACGGTCGCGGCGTACTGCTCGCGGATTCCGTCAACGATCTTGCGACCGTGCCGCGTGGCGAGCAGCCGCTTGCGGGTCTTCTCGTCGAGCAGCGTGATCGCGTCGACGGCCTGATGCCGGGCCCATGCCAGCGCATCATCGAATCGACCGAGAAGGAAGCACACGGATGAGGCCTTGAGGATGCCGACGTTCGCCTCGGTCGCGGGCAGATCGGCGAGTGTTTCGGCAAGAGACAGGGCGCGCGGCAGATCGCCCATGTAAAACGCGAGCGTCGCTTCCAGAGCCTGCGCGAGCGGTTTGCCTTCCTCGTTCGCATACAGACTGGTGATCGCTTCGCTGACCTTGTCGTAATGTTCCAGGGCCAGGTGAATCTTGGCGCGGAGATCGATCACCAGGAATCGATGCCGCGCCTTGCAACAGCGCGAGGCCGCCCGTTCGACGATCACCATCGCGTCATCCAGTCGGCCGAAATTGTAGAGATCCTCGGCGAACTGAAGCTCAAGGACTCCCGGAAAGTTGAGCCTACGAAGGATGCGTTCGCAGATGTTCCACGTTCCCAGTCCCCGCTGATGAAGCCCGATGAGAGTATCCAGCGCCAGCGCGCCACGGGCAGCGGTGATGCGAGTTTGACGTCGCTGCACGGGGATGCCGCCGGCCACGAAGACGACTATGACGGCCGCGAGACTGACGATCAGCCAGTAAAACCAGTCAAACGAACCGGCACTCGGGCGGATCGTCATCAGACCGAACGTGAGAAGAAGGGCCAGCAGCACCCACGGCGTGAACGAGGCACCTTTGCCGTGCTTCGCAATCGAATAGGCGCGGAACGAGAGCGGATCGTCCGGAGCGAACGTCTGGCCGCATTCAGGGCAGCGGTTCTCCATCAGGCCGTCGAGTGGGTAGTCACACTTGAGGCAGTAGCGCGTGGCGGCGAGGATGTCCTTTGGCGCGGGCATGAGGATGCGGGTGAAGATACCGCGCGGGTTGAACGGGTGGGCCTCGCGGATACCGAGGGAACGGCCCGACCGCTAACCGCGACTTCGTCCCAATGTCTTTTCATCTCACTTCGACTTGGCGCGGAGGATCATCACGATCTCCGCATCCTCCGTGTTCAGGCTCTTCAACATGTTGGACGAACCTGTCAGGATCACCGCGCCGCCGTTGGGGATGGCCACCGAGGTGCGGTAGATCACACCGTCCTGCTCGGGCAGGTCGATGCTCGCGCTGGTCGCGGCTGACTTGCGGCCGGGCTTGATCTCGCCCTGCCCCTTCACATTGCCCGTCACGCTGCCAGGTGCCTTGGGATCAGCGCCGGGCGTAACGGCGCCGGTGATCGAACCGGTCTGTTCAAGGGTCGGGTTCTCACTGGCACCACCGCCGGGGATTTCGCTGGACTTTGAAGCCGTGCCCACGATCAGATCGCTGCGCACGGTCATGACGATGGATTTGTCGCCCTGTGTGACGGTCGCTTCGATATCAAGCTTCGCGCCGCTGGAGAGTACGCTGACGGTCGGGTCCAGCCCGCCGCCCGCGCCGGACACCGGCTCGACATCGGACAGGAAGCTCGCGTTGTTGGCCGCGGTCAGGTACGTGCGCTGGCCGTTGAACATGACCATCTTCGTCCCGCCCAGCTTCTTGTTGCCTGTGGCCGGATCGCTTACGGCCTTGAGGAAGGCGTCGAGCTTGTCAGGATCAATAATGAAATCGCCGCCGGCCTTTTTGATCTCTTCATCGAGCACCTTCGACTTCACGAGGAGGAAACGCGCCTCGACGCTGACCATCTTCTCCACGTTCGACTGCATCTGTGCGATGAGCTCCGCAATGGCCTTGTGATTTCGTGGCGTGGTCTTGACGATGAGGTTGCCCGTGATTTCGCGCAGGCTGCTCAGTTCGCCGCCGTAGGCCGCCCATTCGGAGGTGGTGCCCACGGTGTCCTGGATGAGCGTGGTGAGCTGTTCAATGCTCTCGGCGCGGGTGATCTGGTCGCCTTCGCTGTCGCTGTCGGAAAAGCGCGGGGTGGGGCCGGCGTAGCCGCCGCTGCTGCCGCCG
>JBBDXA010000208.1:0-15513 GCA_040902585.1 Phycisphaeraceae bacterium
TTTCGATCTCGATGGCCCGCAGGTAGAGGCGTTTGGCCTCGGGCAGGTTGCCCAACTGGCTTTCCACGCCGGCGAGGTTGGAGGAGTAGGCTGCCAGGTTCGGGTGGTCGGCGTCGAAGTGCTTGGCCGTAATCTCGATGGCCCGCAGGTAGAGGCGTTTGGCCTCGGGCAGGTTGCCCAAAGCCTTTTCCACGCCGGCGAGGTTGGAGAGTCCTGGGGCAAGGCGGGGATCGCCGGCCTCGAAGGCGGCGGCGCACGCATCGTTGGCATCCAACAGCAGTTTGCGCTGTTCGGAATATCGGCCCAAGGTGCCCATAGGTCCGCTGATGGCGTTGGCTATGTCAACCGCGGCCTCGACGGCGGCTGGATCAGCCAGGCGGTGCCGGGCGTACCACTCGACGGGTTGGATTTCCCATTGCCGGTCGCGCTCGTGCCCGACGTTGCGGAGATCAGCAGCGCGGGATCGGACGTAGTGATCGACCCGGGCCTGTTGCTGGGACATGAGTTGGGCATTGGTTTGGGGATCGCCTTGGGCGTGGATAACCAACTGGAGGAGGCGGTGGATGCGGACGATCGGGGGCCGGCACTCTTTGTTGAGCGGCGTGAGCAGGCGCAGGCCGATGAGGCGGGCGACGGCGTCATCCCAGGGATCATCGTGCCCCGGCTCAACCGTCGGGAGCAGGTCGGGATGCGCCGCCTGCACCAGGTCGCGAAGCCAGGGCAGCGGCACCTGATCGGGATGCATGAAGGAGGCGAAGTCGATGGCACAGCTCGCGGCACCTTGTAGCGATTCGAGGGTGGGCGCCAGGAGCGGGCCCAGGAACTTGGCGGGATTTCGGGCAAGCGCGACCTTGGCATCGCCGCCGGCGCCGCCGAGCGCCTCCATGAGGTCCTTGCTCATGCGGACGAGATACTGGGCGCAGGTTATCTTCGGATGTTCGCGCAGGTGGACAGCCACGACCTCGCAAGCCAGCGGGTGGCCGCCCAGTAGATTGACGATGGCGGTGGCGGCCTTCATCTCCGCGTCGTCGGCGAACGGGCGATGCTGTTCCAGGAGGCGGACGGCGTCAGCGGTTTCCAGGGCGTCCACCGCCAGGCAGATCACCCCGGTCAGGCGGGACGGCTCCTCCCGCGATGTGACCAGCACGTGCAGATGGCGACGATCGGGCAGCACACGGTCGCGCACGGCGGGAGCGAGCAACTCCGGCCGATTGACGTTGTCCAGGATGAGCAGGCATCGACCACGGCCGACGATCTGGTTGCGAATGACGGCGGCAGCGCGGTCGAGATCGCGCTTGTCGTCGAGTGAGAGCTGGAACAGGACGTTGCCGTGGTAATCGTTAATGCCATCGAGCCTGACGAGGGCCTGGCGCATGTCGTCGACGCCTTCGCAGGAGATCATGAATCGCCCGCCGGGATAGGTGTCGGCATAGGCGTGGGCGTAGGTGAAGGCGAGTTCGGATTTGCCGATGCCGCCGATGCCCTGGACGCCCACGATGGCCCCGACGGTGTTTTCCTCGAGCGTGTGGCGTATGTTGCTGAGGTCTTCGACGCGGCCGACGAACTTCGGATTGTAAGGCGGGACGGTGGTGGGCGAGTCGATGACGCGGCCGACGAGCTGGATGCGGCGTTCGATTTGTTGGCTCAACTTGCGCAGCCGCTGGCGGACATCATCGCGCTGGAGGGCTTCGCGGCCGCCGTCGCGCCAGGCGCGGGCGTCGCAGCCGGCGTCGATCTGCCGGCGATTCATGTCGCGCAGCCAGGCGGCGACTTTGGGGTCCGGCTCGCCGCCCATCACGCCGGGCACCGTCACGTAATACAGATTGGCGATGCCGCCTTGGTCGAGCATGGCACGGGCGATCTCGTGCTCGATGAAGATGCGCCACTCCTTCTGGCAGTAGGCGCTGGCCACGTAGGCCGGCGAAAGCACCGCGAGCATCACCTTGGCCTGCTTGAGGCCCTTGAGAATGCGCAGCTCCCAGTCCTGCATGTTCTCGATGGCGTCGGTGTCAAAGAAGACGGCCAGCTCGCGCCCGCTGAACGCGCGGAACTCCTGCTTGATCGCCTCAACGAACGCGGTGACCCAGCCGTCCGCATTATCGGCGTGGGCATAGCTGATGAACAGGTCCGAGGGCTCGGGCTGTTTGTCTGCGGTGTCTGGTTCGTGCATGAATCGCTCTTGTTGGAGGTGCTGGCCACTCGTTGTGGCTCTCTGTTACCTGCAACCGGCCTGCACATCCAGGCGCAGATGCTGCCGCTGGGCATGCATGTCGCGGAACGTGCTGCTGACGAAGATCGGGCGGCTGGTCCAGGCTGGTGTGGTGCTCACGTGAAAGGCCCCCTTGGCTTATGCGCTCGTCTGCGGGTCGTCGATGATCTCGTAACCCACCGCAGCCAGAATATCAGGGATACGCCGGACGGCCTGGCGGTCTTTTTCTCTTTCGGACTCCGGCAGCTTTGGGTCGTGCCAGCCAACGAGCTGGGGACGCTGGCGCTTCTTGTCGTCGCGTGGTCCCAGGGTCCACCCGAGCCAGGTACGCTCAATCACCCAGCGCCCATGTTCGATCTCGGCTAACAACTCGACCTGTTCATCCGTGAGTGAACGCAGCACAGGCTCGCGGCCTTGGACCTTCACGGCCTTCTTTCCGATGCGCTGGCGCGAGGCCCTCAACGAGCATGATCAGCCCGACCTGCCCTGGGACGCCTGAGACGAATATGAACAAGCTTGGCCCATTTCGCTCTTGATCAAGGCGAAGTCGGGTGTCATACTGTCTCCATCTGGCTCGGGGATGGTCCCCGGCCAGAAAACTGATTCCAGCAGGGCCAAAACGAAGGGCTCGGATGGTGAACGGGGCAGATAACAGGCCGATTCCGACCGTGGGCAAACCTCGTAGTTGCCCCCTCACCCCTCACCCCCCAAGCCCCTGACGCCGGCCCGCATGGAATCAAATTTCCTTTCAGTTTTCCTTTCAGTAAGGCAAAGCAGGCTCTCCCAGTGACAATTCCGGTTGTTCATCCTCCATCGGCCGAGGAATTCCGCCGTCGTTACGTGCAGACACGCACCCCCGTCATCCTGGCGGGAGCGATTCAGTCGTGGCCTGCGCTGAGTTCCTGGACCCCTTTGTATTTGAAGCACCGGGTGGGTGAGGTGATCGTATCGGTGGAAACTCATGCGACGCCGATTTTTTGTCCGAACACGAACTGGAACGCCTTCCCCTGCGAACAAATGATGCTCCGGGAGTATATCGACCGCATCTCCGCAGGCCCTTCGGACAAGTGGCACTATGCGGCGCAAGTGCCTCTGGCAGAGACCCTGCCTGCGCTGCTCACCGACATTCGACAGCCGGATTTCCATCGTCCGCAGACGAACAAGATAGCGTTTTGGGTGGGAGCGAAGGGCACGGGCACTCACCTGCATTATGATCCTTATGACAACATCATGGCGGTCGTGCGCGGCACCAAACGCTTCGTGCTGTTCCGCCCGGGCCAGTTCGGACGACTCTACCCCTATCCGGCCTTCTCGCGCTGGGGGCACTTTAGCCAGGTGGACGTCAACGCGCCCGACCTCGCCCGCTTCCCCAGGTATGCCAGAGCCGAGCCGATCACGTGTGTCGTGTCGGCGGGGCAGGCGCTCTATCTGCCGCATGGCTGGTGGCACTACGTGGTCAACGAGGATCTGACGATCGCCGTCAACTTCTTCTATCGCATCTCGTTCCTACGGCGATTGACCTTGCCGATGCTGCGTTTTCGGATCGTTGCGCTGTACAAAAGGTGGTCCAAACTCCGATCCGCGTTCCCGGCCCGCCGCGCGCCGGCAGCCGCGCCCACCATGTCATCGGAGTGTCCTGGCTCGTTAGAGGGTCGAAGGGATGATTGAATCTGAGCACGAAACAGTCCAGAGACATTGCCGCAGCGGGATCGTCTGCCGACCGGCCGGCGAAATTCGACTGGGCGAGGCCGCCGACCTCCTCGGCCGATTGACGCTGCCGGCCGGGCCGCGAGGTGTCGCGCTTGCCGAGAGGATTGTGAAGATCCTCACGCACAGGAGAGTCAGTAACAGCCGGCCTGGCGAGCACGAGGCCGGTTTCCTCGCCGCGACTGCGACGATTCGCGGCTCGGGGTCCAGCGAAATCGGTCGATTGACTGATCGCCAGAAAAAATGCATAGGGAGCTGAACATCCAGCCCGCACGGCCCGCGGCGTAACCATGAACCACGCTGATCTACCTTAAACTTAAATAGGCCGACCGGCTGTCCGAGATTTGGGGATCACCTCTCTTAGAATCGGCGAAACACGTCATCAGATTGCCCAAACTCCCAAACACGTGAACAAAAAAAATTCAGAAAGTGAAGAGAACCCACTTGCACCGGGGGGGGCAGGAGATAAACTACGACCCGCCAGTCGGCGGTGTTGTTCGGCCGAGGCCCAAATGGGAAACCGGGTTGGAGCTTGATCCGTCACAAATTGTCGGCGACGTGAAGGGGTAACGGCGTGGCAATCAGAAAGGCTGTGCCGGGATTCGGTCAAGAAAGAGGATAGATCGCCAATCCGCCGCAGAGTCGCAAGTGCATATTGGCACTGCATTGGGAAGGCAGTATCTTCTTGAGGATGGAATAAACAGAGAATAGGTGAACAGGTTAATTTCGAAGGGGTCTTCTTATGCAATTCAGTTCAGTTCATTTGGAACCGCATTCTCACCTGCCGTCTTATCTCACCCACTCGCGATGGTCAATGCTCCGGGTGTGCATGAAATCCCTCCTTGTGATGCCTCGCAATTCCCGAATGCTTCTTGGCCTGATCTTGGTGGCTCAGTTGCTCATTCCAATAAGTTCCGTGCTGGCTGCCGGCAACAGTTCGGGTAGCTTCTACACTGGAAGTGGTAGCTTTGGCGGAAGTGGTAGCTTTGGCATCCCATCGAACTGGTCGACACTTCAAGTCCCGACTTCAAGTGATAACGTAGTGTTTCCCCATGAAGGAGGAAGCGTAACGGTTACTTTCGGTGGCACAAGTCGACAGGTTCGCAGTGCCACAGTTAGGCCCACAGCTTCATCAGGCTCTTTACCTGGCCTGGGCAGCGTGGAATTGAGTCTGAATGGCAATGTATTCGATGTCACGGAAAAGCTCGTCGTCGAGAGCGACTCCCGTCTGAACGTTCAGAGTGCAACGCAGTTGAGCATTGCCGGCGGCACTGTCACGGCCCCCGTGCTGGACGTGACCGGCGTGCCGGGTTTCTTGGGCGATGCGGTGGTCCGCCTTCAGAATCCGGCAGCGGACCTGCGGGTGTTACAGGATCTAACGCTGGAGGGGGGAACACTCCGAGTATTCGACGGCACGGTCATGGTCGGCAATGTTGACAGTCGCCCGGCCAATGATTCGATGGTGATCGGGCCGGGCGGTCGAGTCGTGCTGAGGGGTGTCGAGAATGGACCGGCCGGCCGAATCGATCTGAATGCCGCTTCCCTTGCCGCGCCCGGGGCACTGGCGATTCAAGCGGGGGGAGAACTGCACGCCGACCGCGGGTGGGTCTTCGGACATGTGGAGAATGAGGGAAGGATCGTGGTCGAGGGGCCTATGGAAGGGTCTACTGTTCCCGGGCTTCAGATCGTCGGTAGCTTCAATCAGACGGCATTTGGGGACCTCGCCGTGACGTTGCGGTCGACGTCCGGCCCTACAGTTCATGTGGAGACCCTTCCAGGAGCGACCAGTTCGCTGGGCGGTACGCTGAACGTGGTGACGACGGGCATGATGCCTGAGGCGGGTGATCGTTTCACGCTACTGCGTTTCACGCCAGAATCGCAGGCGTTCTCAGGAAGGTTCCATGTGAGCGAAGGGGTTCACGAGACGCTTGCTGGGTCGGACGTTTTCCTGGGGTTGGACTACAAGCCAGCGGTCACGGGTGCTCTCCGCGACGATGGAACCTATGTCAATGCTATCGCCCTCACGGTCCCCAAGAAGGCAGACGGGACGCCGCTATCTGCGGATACTGCGAAGAAGAACCTTATCCTTGTCACGCATGGTACGACAAGCCTGATGAATTTCGAGAATAGCGAGACGAAGTCCGGAATGATCGTCGACGAGAAAATTACGTCCGTGGCGTTCCGGATGAACGACTTCATCCAGAACTTCAACAGCCTACGAATCAACCCGTCGGACCATCTGGATTGGGAAGTCGCGGTCTTTGACTGGCGCGAGTTCTCAACAACTTTAAACCCCGCGAACGGTGACAAGACGTATGATCCGTTTGAATCGGCACGCGTCGGCCAGCAGATCGGTTACAGCCTTGCGGAATGGATGTCCAGCAATGGGTTGGATAATTACAACTCGATCCATCTGCTCAGTCACAGCTCTGGGTCTTGGTTGATCGAGGGACTCGGCGATCGATTAATTGAACTGAATGGGGCCTCGGCTCCCGAACTTCACCTGACGTTCTTCGACACGTTCTACCCTCCCGCACATACGTTTACCGATCTCGGTGAGTTAGGGGAGTTGATCGCGTCCAAACCGAACAACACGCTTGAACAGTACGTCGATCGCGCCATCTGGGGCACCCAAGAGACGCTGGTGCATGCAATCAACTTCGACGTAACGGGACTTCGCGGGGTAACACTGAACCCGTTAAGTGCGCATGCGTGGCCATACGACTGGTATGCGGAGACGATCAGCCATCTCTCAACGCCACGAACCGGCGATGGATGCAATGGCTCACCTGATTGTGTTTCCTCGCTCTGGGGTTTCGTGCGATCTCCCCTTTATCGCGATTTTATGGCACTGACCGGCGCGGCCCAGTCTGGCAGCGAGCCTTGGGTCGCCGGCAAACGATACGTATTCATACCCACAGGGGGGGCTGGCGCTTTGATGGTAATCGGCGATGTCATCTACAGAACTGATGACGATCTTGTATCGCTCGTCTTCAACGCCAGTGGCAGTGTGCAACTACAAGATGGCTCCTTCATTCTGACGACGCAAAGCCCCGCCATTCTTGATCTGGAGATCGACTTCACTGACTCGGTCAACTTCATGAACTTCACCGGCGAGTTCCTTTCCGACGCCCAAGGCGTTCTGAGCGTTTTTGTCGAAGGTGAATTGGTCGGTCTGATTTCCGAGGAATTGGCGTTCGGTCCACTCGACAGCGGCGACTTGTTTCTCGGCAAGGATTATCTGCCCGGGACTTATACCGTCCGATTCCATCTTGAACGAGAGGGTGACATCGCTTCGAGCTTCCGCCTCGACTCACTGCGATTCGGCTTCGCTCAGACGGAGGTTGTCGACTTAGCGGCGGAACCGGTCCCCGAGCCGGGGATGGCCATGCTGCTCTTAGTGAGTTGCGCGGCATTGTCTCGACGAAGGTGTCGTTTGAGCGCCGCAGATTAGTCAATCTGCCGGCTCCTTATTCTGAGAAACTAAGGGGAGTAGGTGTTACAACCCCGTGGACACAAAGCTAATTGCCGAATTTCTATTTCAGGTCGATAAAGTGCCTTAGGGAGAATCCGTACGTTCTCATCATACTGGGAGCCCTTGTTATTCGTATCGTGGCTCTCGTAAACGTGCCGTCAGCATGGTTCTTCCCAGATGAGATGCGATATTTAGAGCAGTACCGACCGCACTTCGACCCCGAAGGCAATAAAGTAGACCGTTCTGGGTATTCGCTGGTTCAACCAGTTTGGCCGATTCTCATTTCAACAGTCTCAGAGTGGACGGGTAAGGAAGGTACGGCTTCTTACAGGTGGTGCCTTCTACTGACGAGTCTCTTTTCAGTTCTTCTTGCCTGGCCGATGTTCTTTTTGACCAAGGAACTGGCAGGGAAGCGGTTGGCTTTGATTGCGGCTGCCACAGTCGTCATGTTACCTAGTTCGTTTATCTACAGCCTGAGCGTGCTTCCAGAGGCCGCCTTTACATTATCGACTACATTCTTTTTCTGGAGCACGCTTCTATGGTCGAAAAATAGAAGTATTCGCAATATCCTGTTCGTCGTCTTGTCAGCGTCCGCAGCATTCATGCTCAAGCCACCAGGCGTCGTGTTGTTTATTTCGGCGACCATAATGATTCTGTGGGATTGCGCCGATCGATTCGGTTTGTCCTGGCGATTCCGCATCTGTGGAGTGCTGGGGATTGTGTGCGGTCTCGTTGCTGTTGGAGCGGGGCTTGTACAAGGATTGCGGATTACTTTCATCACCAATCAGACGAGCTTGGCCCAACAGTGGGCTCGGGAGCTGTCTGATCCAAATACGATCGCAGCCCTGGCCGCCAGATTTGTGAAAGCACTGTCGTATTTACATGTTGCAACATTTGGCTTGGGAATGCCGAGCGTGCTCTTGGTCATTATTCTTGTATTACAGGGTCATGGGAAGCGCTTTCTTCGTCGGCTGTTGGGCCCTTGGTTGATAGTGGTAGTGGGGTATATTGTAATTGGCGATCTGATTCTGTATCTAGAGGATCATTCGGCTATATATATCTATGGGCGGTACATTGATCGTAGCTTGCCGGTCATTTTTGTCGTGGTATTTTGGATACTGAGAGTATCCTCTAGAACGGATGTGTTGAGGCGAAGATTCGCGGCGCTTGTTGTCGCAAGTTGGATACTGACGGCGGTTCTCGCGCCCAGCGAAGATTTGATCTATGCCAATAACCTCGGGTATTGGACATGGTTCCAGCTCCACCGCAACTCTTCTATTGTCGGCGTGGTATTGGGTGTTTGCCTTTCTGTCATGCTCTTTCATGTGTCAGTGAGGCTGCGAGGGTTTGTGTCATATGGGCTGTGGGTATTTGTTCTTGTGGTGTCTTTACTGTTCCCCGTTGTGCGTCTATTCAAGCACTTCAGCGAATCGAACCAATGGCGCGCTGAGGTCTCTCGGCTTTCGATGGGCATTTCGTCTGAGAAGGTAGGGGAAAGTAACGTTGTGGTCTGGCTGGACCCAACCATATGGGCTGATAGTGAAGGTACCAGCACCTATGTCATGCACGTGCCACATTTGCTTGAGTTTTACGATTCGAGATTGGATTGCCTGATTCCGTCATATCAGCATACGTTCAATCTCGGTGATATGATTCTTTCGAGGAGAGGCGGTCTCCCGCTAAGAGTTGTTGTTGAGCAAGGCGATCTCTGCATCTACATTGTTGATTAGCATGGTGCAAATTGAGCGTGACCTCCCGTTAGCAAACCCAAACCCGCAACCACCCGGCTCACGGACTTCGCTTAATTCCCAGCCAAGAACCCGTAGCTCCCTGTTCCAAACCCGTCAAGTTGTTAAACGCGAGAAATAGTCGCGCGCGTTTTCGAGGCCGATTTGGGGCCCATTTCGGCGCGGTCTACGTTCGCGTAACTGCTTGTAAATCAGCAGCTTGACCTTGTTAGCTCATTTTTCGAGGGGACGCAGAGGCGCGCGACTTTCTGCAATGTCGCGCGCGAACGTAGGCGCGCCCAAGGCCGTTGAAATGTCTGTCACAATGACCGGTTTTGTCGATGCAGGATCTTCCCGTAACTCACCCGATAAGTCCCTCAATGAACCCGAGTTGAGCACGGCTTTTTCCGCCACCGGCGGATGAGGGATATGATGTCTGCTTGACATGTACCGGTCTACCACCGCCGCCCCCCCAGCCGCCTCAATTCGAACTGAATTTTACATGGAGTGATTCATGATGCCGCGTTGCCTGTTCGCCGCCGCCATGCTTGGTCTGGCCCTCATCTCAGTCTCCTTCGCCGAGCCGATCCCGGCACCGGCGGAGCCTGACGGAATGAAAAAGCTCTTCAACGGCAAGGACCTCACCGGCTGGGATGGTGATCCCCGGCTCTGGTCGGTCAAGGACGGCGTCATCCGCGGCGAGACCACCAAGGAAAAGAGCGCCAAGGGCAATACCTTCCTCGTCTGGACCGAGGGCAAGACGAAAGACTTCGAACTGCGCCTCTCCTTCCGCTGCAACGCAGCCAACAACTCGGGCATCCAGTACCGATCCAAAGTGGATGAGGGCAACAAGTGGCGCGTGCGCGGCTATCAGCATGAGATCCGCAATGAGAACAAGCTGCCCAACGTCTCGGGTTTCATCTACGACGAAGGCGGACTGGCAGGCGGACGCGGACGGACCTGCCTGGTCGGCGAAAAGGCGGTCTACGGCAAGGACAAGAAGAAGGAGGTCACGGGCACACTCATCACATCAGAGGAGTACGAAAAACTGTTCAAGCTTGATGAGTGGAACGATGTGATCATCATCGCCAGGGGCAATCACATTCAGCATTACATGAACGGTCGCCTGGTGCTCGACTTCACCGACAATCACCCCAGCGCCCTGAGCGACGGTGTGCTTGCTTTGCAACTACATGCCGGCGCACCGATGTGGGTCGAGTTCAAGGACATTCGCATCCGCGAGGTCAAGTAAGCATTTTTGTTTTCACTCATTTGCCACGGGCAAACCATCCGCACCTGATTCAGACGACATGATGAAATCGAATCGTATCATCCAACTCTCAGGTGCCCTGCTCTGCATGCCCGGCGGCCTTACTCCGATGGCCCGGAGTCTGGCCTGCGTGTTGATGTTCGTTCTGTTGTTCGTCGCCCAGGCTGGTGCTGCCCCTCTGCTTGAGGCTGATAAAGAAGTTCCGTTGCTACTGGGGAAATACTGTTCAACCTGTCACGGCCCCAAGCGGCAAAAGGGGGATGTTCGCATCGACACGCTTGGCGTTTTGGATTTGCCTGCACGGTTGGATGTGCTGAACAAAATCCAGGAACAGGTTTATCTGGGCGACATGCCGCCGGAGGACGAATTGCAGCCAACCGCGACGGAGCGGGCGCTGCTGAACGATTGGCTGTCGAAAGAGCTTGGCAAACACAAGGCTTCCAAGTTGGAACAGAAGCTACAGAAGCCTGAGTATGCCAACTATGTGGATCATGAAAAGCTGTTTTCCGGTGAGTACCGGAACTTGCCAGGCTTTACCCATGACCGCCGCTGGTTGATCAGTGAATATATATTCAATGCGAAGTTTCAAAGGCTCCTGGAAAACCAGACCCGTGGCAAGCATGGCGGACAGATGACGGTCGTCCAGGGTGGCAGCAGGATTCAGGGCCTGAGCCTGACCAATCCATTTCTTTTGCCCAATCGTTCGGGAGTGAGGTATTACGCCAACGAGGACCTGACCGGCGGTCACCTGTCGAGCATGCTGACCAATGCGCAGAAGACATCTGTCTACATCACCGACTACCTCGTCAAACGAAAGAACGGCAAGTACCTGCCCGCCATCAGCAGGATCATGGAACTGGAGGACAAGCATCAGGCCACGCTTGCCTCTCGCCGATCGTTTCTGACCAGCTTCATCGACCGGGTCTGCGCTGATCTCTATGGCAGCAAAAACGATTCGCTTTTGCCCACGTTCACACCGGTGAAACTCGCTGAGCCTGAAGGCCTGAAGGAAGGCGAGACCTACAAGAAGGCTCCGTTTCAAGTTGCCCACAACATGCTCAAGGCTTTGGAGGGAGACACCACGGTCCATCAATTTCTGCTGGACCCGCAGCGCACGAAAATGTCCGATGAAGATTTTCAGTTGCTGTGCGAGCGGACATGGTTCTATTACGGTGACCATGAGCGCACCATTCAGGGGCGCGTGACGATTCTGCGCGATTACCTGCCAGAGATTCGCGAAGTGGTGGCCAAGGACAGCCGCAAGATCAAGCTGGTGGAATACAAGCTTCTCGATCCTGCGGAGATGGAAATCATTCGCGGCTCGATCAGGAAGCATCGCAGCCAGGGCGACCGGTATATTCAGATCATCGAAAAATGCATGGCGGACTGGGAGAAGCAATTCCAGCAGGAGCGCATCGCTGCGGGGCAGCCGACGGATGAACTACTTCTGGAACTGATCGAGCAACTGTTCGTGCAGATTCTGGAGCGATCTCCGGAGTCAGTCGAGACCCAGGAATTTCTGGCCCTGGCCAAGTCCTACACAAACTCGCTGGGCAGGCTCAAGGCCATCCAGAAACTCATTCAGACACTCATCCTTTCAAGCGAGTTCGCCTACCGCTCGGAGTTTGGCGCGGGTGAACCGGACCAGCACGGTCGGCGAATGCTCTCGCCTCACGATGCCAGCTATTCAATCGCCTACGCCCTGACCGACCAGAGCCCCGATGCTGAGTTGGCGGAGGCAGCCAGGACCGGCAGACTCGCAACACGCGAAGACTACAAGCGAGAGGTCGTGCGCATCCTCAAGAAGCGCGACACGTACTATCTGATCGATCCCTTCCTCGCTGACCGCAGCTTTGCCGACAACACCACGGACACCGCCATCCGAAAGTTGCGGTTCATCCGCGAGTTCTTCGGTTACCCCGCTGCCCTGACCATCTTCAAAGATGAAAAACGTTTCGGCGGCGATCGACTGGGCGATGCGACCGCCCGCCTTCTGAGCGAGACCGATCGCAGCGTCGATTTCATCCTTCAGAAGGATCGCAATGTCTTCGAAGAACTGCTCACCACCGACAAGTTCTACGTCTATCACGATGGCGACAACGAGCGGATGCAGGCGGCCTCCGACCGGATCAAAAAAATCTACGACTACTTCAAAGACCACGACTGGAAAAACTTCAAAAAGGAAGATCTCCTCACGCACCGCGACTTCCTCAAGGAAGTGAAGATGCGCAACATCGACCCGGACAAACCGGATTCAGGCACCCGCCAGGGCTCGCCGATCCAACTGTTCAAGATGTCGATGACTTCCATCACCGCCCGCCTGGACAAGGGCCAGAAAGAGGCAGCCCCCTTCGATCTCTTCCGCGGCTACGGCTACGACTTCATGGTCGGCTACAACGTCTCCACCTTCTTCAACATCAGCCTGGATAACTGGGACTACCAGACCATTCAGCCCGCCAAGGTCGCTCACCGCAAAGGCCTGCTCACGCATCCCGCCTGGCTGATCGCACATGCCCAGAACACTGAAACCGACCCCGTGCATCGCGGCAAATGGGTGCGCGAAAAACTCCTGGCTGGCACCATTCCCGACATCCCCATCACCGTCGATGCGGCCATCCCCGAGGATCACGACAAGACCCTGCGCGCCCGTCTGGCCAGCGCGACGGAGAACAGTTACTGCTGGCGTTGCCACGAACGCATGAATCCTCTGGGCTATGCTTTTGAAAGTTACGATGACTTCGGTCGCTACAGGCTTCAGGAGTCGCTGGAATATCCGAAGCATCTGATCAAGAAGAACCCGGATGAATGGAAGCTGCTCTCGGACACGCGGGACATCTACAATACGATGCCGGTTGATTCGACGGGCTACCTCAGTGGAACAGGCGACGACTCGCTGGACGGCCCGGTCAAGGATGCGATGGACCTTGCGGACCGGCTGGGCAAGTCGCGTCGCGTTCGTCAGTCGATCATTCGTCATGCCTTCCGATATTTCATGGGCCGCAACGAGACCCTTTCGGACTCCAAGACCTTGATGGATGCCGAGCAGGCCTACATCGACACCGGCGGCAGTTTCGATGCTGTCATCGTTTCGCTTCTGACCTCCGATTCCTTCATCTACCGCAAAGCCATTGAGAACTGAAACCATGATCAACCGAAGAGAATTCATGCTGGCATCGGTGCTTGGACCCGGCGCGATGGCGCTGGCGCCGTCCTTCAATCAGCTCTTTGCCGCCCTGGCAGGGCCTGGGATTCCCAAGCGTTTCATCTTCATCCGCAAATCAAGCGGGCTGCGCCCACTCGAGGTCGCCCCGCTCAACCTTTCCGACAAACACAAGGCACTCGATGAAAAGAAGCTGCCCCTTGAAGTGGACCTGGACAAGCTTGAACTGCCCAAGTGGCTGCGCGGCTTAGATGCCCACAAGCAGCACATGACTCTGTTGCAAGGGCTCTCAGCCAAGATGAGTGAGAACGTTCACTACTCGTTCTCCTCCGTCATGGGCTGCTTCAAGTCCAACCGCAACACCCTCAGCGCCATCAAGCGGACGACGGTGGATTTCGAACTGGCCAAGCTGTTCCCCTCGCCGTTTGGTCATGTCGAATTATCCTTCGCTGGTGGCCGAACGGGCATCGTCGATGGCTACTCCGCACCGGCTCCGCAGACCCGCAACTACTGCTATGCCGACCCGGAGACCGCACGCAACGAACTGTTCAAATCCGTCCTGAATCCCGAGGCTGTTAATTCCGACAACGACATGCTCGCCTTCCTCCAGAGCAAAGAGGGACGCAAGGCAACCGGCATCGGCGGCCACGAAAAAAGACGACAGGAGATGCATGTCGATTCGATCGAGGCCATCCGTCAGCGCAACACGCAACTGATCAAGATGGCGGGATCACTCGCCAGCCATCTGCCCAAGATCGCGCCCGTCCATGCCGACGGCGGCCCCAACGCCAGCACACCCGAGAAGCAGGCCGCCATGACGGACGTGCTCATCGCGGCTCTCGTCGCAGGCCTGACCAACGTCATCACCTACACCATCGACGACCTGGGCACCCCCATCACCGGCCTGCCTGGCAACGAGACCGATCGCGTGGGCATCCACCCGCTGGGGCACGACGAAGCCTTCGGCGGCGTCCCCGCCTGGAAGACCCGCGAGCAGATCCGCATCAGCCACGTCAATCAGATCGTGACCATCGTTGAGCGCCTCAAGCAGGTCCCCGAAGGCAAGGGCACCATGTTTGATAGCACCATGATCATGTACTTCCCCGAGAACGGCGAAACCCACCACGGCATCGGCCTCGAGTCTCCATTCCTCATCATGGCCGGCGATAACTGCAACCTGAACCTGGGCGGCCGCTACCTCCGCCTGCCGTTCCTGGGCAACGAAGGACACAAGACCCTGGGCAACTGGTACACAACGCTCCTGAACGCGCACGGAAACCCCATCGAACACTACGGCGATCTCGACCTGGAGATGGCGCGCAAGAAGCTGCCGCAGACCGGACCCATCCGGCAACTGATGGCGTGACCGTCCGCTTGACGACCGCCGCCATGTCTGCGCTCCACAGGAGAGGGATTGCCCAGAGAGTACCCGTCGAAAATGCCGATCGCCGGGCTGAAGCGCGCGGCCGACCAACC
Source organism: Phycisphaeraceae bacterium (assembly GCA_040902585.1). Lineage (GTDB taxonomy): Bacteria > Planctomycetota > Phycisphaerae > Phycisphaerales > Phycisphaeraceae > JBBDXA01. Next base: position 15,025 of record JBBDXA010000208.1, read on the forward strand.
TGTCAACCGCCAAGCTGGATTCCGTACGGCTGGGCCAGGGCGTTCAGTTGGGCCAGCACTTGCTCCTCGCTGCGGCCCATCTGGGAGAGCAAGCCGGCGTAGTTGTTAAAGGCCCCCTGCAAATGCGGGTGGTGATAGCCGGTGACTTTGGTGAACTTCAGGAAGATTTCAACCATTCGCCGCATCAACGGCTCGGCTTCCGCCAGCCGGTTCGTGTCTTGGAGCAACTGCGCCAGGTTGTTGAGGCTGATGGCGACCTCGGGGTGATCCTTGCCGAAACTCTGCTCGTCGATCGCCAGGGCCCGACGCATCAACGGCTCGGCCTCCGCCTGCCGGTTCGTGGCCTTAAGCAACTGCGCCAGGTTGTTGAGGCGAATGGCGACCTTGGGGTGATCCTTGCCGAAACTCTGCTCGTCGATCGCCAAGGCCCGCCGCATCAACGGCTCGGCCTCCGCCTGCCGGTTCGTGGCCTGGAGCAATAGCGCCAGG
>JBBDXA010000209.1:0-11315 GCA_040902585.1 Phycisphaeraceae bacterium
ACGACGCGAGCAAGGCGATCAAGGAAATCGCGGAACTCACGAACGCACCGGCGGCGGGGCCCCTTGAAGAGGCCCCGCCTGCTTCCCCCGGTTCCACCGTGGTCGTCCTCTGCAACAAACCCGCCGAGCGCGAACGCCTCCTCGAACTCATGCAGGAACATGCCCCCGATGCGATCCCCCGCACCGCCATCGAAATCGGCTTCCTCCATCGCGGCTTCGTCTGGGGCGACTTCGAACAATCCGCAATCCGCGATCCGCAATCCGCAATCACGCTCATTCCCCATCACGAACTCTTTCACCGCTACCACAATCGCCGGCGTATTCGTCGCCTGAGCACCGCCACGGAACAATCCACCGATGCCTTCTTCGATCTGGAAGTCGGCGATTACGTCGTGCATGATGATCACGGCATCGCCCGCTTCGCCGCGCTCAAGACCATGAAGCGCGACGGGCGCAGCGAAGATTTTCTCACGCTCGAGTTCGCCGAGAACTCTCTGCTGCACGTCCCCGCGACGCAGATCGAGCTCGTCCAGAAATACGTCGGCGGACATCACGGCCACCCGCCGCTCTCCCACCTCGGCGGCAAGCGCTGGCAAAAGCAGAAGGACGCAACGCGCGAGGCGGTCAAGGACATGGCCGCTCAGATGCTGCGCATTCAGGCGGCCCGCGCGTCCCTGCCCGGCGTGCGCTTCCCTGCCGATACCGCCTGGCAGAAAGAGTTTGAGGCGGAATTTCCTTACGACGAAACGGAAGATCAACTTGCCGCGATCGCTTCGATCAAGCGCGACATGGCCGGTGAACGCCCGATGGATCGCCTGCTGTGCGGCGATGTCGGGTTCGGTAAAACCGAAGTCGCCATCCGCGCCGCCTTCAAAGCCGCGGAGTACGGCAAGCAGGTGGCCGTGCTCGTACCCACCACCGTTCTCGCCGAGCAGCACGAGCGCACCTTCGGCGAACGCGTGGCGGATTATCCTTTCAATGTCGCCTCACTCAGCCGGTTCAAGACGGACAAGGAAATCCGTGCGGTCCTGAAAAAGGTCGAGCGCGGCGAGATCGATATCGTCATCGGCACGCATCGCCTGCTTTCCAAGGATGTGAAATTCGCGGACCTGGGTCTGGTGGTTATCGACGAAGAGCAACGCTTCGGCGTCGAGCACAAGCACAGGCTGCTGGAGTTTCGCCTGACCGCTGATGTGCTCACCATGACCGCGACGCCCATCCCGCGCACGCTGCACATGTCGCTGCTGGGCCTGCGCGATATCTCGAGTCTTTCGACGCCGCCGGTGGATCGCCGCGCGGTGGTGACGGAAGTGAGCCCCTACGATGAAGGCCGGATTCGCAACGCCATCGTGCGCGAGATGAACCGCGACGGGCAGACGTTCTTCGTTCACAACCGCGTCTACAACATCGATGCCGTCGCTAACGACATCCGTCGCATCGTGCCGGAGGCGAAGGTCATCACCGGTCACGGCCAGATGGTGCCGAAGGAACTCGAAGAGGTGATGCTCAAGTTCATCCGGCGCGAGGCGGATGTGCTGGTTTCCACGACCATCATCGAATCAGGCATCGACATTCCCACCGCCAACACCATGTTCATCAACAACGCCGATCACTTCGGCCTCGCCGATCTGCACCAGCTTCGTGGTCGCGTCGGGCGTTATAAGCACCGCGCGTACTGCTACCTCATGTTGCCTGCGGATCGCCCCATCACGGACAAGGCGGTGCAACGGCTGCGGGCGATCGAGCAGTTCTCCATGCTCGGCGCGGGATTCAAGATCGCCATGCGCGACCTGGAGATTCGCGGCGCGGGCAACCTGCTGGGGGCGGAACAGAGCGGGCACATCGCGGCCGTGGGCTACCAGATGTACTGCCACCTGCTCGAACAGGAAGCCTACAAGCTGCGCGATGAGAAAGTCATTATGCCGGTGCGCACGCACATCGAGCTGCCTGTGGCCGGCCGCATCACGCCGGGCTACATTCCTTCGCAGAAGCATCGCATGGATGCGTACCGCAAGCTGAGCCGGGCCGCGAGTATGCAGGAGCTTGATGTCGTCACACAGGCCTTTTACGAGGCCTACGGCAAGCCGCCCGCCGCGGTGCAGACGCTGATCGATCTGACGGAGATACGCATCGGCGCGAGCACGCTGGAGATCGACAGTCTGAAGCTCGACGGGCCTGATGTGATCATCCGAACGAAGGTGCCGCAGAAGCTCGATGCGGTGATGAAGGGCGCGCCGGGTCGCGTGAGTCTGATTGATGCGACGACGGTGTATTTTCGGCCGCCCCAAAATTACCTGGAGCCGGAGACGCTGCTGGCGGTGCTAAGGAAGTTGTTGGTAAGGCCGGTGCGCGGAGTGGAGAAGTCGGAGGCGGTGACGGTGTAGCTTGACTCCCCTCCCTCCCAGGGAGGGGCTGGGGGAGGGTCGGCCGAACAGAGTCAATGACGTGCCCTTTGCTCAATGATCAACGACGGTGATCGCTCTTTGACGCGAACGGGCATTGTCTCATTCTGTTCGCCCGACCCTCCCCTAACCCCTCCCTGGAAGGGAGGGGAATCAATCATCACTTCGCCTCGCTCATCGGCACCGCCGTCGATCCCGCGGAGACCAGCGACTTGAACGCATCGTTCACCGTCATGTTGATCACCTGCACCTGTTGCGGCTGGAGCATGAGCAGGCGTCCCGTCGCGGGGTTGGGTGAGCCGGGGATGAAGATCATCAGTTGCGTCTGCCCGGCTCCGTCTAACACTTGATTAGTCACGAGCCCGAGCTCGACGCCGTCGCTCTTACCGGTCGGAACAAGCACGACCTGCTTGAACATCGCGTCCTTGCCCTCGCCGTAACCGAGGATCTGTTTCAGCGTGCGGTAGAGCCCGCCGAAAAGGGGCATGCGGTCGAGCACTTGATCCATCGTTCGCCAGAGCCATTTGCCCAGGAACGTGGTCACGGTCAGGCCGATGGCGTAGATGATCAGCGCGGCGACGATGAGTCCCAGGCCCGGAAAATAAACCGCCTGGCTCTTCAGCCAGCCCGTGGAGAGCATATGCTCAAGCTGCACGACGGTCAGCACGAGCGCGGCAATGGGCAGCAGGGCGACGATGCCGGCGATGAGGCATTTGGTGATGTGTTTCGTGATGGATTGCATGAAGGACTCCTGAGCACCATCCCGACAGGGTGGTGCTAATGTCGCTCGATCGTCGGTTGCGCGATTTGCGCCTCAGGTGTCAGTATGCCAACAGCACCACCCTGTCGGGATGGTGCTCAGGAGGCTCACCCCACGCGTTTGGCTTCGATGTTTTTCTGAGCCGTGGTCCTGGGTTCCTCTTCCTTCTTGATCCGACGGAATGCCTTGCGCGTCAGGTGCTGCAAGAGCATCAACGGCGGCATGCGCAGCCAGTGCGAACGTACGTAAAGCATCCAGCGTGAGAGCCCCGCGCCGAACCGCCTGCCCCCGTTGCCCTCGGCGCTGTGCGGCATGAACGCCCGGCTCACGAAAAAATCCATCATCGGCGTCGTGGGCCAGAGCGGTTTGCCCGCCTTGCCCGCATCGTTCAATACATCCTGCGGCACCGGCGTTTCCAGCATGTGATGCGAAAAGCGCAGGGCGTAGAACAAGGGGCGACGCAGGTCCATCTCGATGCCGCGCGAAACGAGGGTGTTCCAGAAGTCCGGTTCGTGAGCGCCGAAGTGACGAAGCAGATCATCCAGATCGAGCAGATCGCGCAGGCCGCCCGCGAGTTCGCCGTCCTGAAAGAGATGAGCTGCGGAGTGAAGGATCATGTCGGCAGGGGCGAGTAACTTCGCGCTGGGATGGCTCAGCGACGGAATCAGGCGCGAGGCCGCCAGCAGCTTCGCCGCATCGGGATGCAGCCGGCCTGTTTCAGGCAGGATCGTGTGATGCAGGTCCAGCACGTTGCGGCGAATCCTGTGCGCCATCGGCGGAAGCTCGTGCATCCATTGCCGGTAGTAACGCTGGTCATACTCATCGAGTTTGAAGGCTTCCCAGCCCGCGTCCTTCAGTCGTTGCTCAGCCGTTTCGAGGTGAACCTTGGGCACCATGATGTCCACATCGCTGATGAGCCGGCCGCGACCGGCGGGCAGGTCAGCCAGCACGTAGGCGGCGCCCTTCAGGAAGACGATGGGAAAATCACAACCCTGCATGGCGTGCAGGATGCGGTCTGCTTCCCAGCGCACGATGCGACGATGCTGAGCGGCTACGACGCGGGCGGCGATGAGGTGATCGCGCACCTGGGCGTTCAGTTGATCGTCGATGCCTGCGTCCTGGGCGCGCTGGGCGAGCTTGGCCATGACGCGCGTCTGATGCGCCAGGCGCAGCAGCGTGCCCGCTTCATCGCAAGTCATCGAGACCAGTCGATGCGGATCACGCAGGGCGGCGAGCAGGATGCCGGGGTTGTTGCTCATGGGATTCAATCAATGCATTGCTCTAAGGAAATGAGGTGGAGCACCGTCCCGGAAGGGCGGTGCTGGCGGTGCCGGGGGTGCTGGCGGTGCCGAGGGTGCGCGTGTACCGCGGGCATGCACCACCCTGCCGGGATGGTGCTCCAACCTTCTTTCGCACGTTCACGGATCCGATTCCTCATTTCATTATTTCCTTAGAGAACTCCCTGCTCCGTGCTACGAAGCCTTGCGATCCAGCGCAGGGGTTAACTCATAGTCCTCGCAGCGGGCCTGTGTCGGTTCACGAGCGATCAGTTCATTGAGTGTGCTGATAGCCGCTTCCATGTCGCTGTAGACGATGGTGTAGCAGTCGCTGGCATCGACGAGTGAGGCGAGCGTTTCGAAGCCGGTGGTGCCGAGGATGGAGAAGTTGAAAGCGTCCTGGGCGACGCGGAGGAGCGTGCGGGCCTTGCTGAACGGTTCGAGCTGGAGGCCGACGCCTTGGCGGTAGGAGGGGAAGACGATGAGGCGGGGCAGGGCGGTTTCGTTGCCGCGCGTGACGGCATCAGCGTCAACCTGAATGTGCGCGACGGTGCCCTTGCGCGTGCCGGGCGTGGGCGGGCCCATGACGACGCCGGGCTCGAACTGTTTGATGACATCGATCGATCCTTCCTTCAGGCCGATGGGGCGGGGGACAGGAATGAGATCGACAGAAGGCGGGCGCATCACGGCGACTTCATCTGAGAGTAAGCGCCAGCCGCGCAGGGAGAGGCCTGCGCAAAGGGTGCTCTTGCCTGCGCCAGGTTGGCCGGGCAGGATCACCGCATGTCCGCCGCGCTCGACGACGGCCGAGTGCAGGATGAGATACTGATTGGGGCGGGTGAAGACGCACCAGTTCACCAGCCATTCGAGCATGGGCAGGGCGAGCCTGCGCTCGAAGGCGCTGAACATGGGCGCATCATCGACGAAGAACCAGATGTCGCGCCGCGTCAGGTGCTGACGCAGGCCCCACGGCGCGACCTTCACGTCAAAATCATCCAGCGCGTTTTCATCGGCAAGCGTGTAGTTGGCGTAGAGAAGATGAACGGGCGCGACCAGCTCCTTCAGCGGTGTCGCCAGGCGCAGCACGAACGGGCCCATGTTCAGGCGGATGCCGGGCCCGCGCAACAGGCCGGCTACATCACGTTCGGTCAGATCCTTCAGTTGCATCCGCTGGTTCCGGGCTTCGTGCTTTCTCGTCGTGGGTTGGATCGTGGCTCGGCTCGATCAGGCCGAGTTCGCGAAACTGGGCGAGGCAATGTCGCACCTGGTTTGCCAAGTCTTCATCGGCAGGCAATTCGAAGGTGTCCGACAAATGGTGCGACAGTTCGACGACGCCGCCTGCGCGATGCTCCAGGTAACGTAGTACTTCACCAGCGATCGGGTTCAGGAAATGAGTGTCGCCCGACGGGGGATGGAAGACGACATACTCGCCGTCCCAGCAGCGCCATCGCAGGTCCGCCTGCGGGCGAACAGTCCATTTGTCAGCGGCTGAGCTCACGTGCGACAGTATCGGGCATTGATCGGCACGAGGCCAATCGGCGGGGCGGACGCCATTGGAGCAAATGAAAAAAGGCCGGTCGAAGCCGGCCTTTGAAGTGTTGCAGTTCAGGTTCTCAGGGCCCCGTTGGCCTGTTGAAGGTCTTGCCGCTGCCATCCTGATCGCGACGATGCTGATCGTTGAGGATTTCAAAGGTTCCATCCGATTTCTTCTTGATGGCCTTGCCCAGATCCGTATCCGACAGTTGCTTGCTGGTGTCAGAAGGATTGTCCGTCTTGGACTTTTGAATATCTTTCTGCTCGACGTACGCGCCGGGGCCGTAAAGGATCGGGCCGTCAGGCGTCTCGATGGAACCGAGCGAGGATTCCTGGGCATTGGCGGGCTTGCCGCGCAGGGTGACGATCAGCGGTGCCGCCAGCAGCGCCGCCTTGATCAGGCGACGACGGCCCGCGCGATTCGCCTTGGCGGCGGAGTCGGCCGGCGTGCCGGGTTGGTTGACATTTCCCTCCGTCATTCCGATTCTCCACTTTCTCCCATCCAACGACGCGCTGCGCGATGCGAACAGACTCGCGTCGAAATCCGGGATACGTATCCGTACTCTCCTGCCCCGGGTCGAACAACCGACCCTGAGGTGACGGCCCTATCAGCCGCGAGTATTAAAAGTACCATAAAATCGCTTCTGATGTCAAGGGTTGAAACGCATTTTGCGCCGATTTCTCATCACCGCAATCGCTCCAATTGCCCGTGGGCACTCCCATTAGGTCGCGATCGGGGCCGGGGTTTGCCAATCTCGCCTTCAGCAGAATCGAGCGATTTCAGTGGGTGATTCAGACGTCAGAGCCTTGCGGCAGGTCGGTGCCGCGGCCTGCGTTCCGCCTGTGCCGGATATCCTGTCTGGTGGCCCGAAATCAAAATTAGACCGGGCGACTTCCGCGATTGTGCCATGCCTGACCTGCCTGATGTGATGCTACAGGTGAAGGCCTTGGCGCGATGAGCCCGTTGCTTCTCACCAGCGCGGCTTCGCAGCGCCACACCGCCTGCCACCCGATCCTGTTCAAACCGTTACTCCCGTGTTACCCATCTGCGCGGTCAGGACACGTAAACTTCTACTCATGGTCAATTGTTCTTCTCTACTGCGCAAAGGATGAATCATGCGGAATCGCACCCTGCAAACCGTGACAGCCGGCGGCCTCGTCGCCCTCATGCTCTTCCTGGCGATGAACACCCGCGCCGATCAACCGGTGAAATCGAACGCTCAGCCCGCCAGGCTCGATCCAAATACACCGCCAGAGATCAGGACCAAGACGCTCAGCCCGCCCACGCAGGAGTGGCGGAACGATCCGGCGTGTCAGCTCGTGTTCTTCGCCGTGCTCGAAGGACTTTATACCGATGGCGTGCCCGATGAAGTTGTGAACCTGATCGTGCCCCCCGCTTCAAAGGATTCCAAAGATGACCACGAATCCGTCAAGCGCTGCTTCGTCTTCCGCTGCCCCCTCTGCCACGCGGCCTACGAGGCGTTCGTTCTTTATCAGCGGCGTCAGGCGTTTCACGGCAGCGACGAGAAGAACAGCACCTTCGGCAAGAACTTCGATCGCAAGATTGTTGAAGGGCTCAAATCGGATCAAGCGAGCGTGCGCGTCTTTGCGATGGGCGCGATGATTCGGCCCTGGATCGAAAGGCGCATGAACATGCTCAACATGAGCGATGGCGAGCAGAAGGTGTTGTTGGACAAGCTGCTCAAGTTCGCCGGGGAAGGCAACGACATCTTCAACCAGTACAAGGGCCGATGGTCCGTCTACGCCGAGTGGATGTTCTACGGCGGATGCCAGGCGTGCGAAGCGGCCAGGACGGTGGCGGAGAAGATGGAAGCGGCAAAGAATCAGGCACCCCAATAAGATTGATGCCGACATACGCGAGTGAACCGAAATGATCGCCGTGAAAACGAGGGGCAGGCATCTCTGCCTGTCCCGCGCGGAGGAGAATGATCGTTGCCATCACGCGACCAGACGCCGGCGGCGACGTGCCGCCAGCGCGCCCAGCGCGAGCAGGCCGAGCGAAGCGGTCGCGGGCTCGGGCACGGCAATCAGTACCTCGGTGAGCACCGCGGCATTGATCTGTCCTGCGGTTCTGGTGAGCGTCAGGGAGGTCTCACCAGCACCGAGCGTCACCGTCGCAACGCTGAAGGTGCTGCGGAAGGTGGTCGTGTCGTCGAGGTATGTGAGACCTGTCCCGTTGATATTCCAAGTCACGGTGCGGTTTCCGCGATCGTCCGAGTGAAAGACCTGCAAGAAATAGGTATTTCCTGCAACGAGACCGCCGATGGTGACGGTTCCGTCTCCGTTGTCACGGAAGCTGTCGAGTACGCTTTCGAAGTCCGCACCCACGGCCCCTGGCGCGGGGTTGTCATCAACGAAAAACGTGGAGTTGTTGAAACCCGTGCCACCTGTGACGCCGATGGTCGTGAACGCGACGGTGTGTACGCCGACACTCACATTGATCGGGGAAGTGTCGGTGGGGGTCGTAAAGTTGACCGCGCGAATCACATTGCCCGGGTTGATGATGTCATCATTGCTGTTGATCGGGGTCACGGGGCCCCAGGCAACGGTGATCGCGCTGGCAGATTGGGCCGACGCGAGCGCAAGCAGGGTGACAGTCAGGGCAATCGCTCCAAAACGAACTGAGGTGAACTTACGTTCCATTTTCAATCTCCAAAACAGGGGTGATAGGGAAACTGCAAACACTCCGCGCCGCGGCTCCATTCTCGTTCCGTGTGTGCGGATTACATTGTGACATTCAGGCCAATCATGGTTGCCGTTCACATGCGGATGAGCGCTAGCGACGTCAGCACACGGGCCGGGACTCGTTTGGAATCCTTCAACCAAGAGTACCACTCTCATTTTGCTATACTGCGCATTATATTTGGCATTTATGACCGCCGGCCGATGTGTTCCCTTCAGCTTGCGGAGATTGCCCGAGGCTATTTCATTGCGGAAACAAGGCATGAACGATCCAGTCAAGGCCCCGAATGGCTCCAAACGCGTCGCGGTGATGCTGGAGATGACTTGGCCCCTGCGGCGACACATCGACGTCTTCGCAGGCATCACCCGGTACGCAGCCGAGCAGGCCGACTGGGCCTGTGTGGTTGATGATTTTGCGGATCACTCGATCACTGAAGGCAAAGGCAAGCCTATCTATCAGGGTGTCATCGCTCGGGTCACACCCGCGCTGGTCACAGCGGCTGCGAGGCGAAAGCTGCCGCTCGTCAACGTGTGGTTCAGTTCCCCGGTGCGCCGGGTTCCAAGCGTCTTTCCAGACTTCGCAGCCGGCGGGCAGCTTGTCGCCGAGCATCTGGAACACCGGGGTGTGCGCCAGGTGCTCTGCCTGATCCGACGGGGTGACCGCGGGGAGCAGATGACCGCCGACACGATCATGCGGCACTTTCATACCCAGGGTGATCACTGTCGTATCGAACGTGTGTCGCCGCGGTTTGCCCACACCCGAGAGAACTGGATTGCAACACACAAGCTGCTGGCAGACTGCCTTCACAGCATGTCTCCACCCGTGGGCATTTACGCGGGAGATGACATTCTCTGCCGGATGGTCGCCCAGGCCTGCGGCGACATGGGCTTGTCGATACCGCGCGATATCGCCCTTGTCGCCGGCGACAACGAACCGGCCCTGTGTCTTTACCCTGAGCCTTCGCTGACCAGCGTGGACGTCGGCTTTGAGCGCGTCGGTTTCGAAGCGGCGCGAATGATGGATCAACTTCTGGCCGGCGGTCCTAAGCCCACAAAGCCGCTGCTCATTCCGCCGCGCGAACTGGTGGTGCGGAACTCCAGTGACTTTCTCTATGTGGATGATCCGCCGGTTTCCGCGGCCATGCAGTTCATCGCCGCCAACAGCCGGGAGCGCATTTCAGTCGAACACGTCGCCGAGGCCGCGGGCGTTTCGCGCCGCTCCCTGGAGCTTCGCTTTCGTTCACATCTGAATCGCTCTGTGGCTGGTGAGTTGCAGCGCGTACGGGTGGAGCACGCCCGTCGCCTGCTCGTCGGCTCGGAATTCTCGATCGGCGCGATCGCCAAACGCGTCGGCTACGGCACCAACTCACAGCTCACGCGCGTCTTCCAGCGCGAGTTCGGCCTGACGCCGCGCGCCTATCGGCAAAAGTTCGAGAAAGAGTAGACACTCGCCCTGACGCTCACCCCTCGGACAGCGGTGAAGCAATCCTCATGGCGATAGAATGCCCGATCCATTCGAGAGACCTCTTTCCATGCGAACGTTTGACTGCACCTGCGGCAACCAGCTCTTCTTCGAAAACACGCATTGCACGTCTTGCCACAGCGATCTTGGATTCTGCCCCGCGTGCCATCGGCTCGCGCCGCTGAAGCCCGGCGAAAGTGGTCAGTACCTGTGCGGTCACGCCGACTGCGGCGCTGTTCTAATCAAGTGTCACAACTACGCCGTCGAGAATGTCTGCAACCGCTGCATCACTGTCCCCGGCGAAGGCCTGTTTGGCGAGTCGCTCTGCGACTGCTGCCGATTCAACCAGACGATTCCCGATCTCTCGGTGCCCAACAACCGCCACAGTTGGTCGCGGCTTGAGGCCGCCAAGCGGCGACTGTTCTACGGGCTGGACCTGCTCCACCTCCCGCGCGGCAAGGCCGGCGAAGGCATCGACCCGCCCCTCGCTTTCGACTTCAAGGCCGATGTTGTCGCCGCCAACGTCCCTTGGCAGACCATGGGCGAAGACCGTGTCTTCACCGGCCACGACGAAGGCACCATCACCATCAACCTTCTTGAAGTCGATGACGTTGAGCGCGAACGGTTGCGCGTCGCCCACGGCGAAAGGCATCGCACGCTCATCGGTCACTTCCGCCACGAGATCGGCCACTACTACTGGGCGGTCCTCGTGCGAAACCATCCACAGCGCGAGCCCGAATGCATCACGCGCTTCGGCGACCACAACGCGATCGACTATCGCCAGGCGAAGGACCGTTACTACCAGCAAGGCCCGCCCGCCGACTGGCCCGCGCGGTTCGCCACTGCCTACGCCTCGATGCACCCCTGGGAGGATTTCGCCGAAACCTTCGCGTTCTATCTCGAGATCGCCAGCGTGCTGGACACGGCCAAGAACATGAACCTGGGCGGCCCCGGCGTCACCGGTGACCTCGAACAGATGATCCGCGAATATCAACGCCTCGGCACCGCGCTGAACGAAATGAATCGGGCGATGGAACTGAAGGATTTGGTGGCGCGTAGGTTTAACGAGCCGGTGATCGAGAAGCTGAGATTTGTGCATGGGCTGGTGCGCGGGTGACCGCAGGAAAGCAATCAAGCCCGATGGCGAGTCTTCGAGCCGTCGGGGTATCCGCCCCTGT
>JBBDXA010000209.1:11325-15456 GCA_040902585.1 Phycisphaeraceae bacterium
CATTCGATACCCCGACGGCTCGAAGACTCGCCATCGGGCTTGGGATAACCATCAAGCGCGAATCACTTGGCACTCAGATCATTCGTCCGCACCGCCTTCATCTTCGCCTTCATCTTCTCCTTGAACGCCTCCACCCGCTCCTTCTGCTCCGCCTTCTCCGCGAGGTTCACGTACTGCTTCGGGTCTTTCTCCATGTCGAAGAGTTCGACACCGCCCGAGGCGTTCTCGGCATACTGAATGAACGCCCAGCGATCTTCGCGCAGCAGGAAGCCTTTGCCGTTCACGCTGAAGGCCGCGTCGCGCACGGTCCTCTTTGGATCATCCAATAGCGGGGCGATGTTTTTTCCTTGCAGGCGATCCTGCGCGGGCAGGCCGCAGAGCGCAGCAGTCGTCGGATAAAGATCGAGCAGCTCCACCAGCGAGTGGCACACAGCCGCCTTCCTGCCCGGCACCTTGATGATCAAAGGCACCGCGGCTGACTCCTCGTGCAGGCTCACCTTCGCCCAGAAATCGTGCTCGCCCAGGTGGTAGCCGTGATCGCTGGTGAAGATCACGATGGTGTTGTCATCGAGGCCGGCCTTGGTGAGCGCGTCGAGCACTTTGCCGACCTGGGCATCCATGTACGCCACCGAAGCGTAATACCCCGCGACGGCCTTGCGTTGTTTCTCTTCGTTCATTTTCATATTCAAGCTGGTCTTGTAGTTGATGCCCGCTTTGGGGATGTCATCCCAGTCGCCTTCGACCTTCGGCGGCAGGAGCAGTTTGTCAAATGCGAAGGGCGCGAAGTAGGGTTTCGGTGCGACAAATGGCACGTGCGGCCGCACGAAGCCGACGCCGAGGAAAAATGGTTTGTCTTTGTGTTTTGCGATAAGCTCGCACGCCTTCTCCGCGGTGCGACCGTCGGAGTGGGCGAGGTCATCGCCCTCAGCTGCGACAATGACGAATGTGTTACCGCCCATCACGGGCTTCTTGCCATCGGGATTGCCTTCGAGCGTTTCGCCGTCGCCGGGCGCGTGGGCGGCCTTCCACTCGGGGCCCTGGCTGTTGAAGCGCTCGGTCCAGGTGACAGGATCGTCCGCACCGTCCGATCCTTTCTCGACATCACCGGGAATGCCCATGTGAAAAATTTTGCTGACGCGGGCGGAGTAGTAGCCTTGGTTCTTAAAATGCTGCGCCCAGGTCGCGCGATCGCCGATGGCCGGGCGGGGGCTGCCGTAGCCGAGCATGTTGATCGCATGAGGGTAGTAGCCGCTCATGAAACTGGCGCGCGAAGGGCCACAGTAGGTGCCCTGGCAGTAGGCGCGGGTGAAGCGTGTGCCTTGCGTCGCGAGCTTGTCGATGTTGGGCGTCTTGCACACTTCGTTGCCGTAACACGAAAGGGCGGTCGCGGTCAGGTCATCGGAAATGATGAACAGGACGTTGAGCTTCTTCTTCGGTGTGTCCTGTGCGAAGGCGGCGGGGACGAGCGCGAAGGCAAAGAGGAGAAGGGCGATGATGAGCAGATTTCGCTTCATAATGAATGATTGCAGTCCGGAGGAAGCTGGATTCATATTGAGCAGGAATTGCAGGAAATTTCAGTGCGCTGGCCCGCGGCCGGCAAGCCGCTTGCGTGCGGTGCAGCCCGACTGCTCTGCGACACTCTACACTACCGCCATGTCGCGCCGCGAACGAAATCGCAAAGCGGGTCAGGCCTCGCCGATACAGGCCGCGGGCGGTGATGCGATTCATCCGAACGAGCGATCGCTGTTTTTCAAACACGCCTTGTCGTTTGCCGTCGCGGTGATGCTCGGGCTCGTGTTCATCCGCTGCGTCGTGCCGATGTCGCCGAATCTTTACTGGGACAGCGACCCGCGTCAGGCCGCCGCCGCGACGCTCGATCTGGATGGCCAGGAACTTTCGCCGCTCGCCTTCGGTCCCGCAGGCGCGGCCTGGCTGGAGGTGCTGACCATTCTCTCGGCCGGCATCGTGCTCGGCCTGTTTGCCGCGACGGGCGGACGCCTGCGCTGGTGGGCCTTCGCGCTGGCGCTGCCGGCGGTCATCGTCGCATGGGTTCACATCGGCGGGCACATCGATAATCTCTTCATCCTCGGCGGCTGGCTCAGCGGGATCAGTGTCGCGCTCGCAGCCTTTCACGCGGCTGAGCGCCTCGAAGTGCGCAAGCTCTGCGTTGCCGCGCTCCTCGCGTTGGCCCTGCCGCTGGCGGTGGATGCGGCTCAGTACGTGGTCATGGATCACCCCGAGTCCGTCGAGTTTTTCAAGGAGACCGAAAAGGACTGGCTCGCCGCGAAGGGCTGGGAGAAGGGCTCGCCGGAACATGAGATATACGTTCGTCGTTTGGAGCAGCCCGAAGCGTTCGGCTCGTTCACCTTCTCCAACGTCTTCGGCTCAGTCAACGCGGCCCTGGCGCTCTTGGCCCTGGGCGCGAGCGCGGCCATGCTGCTGCGCCCGCAGACGCGGCAGGGGCCGATCGGGCTCACAATCTTCATCACCCTGATGGCGTGCGTGGCGGTGCTCTGTTCACACTCCCGCGGCGCGATGCTGGCGATGGTGCTGACCGGCGGCCTCGTGGCAATGCGGTTGCTCGCAGCTTTTCGTCCGCGCTGGCAGAAGTGGATCGCGCCGCTGGCGTTGATGCTCATCGCCTTCGCCTTCGGCGCGGTCATCGCCCGCGGTCTGGCCGGACCGCCGAAGGATGCGACGGGCGAACGCAGTCTGCTCTTCCGCTGGCACTACTGGCAGGCGTCGGCCCGCATCGCCACCGAGTCGTCGAACAACATGATCCTCGGCATCGGCCCCGCGCCGTTTCAGGATGCGTATGCCCGACTGAAGAGTCCCATCAACCCCGAGGAGGTGCGAAGCGCGCATAACGTCTTCGTCGATACGATCGTCAACCTTGGCATCGCGGGCTGGCTGCTCGTCGCGCTCATGATCCTCTGGCTGCTGAAGGCGGCGAGGATGCGCGATGAGGACGCCGGTGAAGATGAAAGCAGGGACGATCCGATACCACCCGATGCCGCCAGGAGTGATACTCCGTCAGCCAATGCCCTTCAGATCGAAACACCCGATCTTGCAAAGCTGATCGCGTTGATGACGATCGTCTTCGGCACGGAACTGGTTGTGCGCTGGAACGTCATTCAATCGGGCGAGCGGTTTCTATTGTGGTCCGTTGGCCCCATTGCGTTTCTCTTCATCGCGGCCGTGCTGCTCGCCCGCACCTGGATCGATGCCCGCGCCATGCGCTTCGGCCTTCTTGCAGCCGCGACCGTGCTGCTCGTCCACAACCAGATCGAGATGACCTTCTTCCAACCCAACTCCGCGCCGCTGGCGTGGTTGATCGTGGCGCTGGCGGCGGCGGGGCGGAAGGAGGATGCAGCCGAAGCGGTGAAGGCGCGGGAGTCGGCCGTGCGGTTGCTGCCAGCTATCGCGTTCGTCCTGCTCGCTTTGATGCTCGCCGTCATGCACGCCGCACCGCTTGCGAAAGAGCAGTTGCTGCTGGCCGAGGCCCAGCGCGTCCTGCGCCGCGACCCCAACGCCAAGCCTGCCTTCGATCGCACGCTCGATCTGCTGCACGAAGCAAGCACTGCCTACTCCACCGACCCGCGGCCGTACGAATGGGAATCACGTCTCGCGGCCCAGGCGGCGAACATGATCCGCGGCATGCTGAACACCGAGCCTTCGCTGATGGTGCGCAAACGAGACGAACCGATGATCCGGCAGTATCTCGACCGCGCGTACGCAGCACTCGATGGAGCGCGAGCCGCGGGCATCGAATCGGTTTCACTCAAGCGTCAGCGGGCCCAGCTTGTCGCCGCGGCGGGTCGACTCACGGGCAAAGTTGAAAACTCAACCGGCGCGATCGAGCTTCACGAGGAGCTGATCCTGCTTTCGCCCTACACGCCGTTGGATCGCATCGAACTGGGCGAGCTGTATCGCAAGGCCGGCCGGCGCGAGGAGGCGGCGGCTCAATATCGCCACGCTCTGCAACTGAGCGTTCAGGCGTATCTCGATCCGCTGCGGCAGATGACCAAGACCGATCGCGAGCGCATCGAGGCGATGTTGAAAGCCGTGACGGAGTGAGAACGTGTGAAAGGAGATGGAGCACCATCCCGGCAGGGTGGTGCATGTCTGCGG
>JBBDXA010000210.1:0-10908 GCA_040902585.1 Phycisphaeraceae bacterium
GCTTGACATCTACCTCAACCGTAAAAAACATCGCCACTGCAACGGCGCGACGCGCCGCGACTTCCTGCGCATCGGGGCGCTCGCGCCGATCGGTCTGGCGCTGCCGCAGTTACTGGCGGCACAGGCGACGCAGGCGGCTGAACAGAATCGCGAAGCCGCAAGCGGCCCCAAGGCTCGCGCGAAATCCGTCATCCTCGTCTTCCTCGGCGGCGGCCTTTCGCATCACGACTCCTTCGACCCCAAGCCCGAAGCGCCCGAGGAAATTCGCGGGAAATACGGCGTCATCCCGACGAACGTGAAGGGCCTGAACATCTGCGAGAAGCTGCCCCTGATGGCGAAGGTCATGGACAAAGTCGCCCTCGTTCGCAGCGGGGCGCACAACAACGATCACCACGAAACCGCGACCAACTGGGTCCTCTGCGGCCGCTTCGGCACGCCCTTTGGCGATTACCCCGCGATGGGCGCGGTCGTCGCCCATCAAAAGGGCTTTACCGCCGGCAAGCTGCCGCCCTACGTCGCGGTGCCTAAGAATCCGTCCTTCACGTGGGAACTCGGGCGCAGTGCGTTTCTCGGCGGGCGTTACGAATCGTTCAAGGCCGGCAACCCGAATGATGCGAACTACAAGGTGCGCGATCTCACGTTGCAGCAACCTATGAAAGATGATCGCATTGCTCGCCGCGACACGCTGCTGAAGGCGGTCGACTCGCTCAGCGCGAAGGTGCAAGGCGATGACCAGATTCAGACCTACGATGAATTCTCCAAACGCGCGGCCGAGATGATCCTTTCACCTGAAGCCCAGAGCGCGTTCGACATCGACAAGGAAAGCAAAGACCTGCGCGACCGTTACGGCCGCAGCGAGTTCGGACAAAGCTGCCTGCTCGCCCGCCGCCTCGCCCAGCGCGGCGTCGCGTTCACCACCATCAACTACGGCGGCTGGGATCATCACGCGAAAATCTTTGAAAGCCTCGACAAGAAACTGCCGGAGCTGGATCAAGGCCTGTCCGCCCTCGTGCAGGACATGCACGACACCGGCGCGATGAAAGAAACATTGCTCGTGGTCATGGGCGAGTTCGGGCGCTCGCCGAAGGTGAACAAAGACGCCGGCCGCGATCACTGGGGCCCCGCTGCTTCAATGCTCTTCGCCGGCGCGGGTGTGAAGGAAGGCTTCGTGCTCGGCGCGACCGACAAGCACGGCGGGTACGCCACCGAGCGCCCCGTCAGCCCCGCGGATGTGTCGTACACGATCTACGAATCGCTGGGCATCAACCCGCGCAAGCACATCCACACGCCCGACGGCAGGCCGCTGGAGATTCTGGATCAGGGGGCGATGGTCACTGAGCTTTTCGCGTAAAGCGTTGAAACCACAGATGAACACCGATGCACACAGATAAGAGATTTGAGATTCAGAGGATGCCGACAAAGTCAGGCCAACCCGCACGCCGCAACAGGTTTTCCATCTGTGTCTATCTGTGTTCATCTGTGGTTGTTTCGCTCCTCGCGTTGCCTGCGATCGCCCAGGAGAAGAAGGAAGAGAAGAAGGATCCGCCGCGGATCGTGATGGTGGTGCCGCTGGCGGTTTCGCCGGGGGAGAAGGTCAAGCTCACACTGCGCGGCATCAGTCTCGATGATGCTTCAGCCGTGCGCATCGGTGAAGGCGAGAAGAAGATTGATGCCCAGGTGAAATCCAAAGGCAAGGTCGGCGTGCCGGACAAGTACGATGCGAAGACGATCGGCGACACGCGCATCGAGATCGAATTCGCATTGCCTGCCGATACGCCCGCGGGCAGGATTGCCGTGATCGCGGTGACGCCTGCCGGTGAGTCCAGGGCGTACGAACTGCCTGTGATCGCTTCGGACCAGCTTATCGACGAGAAGGAACCGAACGATGGCTTCAAGCAGAGTCAGGCGATCGAGCTCGGCAAGACAATTCGCGGGCACATCAATTCGAACAATGAAGTGGATGTCTACCAGTTCACCGGCAAGGCGGGGCAGAAGGTCACGTGCGAAGCGCTGGCAGCCCGCCTCGGTTCAGCGGTCGATCCGCTGCTGACGCTTTACGATGCGAAAGGTAATTTCGTTGCGATGCAGGATGACGCGGACAAGAGCCGCGATGCGATTCTTGTCGCGAAGTTGCCGAGTGATGGCGTGTATTACCTGGTGATTCAGGATGCACTGGATCGCGGCGAGGCGACGCATCCGTATCTGTTGAGTGTGTCCAATTCCCCTCCCTCTTAGGGAGGGGTTAGGGGAGGGTCGAACGGACGACCTGCTGAGACGCCACTGTCAATCATGATCTCTCCACTGCGAAGGTTTGACCCTCCCCCAGCCCCTCCCTGAGAGGGAGGAGAGTCAGACGGGCTTCCTCGCGGTGATGACCATGCCATCCGCCTTGGCGAACCAGCCGCTGAGCAGCGCGACGGGCTTCCACCATATCTTCGAGCCGCTGAGAAATTTCCACCAGCCTGAGCCGGTGCGTTTAGCGCGGAGGGCGGCACTGCGGAGCAGGGTGGCGTCGCGTGACTGCGGCCTGATGCGCACCACTTCGAGTCCCGCAGCCTTCATCAGGCCGGCGACTTTCGCCTTGGTGAAGTTAGAAAAGTGTCGAGGCGGATCGAGGCCGTACCAATCCTGCTTGAACTTTTTGTAGGCCCACGAATCGGCATCGGGGCAGCAGATGAGAAAGTACCCGCCGGGGTTGAGCTTTGCCGCAGCCGCGCGGACCCAGGCCTCCGGATCGGGCAGGTGTTCGATCACGTGGAAACCGGTGATGACATCAAACGTCTCCCCTTCGCGCGCCGGCCCAGGCCAGGTGCCCACCGCGACGTCGAGCTTGTCTTCCTCGATCGCGCGTGTGGCGGCCCCTTCGCTGAAGTCCACGCCGCAAACATCCCACCCGCGATCGCGCTGCTGCCGCAGGAAGCCGCAGCCGCCGCAACCGAAGTCGCAGAGCTTGCCTTGCCCGGCCCAGGGAAGCGCGTCGAACGCGCGCGTGCTCCACTTGAGCCACAGCGCTGTCGGAAGCGTCCAGAGTTTGCGCCAGAAAGTCTTCGGCGTGTCGCCGGGGTAGTTGAAGTGCTGCCGCAGCGCCGCCTGTGCTCGCCGCTCGCGCCGCAGCTTTTTCGGCGAAGTCTTGGGCGCATCTTCCAGCAGCGTGTAGTAGGCGTCTTCGTAGTAGCGACCGAGCACATCGAGCCGGGGCCGCGGGTTCAGATAAAGATGATCACACTTGCCGCAGCGAACAACAGTGAACGGTTCGACGTGATCGCCGTGTACGCGCGTGCCTTCGACGGCAACCTTTGGCTCATCCGCCTGGCACAGGAGGCAGGGCACGTGCTCGAAGTCGGCCGGCATCTGGTGCACAGCGACGGGTGATTCAGGCGTCGAAGTCGGCATCGTGCTCATCGTGAAGTCGTCTTGTCTTATCAGGTCGGCTGGCGCACTGTTACACTGGCCGCCGCTGCGTGTGAATGTTGGTAGTGAGGCGGCTCGTATGGGGTGGCTGGGGCTGGAGTCCTCGCAAGCCCCGGCCCGTCAACCTTGTGCGTCCCACGGCCGGGGCTTCCCAAAGCCTCAGCCCCAGCCACCCATGCCACTCACGCCACTCACGCCACCCAGACCCATTTGAACTGCCTCGTTACCTGAGTGTTTCCTTTCAATCGCGATCTTAGCATGGCCCGCCGCATCCTGTTCATCGCCGAGAACGAGTCCGCCGCGGCCACGCGATACCGGGCGCTGCACTATTTTGATCGCCTGCGCGGCGCGGGCTATGAGCCGGTGCTCGCCATCGCGGGCAGGCATCGGATGCGCTGGCTGAAACTGCGGCGATCGATGCGCGAAGCGGACGCGGTTGTGCTGCTGCGGCAACTGCCGTACTGGCCGGTGCCTTCGTTTATCCGCCGCTGCGCGAAGCGGCTCATCTACGATTTTGACGATGCGATCTACGTTCACGAAGACGGCTCACCGTACGCGCGGCGCGAGCGGCGATGGTCGAATGTGATCAGCCGATGCGATGGGGTGTGGGCGGGCAATGATGTGCTGGCCGGGAAGGCGCGGCAGCACAACGCAAAGGCGATCGTGATTCCCACGGCTGTGGATGTCGAGCGATACGCGATCGCCGCGCGCCGCCCCAGTGATACGCTTGATCTGGTCTGGATCGGTTCGAGCGCGACGCGCAAGTACCTTGAAACCGTGCTGCCCGCGCTGGAGCAGGCGGCGAGCGATTTGCCGCAGCTTCGGCTGAAGATCATCGCGGACTTCGATCTGCCTTCGGATCAGCTTCGCACCAAGGCGGTACGCTGGAGCGCGGCAGGCGAGGCGGGCGAGCTGGCATCGAGTCACATCGGCATCGCCCCGCTGTCGGATAATGCCTGGACGCGCGGCAAGTGCGGGTTGAAGGTGATCCAGTGCATGGCGGCCGGGCTGCCGATGATCGCTTCGCCGGTGAGTGTGCAGAAGGCGCTGGTGCGCCCGGGTGAAACAGGTTTTCTCGCGGCGTCGGCGGCGGAGTGGATCGACGCGATCAAGACGCTGGCGGCGAATGCGGACCGGCGCGAAGAGCTGGGCAGAGCGGGCGCGGCTCACGTTCGCGGGCACTACAGCGAAGAAGTGGTGTTTGCGGCGATGATGCGATCGCTGGATTCGATGCGGTGAAATGCAAGCCCTATGGCGAGGTCCGCCGAGTCGTGGGGGTATCGACGGAATACCCCGACGGCTCGCCGACTCGCCATCGGGCTTGGCATCCCGCATCGGCGATTCAGGCCCCTTCCGCAGCCGCCCCTGCCCCACCGCTCTTACCGAAACTTTCCAGGGCGTTGTCCTGTGAATCGAAGATGTCGAAATTTTCCTTCACGCGGGTCACGTGCAGGACGCCCTGGATGTGTTCGTTGACGCCCACGAGCCGCAGCCGGCAGTCCTTGCGGCGAAGCTTGGTCGAAGCGGAAATCAGGTGCCCGAGCATGGCGGTGGGCAGGAACTCGACGCCCACCAGGTCGATGATGATGCGCGGCTCCTCGCTGGTGGCGATGAGTGAATCGAGCGTCTGCCCGAAGCCTTCCAGCGAATCGGGCGAGACCATCGCCCGGTTCACCTGGATCGCCACCGCATTGCCCACCTGCTGAACCGCGAAGCCTGATCGAGTCGCTGTCATGAAGAAAATCCACGCGCCTGCGGCGCTCACCGCGACGCGGGGCAAGCGATGCAGGGACGAAAAACTCAGCCGCATGATAGCCGCTGCATTCGAGAGCACCATCCCGACAGGGTGGTGCTGATGGCGCAGGTGAAACGGGTGCGCGGGTTGCATTCATCTCCGATGGCGATGGGCGCAAAGTCTGCAACGGGTTGACGTGCATCAATAGCACCACCCGGTCGGGAGAGCGCTCCCCTCTGTTACATTATTGATTCACCCTTCGCTCAGGAGACTCGCCATGCGTTTCATCCGCTTCGCATTCCTGCTCGCGCTGCTCGCCACCTGTTCGCCCGCGCTCGCCGCCGAAAAGCTCAACGTGCTCTTCATCGTTTCGGATGACCTGAACAACGACATGGGTTGTTACGGGCATCCTTACACAAAGACGCCGCACATTGACGCACTCGCCAAGCGGGGCATGCGGTTCGACCGGGCGTACTGTCAGTACCCGCTGTGCAACCCGAGCCGGGCTTCGTTCCTCACCGGCATGCGACCGGATCACACCGGCGTTCACGAGAACGCGACCCACTTCCGCAAGAAGCTGCCCGATCATGTCACGCTCCCGCAGCTCTTCAAAAACAACGGCTACTTCGTCGCCCGCATCGGCAAGCTCTACCACTACGGCGTGCCTAAACAGATCGGCACCGATGGCCTCGATGATGCGCCATCCTGGGGCACCGTCATCAATCCCAAGGGCCGGGATGTGGCGGATGAAGACAAAATCTACACGCTCACGAAAGGCCAGTTCGGCGGCACGCTTTCGTGGCTCGCGGCTGAAGGCACCGATGCGGAACAGACCGACGGCATCGGCGCGGCGGAGGCCATCAAGCTGCTGGAAGCGAACAAGGACAAACCGTTCTTCCTGGCGGTTGGTTTCTATCGTCCGCACACGCCGTTTGTCGCGCCGAAGAAATACTTTGACATGTATCCGCTGGACCAGATCGTGCTGCCGAAGGTGACGGAAGAAGAAATGAAGGACGTGCCCGACGCGGCCCTGGGCAGTCGCAAGAAGGAACAAGACAAGATGGATGACAAGCTTCGCCGCGAGTGCATTCAGGCGTATCACGCGTCGATCACGTTCATGGATGCCCAGGTCGGCCGCGTGCTGGATGCCCTCGATCGCCTCGGCCTGCGCGACAACACCGTCGTCATCTTCGTCAGCGATCACGGCTACCACATGGGTGAGCACGGCCTGTGGCAGAAGCAATCCATCTGGGAACAGTCCGCCCGCGTGCCGTTGATCATCGCCGCCCCCGGCGCGAAGGCCAAGGGCAAGGCGTGCGGCAGGCCGGCGGAGCTGGTCGATCTTTATCCGACCATCGCTGACCTTTGCGGACTGGAGGCACCGAAAAACCTTGACGGCATCAGCCTGAGGAAACAGCTTGATGATCCCGAGCAACCGACGAAACCCGCAGCGGTGTCGCAGGTGCAGCGAGGCGGAGCGAACGGGGCGAAGGGTTACGCCATCCGCACCGAGCGATACCGCTACATCGAATGGAACGGCGGCAAACTCGGCGCTCAGCTTTACGACCACGACAACGACCCGCTGGAACTGAACAATCTCATCAAGGATTCACGACTGGCACCGGTGATCGCCGAGCATAAGAAACTGCTGCGGGCGGTGGTGAAAGAGTGAAGGGCCCCCAAAGAAAATCTTCCAAAACTTTCTCCGACCCCATTGCGGCCCTGCCCCCGGCGGTGGTAAATTGCCTTCACACAATTTTGTCCGGCGTCGGTACACGTAGTTGTCGAGGTGCTGCATGAATGCCAGTGGCCGTCGGCTGCGGTTGTCGTCACCCAGTACAGGGGTTGGCCTTGCCGCGCGCCTGTGTGCCCGCGCCTTCACAGTGCCGGAAATGCTCGCGGTCATCGCGATCATCCTGATCCTCATCTCGCTGCTGCTGCCGAATCTGAACTCGAGTCGTGAAGTCGCCCGCCGGGCCATCTGCCTTTCGCAGCTTCACCAGCACATGGTTGCCGCACGGGGTTACGTCAACGATCGCAGCAAGATGCTTCCGGACATGACCGGCGCGGAGACGATCAACGGCGTGAACAAGATCTACCGCTATGCCGATCGGCTGGTGCTGTTCAACTACATCTCCGCCTATGACGTGTTCTTCTGCCCGTCGCAGGATCCGGACAAGCTGGCGAAGTTGAGCGGCGGCGTGGAGGTGGTCCCGCGCATCGCCCCGTTCTACGACGGCGGCACGCGACTGGACTACGGCATCAACCACTACGGCCGCGGCGACAACAAGACGGACCTCTACTTCGACTCCCTGGGCGATCACTACGACAACCCCAACAGCCCCTGGGCCAGCGCGACGCTTCGCCCCGACTTCGTCGGCAATCAGGATGCCGTCTGCTACTCCGACGCCGACTCCAACGCCAGTCCGTGGGACATCGGCGGCAACGCCCGCGGCTCCAAGGTCTGGCCCCTGCACGCCAGCTTCGAGACGCATGCCTACAAGCGGCACCTGGGCGGCTACAACGCTGTCGGGCTGGATACCTCCGCGCAGTGGCGCAGTTCGGTGAATGCCGTGAATCCGTGGGAGCCTTGGTACATCAAACGCGGCAGGCAGAATCCGAATCGGCCTTGAGCGGCGTCGAAGCGATCAAGCGGTAAACCGGCGCACCACCAGCGTGTCGTTCTGCCCGCCGAAGCCGAAGCTGTTGCTCAGGCAGGTTTCGACTTTCGCCTGCCTCGCTTTGTTCGGGACGTAGTCCAGGTCGCACTGGGGGTCAGGATTGTCGAGGTTGGCGGTGGGCGGAAGGATTTGATCGCGGATAGCGAGCACGCAGGTGATGAGTTCGACCGCGCCGGCCGCGGCGATGAGATGACCCAGCATACTCTTGACGCTACTGATGGGCACCTGCTTGGCACGGCCACCGAAGACCATTTTGATGGCCATGGTTTCGGTCGAATCGTTCTCCTTCGTGCCGGTGCCGTGCGCGGAGATGTAGTCGATATCCAAAGGCGTGATGCCGGCATCATCGAGCGCCTTCTGCATGGCGACGGCTGGGCCGCGCCCGGTCGGGTGCATGTCGGTGATGCGGTAGGCATCGGCGCTGGAGCCGTAACCGGTGATCTCGGCGAGGATGTTCGCGCCCCTCTTGCGGGCGTGGTCGAGGGTTTCGATGATGAGAATGCCCGCGCCTTCGCCCAGGACGAATCCGCCGCGATCCGCTGAGAACGGGCGACTGGCGCGGGGCGGGTCTTCGTTATCGCGCGAGAGCGCGGTGAGGCGGGTGAAACCGGTGACGCCCATGCAGTGGATCATGGTGTGGGCCCCGCCCGCGATCATGACATCCGCATCGCCGCGACGCAGAATGCTGACCGCTTCGCCGATGGCCTGCGTGCTGGCGGCGCAGGCGGTCAGGCAGTTGAAGGCCGGCCCCTGAGCGCCGAACTCCATCGCCAGATGCGAGAGCGGCATGTTCGACTCCTGCTCGATCTCGCGCACCGCGACCATGCGCTCCAGGGCGACGCGAGCCCAGGCGGCGGTGTCCACCGTCTGCGACTGCGGCTGCCAGGCGGCGAGGTTGGAGCTGACGTAATTGTCCAGATCAATCACGCCTTCGCCGCTGCCCAGGTAAAGGCCCAGGCGTTCGCGGTTGAGGGCATCCACGTGGCCCAGCCCGCTCATGCGCCAGGCCTGGGCCGCGGCCCCGAGCGCGAAACCGGTGTTAGCGCCGATGCCTTCATGGGCTTCGTGCTGGGTGACGAACGGGCGATAGTCGTAGTCCTTCACCTGAGCGCTGAAGGTGGTGGGAAACGTGGAGGCATCAAAGTGCGTGGTGGGCCCGATGCCGGACTTACCCGCCAGGAGCGCGGTCCAGACGGATTCGATGTCGTGGCCCAGCGGCGTGACCCAGCCCATGCCGGTGATGACGGTTCTACGGGATTCAGCAGTCATTATGCACCACAGCGAATGGTTTGATTCAGAATCGTATCGCGCAGGAACTCATCCAGGGCTTCATTGCTCACATCATTGGACGGCATCGCGGCCGCAAGCGCTTCGCATTCGATCAACCCGCCCGCGATCAATTCATTCAGTACGGCATCGGGCTCGCTCGCGCCCAGTTCCACATCCTGCTTCTTCTCTTCCACCAGCGCGCGCACCGCGTTCATCACAGGCGCCGGCCAGTCGATGCCTTCGAGCACCGCCTCGAACGCCGTGGGCGGCTGCGTCTGATGAGCCGCGATGTAACGCACACACGCCAGCGGCCGCAGCGCGTACAGATACTTCTTCCGCACCGGCCTCGGCTCATGTTCCAGATGCGTGCGCCAGACATTCACCGCCATGCTCAGGTAATGAAAGCTCGCCTTCTTCGCGTCGAAGTAAAGCGAGCGCAGGTCGAGCAGCCGTTCGTGCATGCCCGGCGCGGCTCGATAAACAATCGGCGAATCGAGCCACTCCATCAGCGGCGGATTGCTGCGCCGCATCAACTCCGCGGTCTTGCGCACATCCCAGCCGCCCAGGTCCAGATCGCCTTCCATCTGAAGATCAAAAGCATCGACCGGCCCGCGCAGCTTCAGGTAACTTTCCGCCGGATACGCGTAGATGAATCGCACATCGTAATCGCTGTCCCGTGACGCGAAACCCCACGCCCTGCTGCCGCTCTCGCAGGCGAAGAGCACGCGCAGGCCGCGGTCCCGCTCAATCTCTTCGAGCGCGGTCAGGATCGCCGTTCGCTGTGGTTCGTGAATCATCATGACGTCAATCTATACGTTTGAGCACCAGCGCCGCATTCTGCCCGCCGAAGCTCGTCGAATAAGTCAGCACATGCCCAATCTTCGCGTCGCGCGAGGGGGCTGTCATCGCATTCAGACCGCTGAGCGGTTCATCGCAGTTGATCACGGCGGGCACCTTCTGATGGGCGATCGCCTTGGCGGCCATGCAGACGTCGATGCCGCCCGCGCCGGCGAAGGTACTTCCCACCAGCGGCTTGCAACTGGCGATGGGCACCTGCTTCAGACGCGGACCGAAGATGCCAAAAAGAGCAGCCGCCTCCGCCTGATCGTAGTCGGGCACGCCTAAGCCGCCGGGGATGATCAGGTCGATCGCGTCCGGCTCGATCTTCGCTTCGCGAAGGGCGGCCCGGATCGCCAGGGCGATGCCCCGGCCGTTGGGATCGGGCGCGAGATTCTTCTGAGGCAAATGCACCGTCTGCGATGCGCCGAACCCGAGCACCTCCGCGTAAGCGCGCGGCGCGGGACTCTGATCGCCGCCGCCTTCCCCGCCGCTCGCGGCTTCGCGCCTCTTCGCAAAAGTCTCCGCCGATTCAAGAATGACGATCGCCCCGCCCTGCCCGACGACTGTTCCCGCGGCCTTGCGGTCGAAGGGGCGCACCGCCGCGGTCGGGTTTTCGTTGGAACCGGTGTTCAGTCGGCCCGTGAAATGCTGGCGAAGGAGGGACATGGGGTTGAGCTTGTCCTCCGCGCCGCCGCAGAAGCAGGCATCAGCCGTGCCGCGCTGGATGACGCGCAGCGATTCGCCGATGGAGAGCATCGCCGAGGCTTCGGAACAGGTGATGGTGTTCGACGGGCCCTGGGCATCGTGAATGATGGTCACGTGACAGGCGAGCATGTTGGGCAGAAACTTCAGCAGCCACAGCGGCGTGAGATGGGTGATGCCCTCGCGGCCCCAGCGGTGGAGATCGAAGCGGCCGGCCTCGTCGCGGGCCTCATAGAAAGCGGCGGTGAGTTCGTTCATCTCCGCCGCGAT
>JBBDXA010000210.1:10918-15421 GCA_040902585.1 Phycisphaeraceae bacterium
GCGATGAGTCCCGCGCCGACGTGGCAGCCCACGCGCCCGGGCTCGTAGCTGGGCGCGAAGTCAGGCTTGCCCGCGCCGTCCGGATCCGTGCCCGCAGTGCGCAGGCCCGCATCGCGAGCCGCCAGCATCGCCGCCGCGACCGCCAGTTCGATATCCGACGCCATCACTTTCGTCGCCTTGCGGTAGCTCTTGGGCACGAAGTCGCGCACCGAAAAATCGCGCAGCTGGGCGGCGATCCGGCAGGGGAAACCGTCCGGGTTGAACAGGTCGATCCTCCCGATCGCACTGCGCCCTTCCAAAGCGCCGGCCCAGGTCGGCTCAATGCCCAGCCCCAGCCCGCTCACCGGACCCAGTCCTGTTATCAACACGCGTCGCGTCATGCCGGTCCCATGCATCCAATTCGAGGAAAGATGCGGACAGTGTAGTCATTGCGGGGGGAGAAGGGCCAAGGGAGAAGGGCCAAGGGCCAAGGGCCGAGGGCCGAGGGAGAAGGACAAAGATGGAGAGGGGATAAGGGCCAAGGCCGGCGGCGTAAACTAAGAGGCGCGCATCGCATACGCAGGTTACGACAGGAAACTCAAACGGTGACTGGGGAACCTCGCACGACTCTCGGCCCTTCTGCCTCGGCCCTTTTTTCACCGCACATACTGCTCGATCACCGCCACGCTGCCGCCGGTGAACTCGATGCGGAGATGCTCGTACTCGTGACGGACGTCGACCATCTCAGGCCCGTGAAAGTGAAGGTCATCGTGATCGTGGCGTCGCCGATGGAAGCGATGCCGGGGCCAGTAGATCTCGCTGGTGTAGTAGACGCCGGTATAGGACCAGACATCCTGGTTGACGCCGCCGGCATCGATCCGCTGAAACTTGCGATCGGGCCGGCCCAGGGCGATGTAGACCATGTCCTTGGTATCGCCGACGACGATCTCGCCGCGGCGCAGGCGGTCCTGCGTATCCGCGGGGAAGGAGGTGAACAGGGCCTGGTGCTCTTTGATGCGCTGATCGATGGTCACGCAGCCGCTCAGAAGCGCGAGGCCGAGACTGAGGATGACGAGGCGATTGAGCATAGTGGCCTCCTGCTGGTTCTCCCGCGACCTCCAATCATAGGCCGGCCGGGCGATTCGCAGCGATTCGCCGCGCCCCGGCCTGACGCCGCTCGCCGCCGTTGTTAAGATGGCCGTTGTCGTCGCGACCGCACTGAATCGGACTGGTCATGGGAGTGTGAGACCCGTCATGGATCGGCTAGAACAGCTATTTTTCCGCCTGAAAGGCTACTTCCAGAACGAACCCCTCGTCGTGCTGGTGGAGCTTCTCATTATCTGGGCGATCGTGTGGGTGATTTACAATTTTCTTCAAGGCACGCGCGGCGCTCGCGCCATCAAAGGCCTGGTCGTGGTCTTCATCGGCGCGACCTTCTTCGTGCGCGTGGTCGTCAGCGAAGACACGTTCGAACGACTCAACTTCATTTACAGCGGCTTCGTCGGATTCGCGGCGATCTCGATCGTCATTCTCTTTCAGCCTGAAATCCGCCGCGGTCTGGTGGCGCTGGCGGAAGTGCTGCCGGGCGGAGCGGGCAACGTCAAACGCCGGGTGGTCATCGAAGAGATTCTCGCGGCAATCCAGTACCTTTCCAAGAACAAGATCGGTGCCCTGATCGCCATCGAGCGCGAGACCAACCTGCGCTACATTGTCGAAGGCGGCACGCGCGTGGATGCGGTGGTCAGCGATGACCTGCTGAACACCATCTTCTGGCCGGGCAGCGCGCTGCATGATATGGGCGTGGTGATCACGGGCGACAAGATCGTGGCGGCAGGCGTGCAGTTCCCGCTGGCCGAGGGCGGACAGTTACCTTCGGAGCTCGGGTCGCGGCATCGGGCGGCGATCGGCCTGAGCCAGGAGGCGGACTGCCTTATTCTCATCGTCAGCGAAGAGACCGGTACCATCAGCCTGGCCGAGCGCGGCAACCTGAAGCGCGGCCTCACGATCGAAGCCCTGCGCAGCGAACTGGTGCGCGGCCTCGGCCGCGCCGAAGTCGAAGCCACCGCCGCCGCCGACCCCGAACCGCAGGACGTCACACCGCCTGAAGACAAGTCCTGAGTCGAGAGGAAAGGTCCTGAGTCCTGAGTCCTGAGTCAAAACTCTCGACTCAGGGCGCACGACCCAAGACTCAGGACTCAAGACGCAGGACTCAGGACTCAGGACCCAGGACTCAAGACCCAGGACACAGGACCTCCCCCATGCTCGACAAAGTGACCCGAATCTCGGCGATCACATTGATCGCGCTGATGATCTGGCTTTATGCCGAGGGCGCGACGCGCAAGCAGTACACCGTCACGCTGACGGTCAACTTCGTCCCGCCGCCGAATCTGAATCTGCTGATCGAACCGTCGTCCATGCCGGTGGTCATGACTGTTCGCTGCGCGACCAGCCAGTTGCAGCAGGTGAAGAACTTGTCGCTCACGCCCCTGAACATCGAGGTGACCACTGCCGAGCAGATGCAGGACGTCAAGGAATTGATCGGCTCTCTTGGCGAAGTCAACAGCCTGGGCATCACCATCGAGCGTGTGGACCCGAGTTCGATCACCTCGGCGAAGGTCGAGAAACTGCAGACACGCGAGTTGCGGATCGAACTCGAGCCGCCGCCGGGCACGGAACTGGCGGGCCAGCCGACGCTCAGTCATGAGATGATCAAAGTCACGCTCCCGGCGAGCTTCGCGTCGCAACTGGAAGATTTCAAGATGAGGGTGAAGATCGAGTCGCCATCGCTGGCGGGCGTCGTGCCGGGCGTGCCGGTGGATCGCAAGCTCCGCGTCACGCTACCGGCCGCGATGGCGAACTGGCCTAACGTCACTTTCAGCCCCGAGGATGTGAACGTCACCTTCGCCATCAAGAAAAAGGAAGACGAATTCACCGTCAGCCTGGTGCCCGTTTTCTTGAGCATCTCCCCCACCCTGGCCCGACAATATGACGTGGAGATCGATCCCGAATCCCTCTCCCTTCGCGATGTGAAACTCAAAGGCCCCAGCGACGTCATCGGCAAGATCCGCGCGGGCGGCGCGGCTGCCGACGGCGCCAAAGTCGAAGCTGTCCTCCGCCTGACCTCCGAAGACCTGGAAAAACGCATCCAGGCCAAGCTCCCTGAACTGCGCCTGCCCGCGGGGGTGACCGTCGACTCGAACCTGCCTCTGATCAAACTCACGATCACCCCGCGACTGCCGAATTGAGGGGGCAGGGAGAAGAAGACAGGAGACTCAAGACAGACCAAAGCCCATGCACAGGAGTGCATGGGCTTTCCCCTGACCCCTGACCCCTGACCCCTGACTCCTCCGCCTTCCCGAACGCCCGCCGCCCTGGCGACGTATCATCTCATGCCCCCATTCCCAGTCCCCGCGGGAAACACCGATGACCACCAACCGCCTCGTCCAGACCGTCGCCCTTGCCATCTCCCTCATTTGCCTGCTCGTCGTCAGCTTCGTCATCGTCCCCAACCTCGAAGCCCAGCGCGCCAAATTACAACTGGGCTTCGCCCGGACCGCTGCCGAGTCGGTCAAACCTTCCGTCGCCTTCGCTTCCACCATGCTCGGACCCGCCCGCGTCTTTGCCATCAACGGCCTGTGGTACGAAGTCGAACAGCTCAAACAGGAAGGCAAGTTCGCGCAGATCAATGAAATGTCACGCTGGATCACCATGCTCCAGCCTCGCTTCCCCGAGGTCTGGCGCTTCATGGCGTGGAACATGGCGTACAACGTCTCCGTTCAGTGCTACACCCAGGAAGAACGCTGGGACTGGGTTCACAAGGGCATCCGCCTCCTGCGCGAAGAAGGCCTGCGCTACAACCCGCGCGCGGTCCGCCTCTACCGCGAACTGAGCTGGATCTTCTACCACAAGATGGGCCAGTACTCCGATGATGTGCAGTGGTACTACAAGACCCGCCTGGCGCGCGAATGGCAGGAACTGCTCGGGGCCTACTCGCAGGGATGGGACAAAGCGAAAGTCGCCGCGTGGTTCAAACTTATCCTCGACGCGCCCGATGATCTGACCAACAAGGCGGGCACCGGCCTGCTCCAGGTCAATCCGCAAGTCGCGCCGATTCTCACCGCCCTGCTCAAGGCTGAGAAACCTTACGACCTCGAGCCCAGCACAGCGGACGCCAGGAAGGCCGCCCGCGAACGCATGCTTCGCGAGTTCGGCAAAGTCCTGCTCTTCAACTTCACCGCACGACTCGAAGAACTCCCGTTCTGGTTCCGCGATCAGCCGCAGTTCTTTGATACGGACATCGCCAAACTACTCAAGCAGGAAGAGCTGCGCGAACCTATCGCCGCCCTGCTCGCGCACCTGCGCAAACGCGTGCTCATCGACAACTACAACATGCAGCCCACGGACATCGTCGAGCTCGTCGAGCGCTACGGCCCGGTCGACTTCCGCCACCCCGCGGCCCACGGCATGTACTGGGGCCACCTGGGCGTGCGCATCATGGATGACCGCAAAAACCAGGACAAAATC
>JBBDXA010000211.1:0-15370 GCA_040902585.1 Phycisphaeraceae bacterium
AGTTCGAGCAGGGCTTTATCGCGCAGGTAATACACATCCTCCAGCTGCGGGGCCTTCAAGAGCGCCTCCATCTGCGAAGGACTGAGCACGCCCGGCAGATGACGCCACGTTGAAGGCTGCGTGAGCAGTTTCGCCGGATCGGTCGGCAGCAGGCCGCTGGATTCGGCGAACCGGCAGAAGACTCGGATGGTGGCGACGTGCCTTGCGATGGAGCTGACCACCAGGCCGCGTTTGTCCAGCTCGCGCATGTGCTGGGTGATGAGATCGAAGGAGAGTCCGCGCCAGGAAGAGATGTGATGACTGATCAGGAAGAGCGAGAGTTCGCGCAGGTCCGCGGAGTAGGCGCTGAGGGTGGCCGGCGCGAAGCCGCACTCGATCTTGCAGTAGGAAAGGAAATCACGAACCAGTCTTTCGAAGGGTTGGACTGGTGATGAAGGGTTGGCCGCGAAGGGTGAGGGTCGTGCCAAGGTTCTGCTCGCGCAGCATGCGGTAGTACATGGGGCAGGCGCGGTGTCCGTTCACGCAGACGTCGAAGGCTTCATCCAGGTGCTTGAGGGAGAAGTGCGATGCGCATCGCGGATCGTCCTTTTCCAGGAAGGGGCAACCCGTTTCAGCGGTGTGACTCTGTCGTGGCATGGGGTCCGTCCCGCGCGGTGACGCCTTCTTCGTTATCGGCCACGCGAGTTGGAAGGCATGAATGAAGGGAGAGCTCGCGGAGCACCATCTGGAGCACCATCCCGAAAGGGTGGTGCCACTGGCTCACGAACCGCGAAGGGTGCCACGATGCGCAGCGGGAGGCTGTACGCCCACAGCACCGCCCTGTCGGGACGGTGCTCGCACGGCTCGCTTGAACCCCCCGCCGCGGGCCCTACAATGCGTCGTTCCCAGCCGGCGTAGCTCAGTTGGTTAGAGCGAGGGATTCATAAGCCCTAGGTCACTGGTTCGACTCCAGTCGCCGGCATTGAGCATCTTGGCGCATCTTGGCGCTGAATCGTGCATTTCTCCGTGATTCTCAGGCGAATTCTCTCTTCGATGAAGTGAACCGATTGCGCCGCTTGGCGCGGGTCGGCGCTGCTCAAAGTGACCTGCGCGCTCACGTTTGCGCTCACGGTTTTCAAGACCCTCCGGCGCGGGGTGGACAGGGCCGGCCGTGCCTGTTGCCTTCGCCTGTTCGCCTGTCACCGTCACCGATAAGTCCGGCAGCTTGGCCAGCGCCTCCGCCTCGTCGCTGCGGAAGGCGTGCGTGTATCGATCAAGGCTCAAGGTGATGGTGCTGTGTCGCATGATGCGCTGGATGACCTTCGGGTGCGTGCCGGCGGCGGCGAGCAACGTGCCGCAAGTGTGCCGCAGACTGTGGAAGTCTAGGCGTCTTCCCGCGTCATCTTGCGTCGGCACGTTCGCGGCGACGGCATCGGCCCGAAGCATCGCGGCCATGTCATCCTTCGATGGCAGATTGAACGCAGCGGCAGCGGGGGCCTTGTGCTTCAAATGCTCCTTAAGTAGCGAAGCCGTGTCCGATCGCACGGGTAGCGAGTCCTTCCGTCGGTTCTTCGCATGGGTAGCTTCAATCGTGACCGTCGGTCCTGACTCCTTCGTCGTCACCAGGCTAAACGACGCCCGCGTCAGGCTGCGAATCTCGGACGCCCGCAGGCCGGTCTCGGCGGCGAAGCGGTACAACAGCGCCCGCTCACTGCCGACAACGCCGAACGAGTCTCCCGCCTTCGTCGCCTCGGTGATGAGCTTCCTGAGTTCCTCGCCATTCAGGGCCATGCGCTCCTGCCGATCGACACGGGCATTCATGCCCTGCATGTGCGCCAAGGGATCGACGGTGATGACGCGCTCGCGGATCAGCCATTTGGTGAATTGCTTGGCGATGCGTAAGTAGTAGTTGCTCGTCGCCCGGCTGAATTGCCGCAGCTTGAGATTTGCCTTCTTTGCCTTCTTCACACCCTTGTCGCCGGCCTCATCCTTCGCTTTTGTCGCGAAAGTCTCGCGGCGATCAGCGAGGTATCGCTGCACAACCGAAGGCGTCAGGTCCGACAGTGCCGAGACATTGCATCCCTTGAGCAGAGCCTTAAGCCGGGTTTCCGACTTCTCGACGTACTCGCTTGTGTTGCCCTTGTCGGCCAGGTGCTGCTTGAACGCCGCGACCATGTCATCAACGCGCCGATGCCGATCATCGATGAGCAGGCATTTGACGAGTTGCTCGCGCAGATACTCCGGGCAAGACTCGATCCAGTTGGCAAGTTCAGCCGTCGGCAATTTGTGCGAGACGCGCAGGCCGTACAGCGAATCGATCTTCTTCTGAATCTCCTTCGCCGCCGGCTTGTCGGACAGCCCGGTGTTGATCCGCCAGCGCTTGCGAGGCTCGATCGTTTCATCGTAGTAAGCGACGAGGTACCTGCCGTTGGGTTTGTAAATCGTGGACAAGGTCAACGTCCTTTCTTGCTGCGGCGCTTCGGTCGGATGACGACTTCAAGGCCCAGGAAATCGGCCAATTGCTCGGCCACGTCGATGGTCAATCCTCGCTCACCACGCA
Organism: Phycisphaeraceae bacterium; assembly: GCA_040902585.1. Taxonomy (GTDB): domain Bacteria; phylum Planctomycetota; class Phycisphaerae; order Phycisphaerales; family Phycisphaeraceae; genus JBBDXA01. Next base: position 2,540 of record JBBDXA010000211.1, read on the forward strand.
TCATCCGCGAGAGTTGGCCGGCGGTGATGCCGGACTCGATGGCGATCCGGTTCAGCGACTTGCCGCTTGCCTTGATCGAATCCCTGATGGCATCCAGAAGCTGGCTCATGGCGGATGATTGTATCAGCGCGTGTGTCATATGACAATAGTCTTCACTCAGAAAGCCGAAGTTGACCGCGATCGCCGGCGCTGGTGGGTTGCCTCGCCTGGGTTCGCTTGACACTTTCCACGAGCGCCACGATCTCGCGCGCATCCGACAATACGTCCGCGAGAAGTCCTGCATCCGGCTTGTTATCACCGGCAATCGTGAGCCACTCCTGCACGCGGCGGCGGGCGCTGTAGGTCAGGATGAGTGCGTGCGCGCCAGCTTCACGTGTCGTCTGCGGCGCAGGCAGCGGCTCATCAGCGGACGAATAGATGGGCAGGCCGGCATCGGTCTCCGCGTCATCATTCGCGAATTGCTGGCCTGCTGGGCACGACAGCAGTGCTAGGAGCCTCGGCTTGAGCGCCTCGATTCGTTCGGCCAGTTCCGTGGGCAACGCCGCCCGCGCCTTGAACCGCAGGCGATCACCCTCGGCGAACAACAACACACCGGCCCGCATCGCATCGACGATCAGGGATTGAGCAGGCGTCATAGCTCACCCTCCGCGCCCCATCCGTCGCTTGGGCTTGAGCTGTCACCGTCACCGAATCCCTCGTTTCTCTCAGGCGGGGTTGAGGTTTCGGTGACGGTGACGTGGGATATCAACCGGAAGCGCTCGGTTGGACGCCCGCCCTTCTCACCTTGGACATCCTCCCATTTCCCCCAGCAGGCGCTCACGAGTTCATCCAGCGCCCGCTTCGCGCTATCGGGGTCATTCCGAAACCTCCGCTGGCCGTGCGCCAGTTCGCGCGCTGTTACAGTGCCCTCGCGGCCAGCGATCCAATCTCGAAGACGGCGCGCTTCGCCCTCCTCGCTGGACTCCTGGTGCATCGCATAGACACGGATCGCTTCGTCCGCGAACCAGTCCACCACGACAATCGCGCGGCGGAGCGTGTCTCGGCTTATCGCGCCGGGATCGCTGCCGACTTCGGTTGCCGCCCAATCCGTGAGATGGAACAGCAGGGCAACGCGGAACACCATGCCTTTGAGTTTCGCAAGCGCCGCGCGCACTGCGCCGTCGGGGGCGTTGATGATCCGCTCACGAAGATCGTTTACCCAAGAGCGAGCCAAATCTTGCGCGGGCCTGCTCAAGCCAACATTCATCGGCTGTAACGCGCCATCAGCGGCGATTTTGAGTGGAATCGAGCAGAGCCGCGCGTACGCTGCCGCATATGCGGGACCTGAGTCAGAGTCGTCGGCTACGTCGTCAACCCAACCGCCGGGCCGATCCGGAGGCCAGGCCCACAGAAACCGCGACGCCAAGCCGTCCTCGACGTACTGCCGCGTGATGAGCCGCTGAAACGCTTCGGGCTGAAGGGCACCGGCGATCGACACAAGCGGAGACTCTATGCGAATGTACTTTCCTCTTCCGTTCTCGCCCTTGCGGTTTTCGATATGGGTCTTGCCGTTGAACGCGCTCTTGAAGAATGCGGCTCCCGGCTCCGCGCCCGTTCCGCTCTTCGAGTATCGACCGAATCCGCCGAAGAGCGCCCCGAGCTCGTCATAGACGGCCACCACACCGCGAGGATTCGCCTTCAAAACATGAGCCAGCGCTTCCGGCGTCGTGTCACCGACTAGCCACTGACGGCGCACAGGCTCCTCGGGAAGCGGGGGGAGAGAATTCGCGGGCTTTCCCTTGGCTTGCTTCTTCAGTGCCTCTCTTTCCGAACAAGCAGCTTCATATTCGCGCATCCGATCGTCGTACTCCTTGTCCGCGCGCCGCTGGGCATCGAGCATCGGGCGAATCACCGCGTCCTGCGTCTGCGTCTTGAGGGAACCTGGCAGAGCGAGTACGCCAGTCCACACGCAGCACGGCTCAATCCATCCTTCACGAACGACAACGCGCGCCGAGTTGCCCACCGCCCCGGCAAACATGCTGAGCGCCGGCGCGATCAGGAAGATGGGATCAACGTCCATGCGGCGAGAGCGAGGGATGATGTATGCCCGCATCGGTTCAGGAAGAGCATGATGGGGGAACGGCTTGTAGCCAGGGGCCGACGGGCGGGGGGTCAGAAGAGTTGCTGATCCGGTCGCGTCGGCTAAGGCTTCAATCTCCGCGCGAATGGCATCATCGGTAACGCCAGCCGCGCGCCGGGCTTCGATGAAGTCAACAGTATCGCCCTTCGCCGGCAGGTCGGGCAGTGTCACGCGCCGCACCATCGGGACCGGTGTCAGCTTCGACAGCAATTCGGCCACGTCGTCCGCATATCGCTCGCCGGCGTCATCATTGTCTGGGAGGATCACAACCTCGCGGCCAGCGAGCGGTGACCAATCCGCCTTCTTCGCGCTCTTGCTGCCGTGGGGCGAAGTCGTCGCTTGGAGACCAACGGCGCGCAGCGCGTCGGCGACCTTCTCGCCTTCGCCGACAAAGACACGACCGCCATTACTATTCAACAACGAGGGCAACTCGTACAGCGGGCGAGGCTCGGTCATGCCGCAGGCGCTCCACCCCGATCCGTTCCGAGAGACTGGACGAATCACCTTGCCGGTGGCCTTGTTCCAGCGAATCACCATGCTGACCGGCTCGCCGTCCAGGTCGGAGTAGGTCCAATCCGCCGATCGCGGGCCGTATTCCTGTTCCAGCGCCTCGACCGCCTCGCGAGCGGTCGGGTATACTTTCATTGACTTACCACTCTGTTTGCTACGCCTCGGCCGGCCCGCCGGGGCGTTGCTTTTTTTCCTTTGAGACGGTGGTCCTGTTGAACCCGACGGCATCAAGTCCGCCATCGTCAGCCCCAGCGCGGCGACAATCGACTCCGGCGCGCAACCGCCGAAGCAGTGCAGCAGCACTCGCCCGTCGTCACCCAGGCCGATGCTAAGGCTGGGATCGCTATCATCGTGCGCGGAACAACGGGCGCGCCATTGGCAATGGCCAACCTTCTTGGCGTCCGTCAGTTTGGAGAGAACGAGGTCGATGGGAATCATGCGACCCCCTTTCGTGCCTGCGCAGCGAGCCAACGATCGATCGTGTCTCGCCGCCAACGAAGCGTCTTCCCCATGTGCAGATCGGGCGGCGGGAGTTTGCCGGCGGCTCGCCATGTCTGAAAAGTGCGACGGCCAATGCCGATGAACCGAGCGAACGATTCTGGCGCAATCATCGGGTCGGAAGTTCGGGAGGAGGCATGTTCAGACATGAGCCTTCTCCTTTGAACAAGCATCGATGAACTGATGGCGATTCGGACACCCCAATCGAATCCAACGGGAAATGTCCGAGGCGCGCATCCTCACGCTTCTTCCAATCCGGACTGGTTCTGGGATTCGACCCTCATCGATTAGACGCCAAACTGAACGAATCGATAGTCCGGTCAGTCGCGCCACTTGTGTGACACTCAAGAGCGAGTCAATTACAGGCATGGTGGCCCTTTCCAAATGCGGTCGCGGACAACACATCCGCTTTGGATAAGGGCCGTCATTTCAGATTTGCGACTTCAAGGCGTGATGAAATGGCCGAAACTCAATAATTGCAAGGAGTTGTACGCGGGTGCCCCGCGATGTCCCATTTCAACTCCGTCTCATTTCATGAAACAGGGTTTTCCTCATCGTCGGGCATGGTCCAAGCATCTACCTCCGGCATATCAGCAGTTCCCGAATCTGCGACCGCTTCGCGCTCCCGGCCAACTTTCCCCGCTCGCTTCGCTGCCTGGTGTGGATTGCCCCTGCGTAGCTGGTACTTGGTTCCCTTGAGATCACGATGCAGGCTAGTCGCGCTGCGCTTGAGTCCTGTGTCCTTCTCCAGCGCCTTTGACATCTCTTCGTAGGTTCCGTCGAATCCTCCACGACTTTGCAACCAGCCGATGACAAGGTCTCGCTGGGCATCGGCTTTGAGCCGCGATCCCGAGTCGGCCCGTTGTTTCTTCCCTGAAGTTGCGACATCTCTCGTCTCGGGGGCCGCCCGCTCGAACTCGTCACGCATCAGGGAAATCACTGCGTCCACCTCCCACCGTATTGCTATTGGATCAGTGACTGCCGGCGAAGTTAGGTCGCGGATCGCGTTGATACCTCTGTACGCCCATTGAAGGAGATTCGGATCGTCACTAGCTGCCTGTTCAGCCCACTCAGGTGCTCGATGCGTTTGCATGTCATAGTCGAACGGTGCCCACTGCATGAAGCAAACCTGATACAGCTCTCGCAATACATCGATCGACACTGCCAAAGCTGAATTGCCAGCGCGCCCAAGGAATCTTGTTCCTGGATTGTCCTGCCACCACTCTGGAACTTGGGGAGGTAGTGGAGCCGCAATCGCCTGCATGGGGCGGAAGTCCACCGCAGACGAACCGTGGAATAGACGATGCAAACTTACGCGAATGCGACAATGAATGGCCACGAACTCAGCGCTAATCCAATAGGCTTCGCCTATCCCCAACTTGCGAAGTGTTTCCTCCATGATCAGGAGTGCGGGTACCCTGGTCGCAAGCACACGAAGGCCACTGAGTGTGGGCCAATGCAGTCTCATTCGTTCCCGAAACTCAGGATTCTTTAGCCCTGCGATTGCAACTTGCCCCACCTCATCCCACGCCGGGGGATTGTCCAGCTCTTCATTTGCTTGTTTCCATTGCGTTGCAAGGACCGCAGTCACTGGAGGTGACTTTGTCTTCGATGGGTCTGCCGGCGCTTTCGTGTCCGCAACGCCCTCAAATGCCCGTAGCCGATTCAACATCTTCCAGGAGGAGGAGTGGTGCTGCTCAAACTCATGCACAACATCGGCCGGTGCGCCGCCCCGCGATGAGATGGGGTGCGCCCAGCCATTTGCCCAGCTCCCTCGCAGCCGACGGGCCATGAGACTAAGTGCCGTCCGGAGATCAGCCACTTCCTTGGGAACCTCATCGCGCCAGACCGGTTGGAGCGCCTTTGATAATGTCCCCGCGTCGTTGAAGCATTTTTTGAGGGCGGCGATCGTTCTGTTTCGCAGGTCGGCGAACGGCTTTAGGTAACTCCCGTGTACGTCGCGCGCCGGCTCTGATTCAAGCTGCGTCACCATCTCCAACGCAGATTGAAGCGCCGAATTGAAATCGGAGAGTGTCGTCACAGTTGGTCCCTAATTGGCCGCAAGGATTGATGCCGATCAGTGCCGATCAGCGCCTTTTCGGTATCTTATCGCATGCGCCCAGCCGCAGACTTGGCGTGATGGTTGACCGTGTTGGTCGCCGTGGACATTCACCATGTACAACGAATGACGCCATACCACTCTCAGTTCTGGGCGCATGCGCTAACCCTAAAGGGCGCGTCAGGAAGTATCGAGAACCTGTCTCGCTCGATCTCCAACGCTCGTGTTGATCTCAATCCCCATCAAGTCGAAGCCGCTCTCTTCGCCCTTCGCTCGCCGCTTTCCAAAGGTGCCCTGCTTGCAGATGAGGTGGGCCTTGGCAAAACCATCGAGGCCGGCATCGTGCTGGCGCAGAAGTGGGCCGAGCGCCATCGCAAGGTGCTGCTGATCCTCCCGGCCACGCTCCGCAAGCAGTGGCAGCAAGAGCTTCAGACCAAGTTTTACCTTCCCACCGTGGTCCTCGATTCGCGGGCATTCAATCAAGCCATTGCTGGTGGCGAGGCTAATCCGTTCGACGTTAATGATCGGATCGTCCTCGTTTCGTATCAGTTCGCCGCCGCCAAAGCGCAGGAAATCGCCGGCGTGCCTTGGGACATGGTGGTGGTGGACGAAGCGCATCGCCTTCGGAATGTGTTCAAGCCCAACGCGAAGACCGCGCGGCGAATCGCTGATGCCATTGGCCAAGCCCCGAAACTCCTGCTCACTGCCACGCCCCTCCAGAACTCGCTCATGGAGCTTTACGGGTTGGTCAGTCTCATCGACGATCATGTCTTCGGTGATGCCGATTCCTTCCGCGATCAATTCATCCGCTCCAGCGACGAGACGATTCGCAACTCACTCCTTCGAGACAGGCTCGCGCCCCTCTGCGCTCGAACGCTTCGCAAGCAGGTTGTCGAATACATCCCTTTCACGAAGCGCATCCCGATCACACAGGACTTTCGTCCCAGTGATGACGAGTTTCGACTTTACGAAGAAATCTCTGCCTACCTTCAGCGGGACTCTCTGATTGCGCTCCCCGCCAGCCAGCGCAAGCTCGTCACCCTGGTCCTCCGCAAACTACTTGCCTCATCGACATTCGCCATCGCCGGGACACTTCGCCGATTGGTCTACCGGCTGGAACGGCTGAAAGAAGAACTCGAACTCCTCAGTGATGACGACATCGAGGGAGTGGACGAACTTGAGGATGAGTTGCTTGAAGCGGAAGGCGACGACGATTCCACGGACGAGAAGCCTGAGATTGACCCCATTCAACTCGCGACGGAACTCGAAGAACTCCGCCGATTTGCCGTTGACGCCGAAAACATCCGCGCCAATGCGAAAGGCGATGCGCTGATACCCGCCCTCCGCACCGCCTTTGAGCGTGCCACCCTCCTGGGTTCCGCACGCAAGGCGCTCATCTTCACGGAATCGCGCCGCACACAGCAATATCTCTTCGACTTGCTCGCGGCCAACGGATACGAAGGCCAATTGGTGATGATGAACGGATCGAATACCGATCCTGCTTCGCGCGCGATCTATGACCAGTGGCTTGCTCGTCACCAAGGCCAGGACATTGTCAGCGGCTCGCGGCCGGTGGATATGAAGGCTGCCATCGTCGAACACTTCGAGCATCACGCATCGATCATGATCGCCACGGAAGCGGCCGCAGAAGGCGTGAATCTCCAATTTTGCAGCCTGGTCGTCAACTTCGATCTGCCGTGGAATCCGCAGCGCGTTGAGCAGCGCATCGGGCGCTGCCATCGGTATGGCCAGAAGCATGACGTGGTCGTACTCAACTTCATCAACACGCGCAACGAAGCCGACCAGCGCGTCTATGAGCTTCTCAGTGAAAAGTTCAATCTCTTCAGTGGTGTCTTTGGGGCCAGCGATGAGGTGCTGGGCACAATCGAATCCGGTGTGGACATCGAGCGGCGGATCGCCCAGGTTTACCAGACCTGTCGCAACGCGCAGGAGATCACCGCCGCCTTCGACAAGCTCCAGCGCGAACTCGAAGAACAGATTCAGGCCCGCATGGCCGTCACTCGCAAATCCCTCCTTGAGCATTTCGATCAGGATGTCAGCGAGCGACTTCGGATCAACCGCGACAAGACGCTCGAAACCTTGAACGAACGCGAACGCTGGCTTCTGGAACTGGCGCGAACCGAACTTCGCGGACAGGCATCGTTCGATTCCGATCAGCCGCGATTCCTCTACCACGGCACCGAAGCAGCGCCCGGTCACTACCACCTTGATTGGAAAGCCGCCGAAAAGAATGGTGATTCCTTCTTCCGGCCCGATCATCCGCTCGCCGTCAAGGTCATTCAGCGGGCGATTAGTCGCAGCCTGCCCGCCGCAACGATCACGCTCGACTACTCAGGTTATGGTCAGGTCGTCAGCGTCTTGAAACCGCTCGTAGGATCATCCGGCTGGCTTGAAATTTCCAAGCTCACCATCGAATCCCTCGACCTCGAAGAGTTTCTGATCCTTGCGGCAACCACGGACACCGGACAGCCGCTTGACGAGGAAATGTGTCGCAAGCTCCTCCTTCTGCCGGCCAAGGTCGCGGAATCGCCTCCGCGCGAAGCGCACGACATGACCGCCCATCGTGACCGCGAACTGCAGGCGCGAGTTCAAGAGGTCGAAGCGCGAAACGCCCGCTTCTTCGATGAAGAGGTCGTCAAACTCGATCGCTGGTCCGACGACCTGAAACAAGGCTTGGAGCGCGAGATCAAAGAGATTGACAAACTCATTCGCGAAGCCCGCAAGACGGCAGCCTTAGCCGCTTCGCTGCGAGACAAGCTGGACGCCCAAAAGTCGATCAAGGCACTCGAAGGTCAGCGCAATACCCGCCGCCGCGAGCTATTCGATTCTCAAGACAAGATCGACCTGCAACGCGATGGCCTGATCGCCAAGGTCGAAGGCCAGTTGCAGCAACGGCAGTTTGTGAAGACGTTATTCTCCGTCCGCTGGACGATCGTCTGATCGATACCGACCCGCAACACAAGCATGAGGATGCGCCGATGCCCGACGACACGAAATCTCCTCCCCAGCCCGCGCATGATCCCGATCCGAACGAGCCGGGCCACGGCCATTTGGTCGTCTTCGGCGGCAAGCAGATTCGCCGCCGTTTTCACGAGGGCGAATGGCACTTCTCCGTGGTGGACATCATCGCGGCTCTGACGGAGAGCGCAGCGCCCAATAAATACTGGACGGCAATGAAAGCGCGTGAGAAATCAAGCGAGATTGAGTTGTCTACACTTTGTAGACAACTGAAATTAACCGCTGCCGACGGCAAGAGTTACGCCACGGAAACCGTGAACACCAAAAACGCTTTCCGCATCATTCAGTCCATCCCCAGCCCCAAGGCCGAACCGTTCAAGCAGTGGCTTGCCCAAGTCGGTTACGAGCGCGTTCAGGAGATCGAAAACCCCGAACTCGCCACTCAGCGAACCCGCGAAATCTACAAGGCCAAGGGCTATCCCGACGATTGGATCGAAAAGCGGATGCGCGGCATTATGATCCGCGAGCAACTTACTGGCGAATGGCAGAATCGCGGCATCCTGGAGCAGAAGGAATATGCCATCCTCACCGCCGAAATCTCCAAGGCCACGTTCGGCGTGACACCGACGGAGTACAAAAAACTCAAAGGCCTCAAACGCGAAAACCTGCGCGACCATATGACCGACTTGGAGCTTATTTTCTCCATGCTCGGTGAAGCCTCCACCACGGAAATCGCTCGCAACAAGGACGCCCAGGGCTTCATCCAAAACCGGGATGCCGCCCGCGAGGGCGGCGCTGTCGCCGGCACGGCGAGGAAACAACTGGAGACCAAGTCCGGGCGCAAAGTCGTTACGCGGGGCAACTACCTGGCAGATTCAACCCCGCTCAAGGTGTTGCCACCCCAAACCCCCGCGCCCACGAAACCCGCCCCGACTCTGCCAGCCAAGTCCCTGCCGCCGGCCCCCAAAGCTTCAACGCCCAAAGCCCCACCTCCGCCGGGCGGTCGCGCCGGCCCAAAAGCAACGGACTGAACTCGATCCGACGCGCCGGCCATGTCCTTCCGCAAGATCACCGTTTGATGACAGAGAACAACCGATGGCCAACGGCAAGACCAAACTCGAACTGACATGGATCGGCAAGGAGAACCGGCACAAGCTGGAGCCGCGCGTCCTGCTCGAAGACCCGCAGCGAAGCTATCACGCCAAGCAGCGCGTCACCGATCACGATCACTTCGACAACCGCTTGATCTTCGGCGACAACCTTCTGGCGCTTAAAGCGCTCGAAGCTGAGTTCGCGGGGAAGATCAAGTGCATCTACATCGATCCGCCGTACAACACGGGATCAGCCTTCACGCACTATGACGATGGCGTTGAACATTCCCTCTGGCTCTCAATGATGCGCGACCGACTGGAGATTTTGCGGCGGTTACTTGCGCAGGATGGGTCGATCTGGGTGACGCTGGACGACAACGAGTGCCACTACGCGAAGGTCATGTTGGATGAGGTCTTCGGTAGAGCCAACTTTGTTACAACCGTGATTTGGCAGAAAATTTACACGATTAAAAACTCTGCACGACAGTTCTCTAGCATGCACGATTACCTTTTGGTGTACGCCAAGGACGGAACTTCATGGATACCGAATCGACTCGCTCGCGCGGAGAAGCAGGACAAGGCATACAAGAACCCGGACAACGACTCGCGTGGGCCTTGGAAGGCAACGCCGCTCCATGCTCGCAATCCCTACAACGCGGGACGCTATGAAATCGTGAGCCCAAACGGTCGTCGATTCCTTCCACCCTCAGGAACTTACTGGCGCATCTCCGTGAGCAGCTACGAAGAGATGCTCGCTGACAATCGAATTTGGTGGGGGCAGGGTGGTGATAGTGTTCCGTCTCAGAAGCGATTCCTGAGCGAGGTCAAGGAGGGCGTTACGCCATCGACACTCTGGCTACACACAGAGGCGGGACACAACGGAGAAGCCAAGAACGAACTACGCGCGCTGTTGTCAAATGCAGAGGAGATGTTTATCACTCCGAAACCCGAGCGGCTTATCCATCAAGTGGTGCAGGCTGCAACAAACCCTGGGGACTGGGTTCTGGACTCCTTCGCCGGTTCCGGCACGACCGGTGCCGTCGCCCACAAGATGAGCCGGCGCTGGATCATGGTCGAACTCGGCGAGCATTGTCACACGCACATCATCCCGCGCTTGACGAAGGTCATCGATGGAGCCGATCCCGGCGGCGTGACCGAAGCGACCGGCTGGAAAGGCGGCGGTGGCTTCCGGTATTACAAGCTCGCGCCATCGCTCCTGGAGAAAGACCAGTTCGACAACTGGATCATCAGCAAGAAGCACAACCCCGCCATGCTCGCCGAGGCGATGTGCAAGCTCGAAGGCTTCAGCTACGCCCCCAGCGAGACGGACTACTGGCAGCATGGCCGGTCATCGGAGCAGGATTTTATTTACGTGACGACGCAGACGCTGACCCGCGCCCAGCTCGCGCAATTGAGCGACGCGGTGGGCGATCAGCGGACGCTCCTCATCTGCTGCGGGGCTTACAGGGCCAAGCCCGATACCTTTCCCAATCTCACGCTCAAGAAGATTCCCAAGGCGGTGATGCAGAAGTGCGAATGGGGCCGCGACGATTACAGCCTGCAAATCGCCGACCTGCCCCCGGCTCCCGAGGCGGAGCCTGCCGAGAAGCCCGCGCCGTTGCCTGCGGGCGAGGCACGCAAGAAGCGAAAGCAGCTCGTCCAGACACCGAGCCTGTTCGGCCAGGAGACTGAGTGATGAATCCCAAGGTCAACACTATCGCCAGCCGCCTGAGCCTGCGCCAGCCGCAGCGGGACTCGCTGGAGATTCTGGATCGTGTCTGCGAGATCATCAAGCCGGACAAAGACACGGATGTGGCCGCGGCGCTGGAGATCATCAAGTCGGAGTTCCCGACCGTCACCGACTTCGACCGGGACTTTCCATCGCTCTGCTTCGCCTTGGCGACGGGCGTGGGCAAGACGCGACTCATGGGCGCGTTCATCGCCTACCTGAACCAGGTCGAAGGCATCCGGCATTTCTTCGTGCTTGCGCCGAACCTGACGATCTACAACAAGCTCATCGCTGACTTCACGCCCAACACGCCCAAGTACGTGTTCACGGGCCTTGCCGACTTCGCGATCAACCCGCCGGAGATTATCACCGGCGACAACTACGAGGGCGGCCGGGGCGTGCGCGACGACAAGCTGTTCGACACGGATGAGATTCACATCAACATCTTCAACATCTCGAAGATCAACTCCGAAGTTCGCGGCGGCAATGCGCCCCGCATCAAACGACTTCAGGAATACATCGGCGAAAGCTATTTCCAGTACCTCTCCAAGCTCGATGACCTCGTGCTGCTGATGGACGAATCCCACCGCTACCGGGCATCGGCGGGCGTGAAGGCGATCAACGAACTCAAGCCGATTCTTGGGCTGGAACTAACGGCCACGCCACAGGTGGAGTCGGGGCAGAAGTCGGTTCCATTCAAAAACGTGATCTACGCCTATCCGCTGTCCCGCGCCTTGAATGAAGGATTCGTCAAGGAGCCAGCGGTCGCCACGCGGGAGAACTTCGATGCCAGCGCCTACAGCAAGGAGTCACTGGAGAAGCTCAAGCTGGAAGATGGCGTGCGCGTTCACGAGGAAACGAAGGTTCAGTTGGAGATTTACTCCCGTGAGACAGGCGCGAAGCGAGTGAAGCCGTTCATGCTGGTGGTCGCCCAGGACACGGAGCATGCCAACGCGCTGGTGAAGGCGATTGAAGATGAGAGCTTTTTCGCGGGTCAGTACAAAGGCAAGGTCATCACCGTTCACTCGCAGACGAAGGGCGATGAGAAGGACGAGATTGTCGAGCAGCTTCTGACGGTTGAAGACCCGGACAATCCAGTCGAGATTGTGGTTCACGTCAACATGCTCAAAGAAGGCTGGGATGTGACGAACCTCTACACGATCGTCCCGCTGCGGGCGGCGAACTCCAAGACGCTCGTAGAACAATCCATCGGGCGCGGCTTGCGATTGCCCTATGGAAAGCGGGTCGGTGTGCCAGCGGTGGATCGCCTGACGATTGTGTCGCATGACAAGTTTCAGGAAATCATCGACGAAGCGAACAAACCGGACTCGATCATTCGCACCGGGATCATCATCGGCAAGGACATTCCCGAAAAGCGATCGGAGGTTGTCATTGTCGAGTCGAATCTTGCGCGACTGATCAATGGAACAACGCTAGTCGGAGAGGGCGAGGTGCAGGGGAAGCTATTCGAGAAGCCGGAAGAGCAGAAGATCGCGCAGACGACGCTGGAGGTCATCCGCCAGTTCGAGCGGTTGCCGAAGTCCGCTGACTTGCGGAATCCGGAGATTCAACGGCAGATCATTGCAAGGGTAGCCGCCGCTGTCGCGCCGGCGCAGGGGACGCTGGAAGGGGTCACGGAGAACGTGGACCTCGCCAAGGTCGTAGCGAAAACAACGGACTTGCACATTGACATGTCGATTGACATTCCGCGCATCCTGGTGGTGCCCACCGGCGAAGTGACGAGCGGGTTCCGCGACTTCCAACTTGACGCGACGGGCATTCATCTTCAGCCCGTGTCTCAGGAGATTCTGATCCAGCATCTAAACGACCATTCTCGCCACCGGCT
>JBBDXA010000212.1:0-15327 GCA_040902585.1 Phycisphaeraceae bacterium
CGCGCAGCTCTCTTCAGTAAGCAGCAGGTGATGCGGCGAAGCTTCGGCCGTGATGTAAGCGCGGCCGAAAAGGTCCTGCCGGGCCCGGCGCACGAGTTCGACGCTGCCGCCCGAGGACAGGTGCTGCACGTGGTACCGCACGCCGATGTTCTGGCTCATGTTCAGCAGGATGTCGCGCTGAATGATGAGCTCCTCCGCCACGCGCGGCCAACCGGCCAGGCCCAGTCGCGTGGCCAGCGCACCGGCGTTCATCACGCCGCCGCCCAGCTCCGGATCTTCGCAGTGCTGCATCAGCACCTTGCCGGTCATGGCGATGTACTGCATGGCTTTGTGCATGACCGCGGCACTGGCGACAGCGACACCGTCATCGGTAAAGCCCACGGCCCCGGCCTGCGCCATGAGCCCGATCTCCGCCAGCTCCTTGCCTTCACGCCCGCGTGTGATCGCACCGACAGGATACACATTGGCGAGGTTCGCCCGCCGCGACTGGTGATACACGAACTCGACGCGGCCATCATCATCGATGGCCGGCCTGGTGTTGGGCATGCAGCAGACGGTGGTGAATCCGCCATGGACCGCGGAGGCGGCGCCGGTGGCGATGGTTTCTTTTTCTTCCTGGCCCGGCTCGCGAAAGTGAACGTGGATATCGATCAGGCCGGGGCTGACAATGCAGCCGCCGGCGTCGATGACTTTCAGATCATCGCCCGGCGAAGGGGCACTCTGCTTGCCAAGACGTTCGACCTTGCCGTTGGCCAACAGGATATCGGTGATGTCATCGTGTTCGTTGGCCGGGTCGATCAGCCGACCGTTGCGAATGAGAATGGCGGACATGGGCGTAGCTTAGCAGAGCTATGAGCTATGAGCTATGAGCTTCCTGCCTCCTGCCCCCTGCCTCCTCTCCCTCGCCTCACTCTTCCTCTTCCGCCTTGGCCGCCAGGTACGCGCGACGCAGTTCCATGCATTCGCGAACGCGATCGTGGACATCGAGCGTGCGCCTGCGGACCGAGGTGAGAGCGTTGAGCATGCAGGTGATGAGGAGATAGCCAAGGATTGCAAGCGGAACCCACACGGATTGAATCACCTGACTGGCCATGCTCCCTGCATTATCGGCTCCGGCGTGAAGCAGGCTCTACGTCCGCGCTGGTTATCATTCCGCGGGCCGCCTTCCTCTGGTAGATTGTCCTCACTTGAGCACGATGCCGACCCAATCCGACGACTTGCCCAGCAGGATCAAGGAAACGATCCGCCACTTCTGGGGCTTCGACACGCTGCGGCCGCTCCAGCAGGAAGCGATCGAAGCCTCGCTGGCCAGTCGCGATTCGCTGGTGGTCATGCCCACCGGCGGCGGCAAGTCGCTCTGCTATCAGGTGCCGCCCGCTGTTGCCGAGCGCACCGATGTCGTCATCAGCCCGCTCATCTCGCTGATGAAGGACCAGGTCGATGGCCTGATCGCCCGCGGCTACCCCGCGGCCGCCTTGCACAGCAATCTTTCCCCAGCCGAGCGCCGCGACATCGAACGCGGCATGCGCGAACATGAGTACCGCCTCATCTTCGCCGCCCCTGAACGCGCCCTTTCATCATGGTTTCTCAATTCGATGCAGGCGATGAATGTGCAGTCGATCGCCATCGATGAAGCTCACTGCATCAGCCAGTGGGGGCACGACTTTCGCCCCGAGTACCGCCAGCTTGCGATGCTGCGCGATCGCTTCACGAAGGCAAACTTCCACGCCTTCACCGCGACCGCCACGCCGCGCGTGCAGCAGGATATTGTCGACCAGCTCCGCCTGCGCAACCCGGCCAGGCTCATCGGGCGCTTCGATCGCCCCAATCTCATCTACCGCATCCTTCCCAAGGTCGGCAAGATCGAACAGATCGTCGAGGCGCTTCGCCGTCACGAGAAGGAAGCGGCGATCATTTATTGCATCAGCCGGCGCGATACGGAAGAGCTGGCGAACGTGCTCCGCGCCAACGGCTTCAACGCGGCCCACTACCACGGCAAGATGGATGCGAACTCCCGCCGCAAAACGCAGGAGGCGTTCTCCAACGAGCAGCTTGATGTCGTCGTCGCGACCGTCGCCTTCGGCATGGGCATCGATCGTTCCAACGTGCGCTGCGTGATTCATGAATCGATGCCCAAGACGATCGAGCACTACCAGCAGGAGACCGGCCGCGCAGGCCGCGACGGACTCGAAGCCGAGTGCGTGATGCTCTACTCGGCGGGCGATGCGATGCGTTGGGAAAGCCTGATCGAAAAGAGCGCGGAGAACGCGGAGAACCCGCGCGAAGTGATCGAAGCCAGCCGCGAACTGATCGACGCCGTCTCCAGCCTTTGCCGCAGGCCGGTGTGCAGGCATAAATCGCTGAGTGAATACTTCGGACAAACTTACGACAAGCCCAACTGCGGCGCGTGCGATGTCTGTCTGGAAGATGTCGAAGGCTACGACGACGCCACCGTCGCGGCCCAGAAGATTCTCTCCTGCGTGGCCCGTGTCCAGCAGCGCTTCGGCATCGGGCACGTCGTTGATGTCCTGCTCGGTGCGAACACGGAAAACATCCGCAGGAACAATCATCAGGAGCTTTCGACCTATGGCCTGATGAAGGACACGCCGCGCGAGCAGCTTCAGAGCATGGTGTATCAACTCGTGGATCAAGGCCTGCTCGTGCGCACGCCCGGTGATCGGCCGACGTTGCAGCTCAACGATCAAAGCTGGGCGGTGATGAAGGGCCAGATCGATGTGAAGCTCCTGCGCCCCAAGCAGAAGAAAGCTTCGCGATCCAAGGCCGGTGAACAAAGCTGGGAGGGTGTGGACAAGGAGCTTTTTGAAGAGCTTCGCAAGTGGCGCAAGGGCGTGGCGGATGAGCGCCGCGTGCCGCCGTATGTGATCATGGAAGACAGCACGCTGATGGAACTGGCGAGCGTCAGGCCCACGACGCTGGATGTCCTGCGGGCCGTGCGCGGCATAGGCGACAAGCGCATGACCGACTTCGGCGCAGCCATCACCCGCCTGATCGACGCCTGGTGCGAACGCCATCACATCAGCACCAACGAACGCGGCGAGACGAGCGTGGTCATTCCCGTGAGCAAGCGGCCCAGCGAAGCGCGGCAGCGGGCGTTCGATCTTTTCGCCAAACAACAACCACTGGAGCATGTGGCCGCGAAGATCAGCCGTGCGCCGAGCACAACGGCGCAGTACCTCATCGAATGGATTCATCAGGCGCAGCCCAAGGCCGTCGATCCGTGGGTTGATCCGGAGACTTACAAACAGGTGCTCGCGGCGATGTCCGAAGACGGCAGGCTCAAGCCAGTCTTTGAGAAGCTCGGCGGCGCGGTGCCGTACGAGACGATCCGGATTGTGATCGCGCATCAGCGAGCTCATGCGGGCCTGCCGCCGGAGTGATCGGCCCCCTCTTTCTCCGAAGGCGGGCGAGTACCGGTGGACCCATTGCACCGATCGCGCATAAGGTATTCATGATGCGATACCCGCTCTTCATTCTTTCGTTTGCAGCCCTCGCCCTTTCACTTGGCGGTTGCAACGTCAACAAACCCACCCTTCCCCCTTCCGACGCCCTCACCAACCTTCGCCCCATCAATCGCGCCGACCTTTCCGCTGACAGCCCCGCGCGGCTCGTGCCTGATGATGTTCAGCTCTACATGCAGTTCGACGGCCTCGCTCAGCTTCGCGCCGCGCAGCCGGATGATGCCCTGGTCGAGCATCTGTGGAATAGCCTGGCGGACATTCGGCCGCAAGGCATGTGGACGAAGGCTTCGGCCGCGCTGGGCCTGACCGAAGAGCAGCTTGTTGATCGTTACTTCGGCACGCGGTTCGTCATCGTCGGCGAGCGGCCAAGCACCGCGTCGCCTATTGTCGTACTCTCGCAGGTCGAGCCGGAACACCTGAAGCAGTTGCCGCAGGCGATGGGGCTCAAGCCGATCGAGCTGAGCCTGAACGTCAAGCCCTTCGAAACCTGGGTCAACGAGGAGGCATCGCTTTTCGTGGCGACGCATGATCGCTGGCTGGTCATCGCGTCCAAGGCGAACGAGGCCTACGCGCAGAATTTTCTTTACTACGCGGCCAACAAGGTTGCGATCCGCTTTCTCAGTGAAAGTGCCTGGATCTCAGTGGCGATGAAAAAGTCCCTCGCCGAGCACCCGGGCTTTCAGGACATGCTCACCAAGCTTCCGCCGCGCGGCACCATGCTGCTCTACACGCACGAAACGGAGAAGCAGAATCAGCACGCCGTCGTCATCGACATCACCCCCGGCGGCCTGACCGCGCGGTACGCCGGCCGCATCGAGAAGATCGACGAACTCTACGCCCAGTTCGAGCAGACCCAAGGCGTGGACTTCGGCCTGCTGCCGCGGTCCGTCCTCATGGCCACAACGGTCAACCTGATGAAGCGCGATCAGAAAGGCATCGGCCTGCTGAATCTCTTCATCATCCCGCGCACGATCGAGACCGATGTCCTGCCCAAGCTCTCGGCGCCCATCATCGCGTTCCTTTCGCAGATCGAAGGCGATGCGATTTCGCCGCGGCCAGACGTGAAGCATATCCCCGCGGTCGGTCTGGCGATCCACATGAAGGATCCGGCCGTCGCTGACGACCTGGGCAACATCATGGGCGGGTTACATTTCATCGCCTCGGCGGCGGACCTGGACCTGGTGCGCGGCGTCTTCGGCGGCACGACCCTCAAACGCCCGGGCTACACCGTCAGGGAACTCGACTTCGGGCAGGTCCTCATCAAGCAGATCAAGGATCGACCCACGCGGGAGATGTTCGCCATGCCCGACGCGGCCGGCCTGACGAAGATTTACTACGGCACCATCGGCTCGTGGTTTGTCATCTGCTCGCAGGAGGAGTTGTACCGCCAGTGCGTCGAAGCCGAGGCCGATACGAAGAGGCGATTGACCGCGTCGCCGATTCTCAGGCAATTTCCCTTTGCTTCGCGCGATGGCCTGCTGGTGTCAGGCATGCTCCGCGCGCCCGAGTTCGTCGCCCTTACCAATGAGCTCGCTGATTACTGGAAGAAAATGGAAGCCAAGGGTGAAGGGTTAAAAGACAACGCGACGGACAAGAAGAAGAAGAAAGACTCGGCGGCTCATCGCATCACGCAGCCGGTCATCTGGGTCGGCGAAGCCTTGAAACATCGGCACTCGTTCTACGTGCAGATCTGGCGCGATACCGAAGGCGATCTTCAGGGGGAGCTGCGCACCGTGCAGCCGGTCAAGGAGTGATTGATCGGGTGCCACCAAACACTCACTCGATCCCCTGCTCCTTCAACAGACGCATCGCCTCCGCCAGATCCTTATCACCGCGACCGGAAAGGTTCACGACGACGATCGCGTCCTTCGGCATCGAGCCGGCCAACTTCATCGCGTGCGCCAAAGCATGGCTCGACTCCAGCGCGGGGATGATGCCTTCGCGACGGGCGATGAGTTTGAAAGTCTCCAGTGCCTCACGATCAGTGACGCTGGTGTAGCTCGCGCGGCCCAGATCATTCCACAGCGCATGCTCAGGACCGACGCCCGGGTAATCGAGCCCCGCGGAGATGGAATGCACATCCGCGGTCTGCCCGTCGTCATCCTGAAGCACGTAGCTGAGTGAGCCGTGCAGCACACCCGGCCGCCCGAAGCAGATGGAAGCCGCGTGATCACCGGGCGTATTGGAGCGGCCGCCCGCTTCGACGCCGACGAGCTTTACGCTGGCATCCTCAACAAACGGATAGAAGATGCCCGCCGCGTTGGAGCCGCCGCCGACGCAGGCGACAATGACATCCGGCAGCCGCCCGAACTGCTCCAGACACTGGGCCCTGCACTCGCGTCCGATGACGGATTGAAAGTCGCGCACGATCATCGGGAACGGATGCGGCCCCACGACGGAGCCGATGATGTAATGCGTGTGTTCGCTGGTCTCCATCCAGTCGCGCATCGCCGCGTTGGTCGCGTCCTTCAAGGTGCGCGAGCCGGACTCGACGCTCGTCACCTTCGCGCCGAGCAGCTTCATGCGTTCGACATTGGGGGCCTGCCTGCGGATGTCTTCGGAGCCCATGTAGATTTCGCAGGTGAGCCCGAGCTTGGCGGCGGCGGTGGCGGTGGCGACGCCGTGCTGACCCGCGCCGGTCTCGGCGATGATCCGCTTCTTCTTCATGCGCACCGTGAGCAGAGCCTGGCCGAGGGAGTTGTTGATCTTGTGAGCGCCGGTGTGGGCGAGGTCTTCGCGCTTGAGAAGGATGCGAGCGCCGCCTGCGGTCTCGGTCAGTCGCGTGGCTTCATAGAGCGGCGTTTCGCGGCCGACGTAATGCCGCAGCAGCGACTCGAACTCCGCCTTGAAGGCCGGATCGTTGCGGGCCTTGTCGTATTCGGCGCGAAGCTGATCGATGGCGGCGATGAGTGTTTCGGGCACGTAAATGCCGCCGAACGGGCCGAAGCGGCCGTGGGCGTCGGGGATGGTGGTTGGGGAGAGCGTAGGCATGGCGGCGGTAGTGTAGGCGGGAGGAAAAGGGCGAGCGACCGGCTCGTTCTCACGGCATGCTCCTGCTGGGAGAAGCAGTTACTTGGGCTTCTTCAATTTCCCCTTGATGCCCTTGGCCGCGTCGGCCATCCATCCTTCCAGGTTCTTATAGAGTGGGTTGCCGATGTCGTTGAACAACACCTTTGCGGACTCGAACGCGCGATAGGAGCCTTCATCATCACCGCGACGAAGGCGGTTGATGCCGTCGATGTAGACGTCGTAGATCTTCCTTCCCAGCGCGCTCTCGAGTTCGGTCAGTTTCAGTTGTGCCTGCGGGTCTTCGGGCTTGAGGCGACCGTTGTTGGTGCCCGCCACGGACACGGCGTTCTGGAATGCGCGAAGCGCCTCGAAGTAGCCGGACGGTGAATTTTCGCGGATGTTGTAGAGCCTGTCGGCCGCGACCATGTACTCGCGGTAGCGCGGCTCACTGGGCACAGCCACGGGCAGCGGCTGGCGCACGAAACGATCGACCTGCTCGCGCGTCAACTCTTTGGTTGTGTTTGCGACATCGCGGGGCTTGCCCTTAAGCGTGCTCAGGAAAATCACCAGGCCCAGCAGAATGACCATGTAGACGCCGATCATGACGAACATCTTCTGCTTTTTCTTGGCGGGTGAGACTTCTCCCGCTTCGTCACTTTCCATGTCCATGATCGACCGCTCTTCGGAAGCGGGGCCTTCCACCGGTTCGATGGTGATGCTGAAGAGCAGCTTGCCGCCGACGGAGACTTCATCACCCGACTGAATCGGCTGGGGCTTTTCGGCCACCTTGCGGCGGCCGAGTTTCGTGCCGTTGCTGCTTTTGTTGTCCAGCAGCCACTGCCCGCCTTCAAAGCGAAGCTCGCCGTGGTAGCGCGAGACGAACGCGTCATCGATGACCAGCAGATTGTCCGGTTCGCGGCCGAAGGTAATCGGCGAACGATCGAACCGCGCCCGACGACCGGAGGCGGCACCGGCGAAGACCTGGATCTGAAGCGGATTCATCGGACTCGGATCGGGCATGAGGACTCCAAGGCGGAACAATTCAAAGACCAAAGCTCCAAATCTCAAACAAATCTCAACACAAACTCTCTATAAAAGAAAAATCATACGCATTGCTCAGCGAGCCGTTCCATATTGGCTTGTTTCGTCACTTTTGAATTTTGTCTTTGGAACTTGTTTGTGATTTGAAGCTTTTGTCTTTGTGATTTTCCGTCTCGGATCATCCGAACCAGCTTCCCGACACCATCCTGCGAATCATCAGCGGGGCGAACAGCGCGAGCATCGCCGCCCCGAGGATCAGCATCGTCGGCACCAGGATGCGCAGGCTGGCTTTGGCGCTGAGCTTCTCGGCCCGCACGCTGCGGTGCATGCGGATCATGCCGCTCTGGCTCTTGAGGATGTCCGACAGCGGCGTGCCCATCGCCTCGGCCTGGTTGATCGCGCCGACAACCGAACGCAGCGTCTCCAGCGGAATGCGATCGGCCATGTTGGTCAGGGCATCGGCGCGGCGGGTGCCGAACTCGATCTCCGCCATCACGATGCGCAGCTCCTGATTGAAGTCCTCCTCCGGCTCATCGCGGATGAGCGTTTCAATCGCTTCGGTGAAGTTGCTGCCCGCGCCCATCATCAGGGCGATCAGGTCCATCGTGTAAGGCAGCTTCTTGCTGATGCGACGGGTTCTGCCGGCGGCGATGTCGCGCAGGGTCATAAGCGGGATGACGAAGCCGACGTTCAACATGGAGAGGAACATGACGGGGTTGAAGCTGCCAAAGAAAACGAGCGTGACGATGCCCATGCCGAAGCCGAAGCCGAAGCCGCAGGCGAGACAGATCGCCAGGTACTCGTCGATGCTGTAGCTGTTGGGATTGCCCGAGGCGTTGAGCTGGCGACGAAGCCAGTCGCGCAGGGCGGGGAAGCCGATGCGGTTGGCCAGAGCGAGAAAGAGGTTCATGAACGGCGTGAGCAGTTTGTTTTCAAAGACGGTTTCCCGCTGCATGAGCCCCATGGCCGCGGCGATCCGCCGATGCACGGGCATCTCGGTCACGACGGGGAAACTGAACAGCGCCCACACCAGCAGGAACACGCTGCTGAAGAGCATGACACTGACAACGATCTGGGTGGGGTCTAGGTTCATAGGGTGGCGGAAAAACAGAAAAGCGAAAATGCAGAAAAACAGAACATGAAGGCACCGGCACGGCGCTGTGTCGTCGATTGAATTGCTTTTCTGCTTTTATGCCTTTCTGATTTCATGCTTTGGTCTCAGATGTCAATCGCCATGATCTTACGAATCCACCAGTAGCCGCCCGCGACCATGCCGGCGACGACGAGCAGCACGAGCCGGCCCACTGGTTCGGTGAAGAGCAGGCCGATCAGAGTGGGATCGAGGAAATACGCGATCAGCACGATGATCGGTGCCAGCAGCGTGATGAACAGGGCCTGGTATCGGCCCTGCGCGGTGATGGCGTCGAGTTTGCCTTCGAGGCGCTGGATTTCGCGGATGGACTCGGCGATGCGGTCGAGACTTTCGCCGGTGTTGCCGCCGCGCACGCGATGCATTTCGATAGCGGTGAACAGAAGGCGGAAGTTGGACAGACCCACGCGGTTGGCAGTGTTGCGCATCGCCTGATTCAGGTCCAGGCCCATCTGGTATTCGCGCAGGAGCTGGCCGAATTCCTGTTTGATCGGGCCGGTGTGATCCTTCACGAGCATTTCCATCGCCTGCACGAGCGTGAGTCCCGCGCGGACGCCGGAGGCGAGTGTGACAATGCCGTCAACGAGTTGGAGTTCGAGTCGTTCCTTGCGTTTCTGCTCGAGGTGCCGCAGAACGATCCACGGAACGAAGAAGCCGACGGTCGCGAAGGCGACGAACCACAGGAGATCGCCGAGCAGGTAGCCGACCATGCCGCACAGGAGCATGCCGCATGCCATGAGGATCATCGCCAGTCGCGGGCTGACGTTGAGCAGGAGCTGATAGTTGAGCACGCGGTCCATGCGCTGTTCGTTGCGGAACCACCAGGCAATGATCATGCGCGAGCCATAGGCAACGAACAGGAACACGCTGGCGAACGTGAGCACCATGAGCAGGATGGTCTGGCGGTTGATGTCCATGGCGGTCAGGTTCAGGGTTCAGGGTTCAGAGTTCAGGGTTCCGATTGATGGCTTCGCTGGTATTACTTCGTTCCTCCGTCCCTCCGTGCCTTCGTTCCTTCCTACAAAAACACCTTCACATCCGTGATGCCCTTTTCGACCAGGTTCTTCGCGAACGACGGGATGTAGCCCGTGTGCCGCAGGCGGGGCTGGTCGGCATTCTTAAGCGTGTAAATATCTTCGCAGCGGATCTGCCCGTGTTCCGGGTCGATTGCGATGACTTCGGTGATGTGCGTCACGCGACGCCGACCGTTGGCGAAGCGTGAGATCTGCACGATGATGTCCACGGCTGAAACAATCTGATCGCGGATCGCCCGCACCGGCATGTCCACCGCCATGAGCACCAGCGTCTCCAATCGTTTCATCGCATCGTCAGGCGTGTTGGCGTGCAGCGTCGAGAGCGAGCCGTCGTGGCCGGTGTTCATCGCCTGGAGCATGTCCAGCGCCTCGGGTCCGCGCACTTCGCCGATGATGATGCGGTCCGGCCGCATACGAAGACTGTTGCGCACCAGATCGCGGATCGAGTAAGACCCCTTGCCTTCGATATTCGCCGGCCGGCCTTCGAGGGAAACCACGTGCGGCTGCGGCAGCTTGAGCTCGGCGGACTCTTCCACGGTGATGATGCGCTCACTCGGACGCGCGTGGGCGCTGAGTACATTCAATAAGGTTGTCTTACCCGAACCCGTTCCGCCGCTGATCACGATATTGGCTCGTCCGATGACGCAGCCCTGCAAGAACTCGGCGGCCTGTTCGGAAATCGAACCGCGGCTGATCAGGTCATCGATCGTGAACGGCACCCAGCCGAATTTACGAATCGTCAGGCAGGGTCCGACCAGCGACAGCGGCGAGATGATCGCATTGACGCGGCTGCCGTCGAGCAGGCGGGCGTCCACCAGCGGCGTCGAGGTATCGATGCGCCTTCCGACCGGCGTCAGGATGCGCTCGATCACGCTCAGCAACACTTCATCGCTGAAAAAGGTTCGCGTCGTCGGCTGAATCACGCCGTTCTTTTCGACGTAAATCCGGTCCTTGCCCACCACCATGATTTCACTGACATTCGCGAGATTCAGCAGGTCCTGTAGCGGTCCCAGGCCGAACATGATGTCCTGCAAATCCTTCGCGATCAGGCGGACGACCATGTACTGGGCCATGCCCTTGGTCACCGAAGGCAGGAAGCGCGGGAAGATCTCCTCGAACTCCGTCTCGGCGGTGGTCAGATCTTCGGTGACCGACATGGGCGAGAACGTCAACGGCATCAGATCGACCATCGAGACGACAAGATCGTTGATCGCCTTGTCGCGCTCCGCATCGCGCAAGCGCTCGTCGCCCGCGGCGTAGTCGATCTGAAACTTGCCCTGACATTGCCGCACGACTTCAGCGATCACCAGCCGATGCATGTGCGTGTAGATGGCGTGGACGATCAGATCGTGGTCCAGCGTCTGAAGTTGCTGCGTGAGAATCTCGCGCAGGTGTTCGATGACCTGAGCGGCGAAGCCCGCGTCGTTCTTGTTGATGTGCCCCGTCATGCGCAGGTTCATGCGGCTGAGCAGGTCCGCATGCACCTTCTGCTCAAAGCCCATGAGACGCTTGTGCATCTCGCGGTGATCATCCGACGCGGCGGCCTTTTTGCCGGGGCTGAGCGCCGCGATGGAAAACTGCGCGACCTGCACTTCATCGCCGAAGTCGATGCGTACCGGCTTGCCCGGCACGACCTCCATGTTCGCCACGCGCGTGCCCGCCCGGCTGAGCGTCTCCACGAAAAGCTGATTGCCCTTGCGGATGATCTGGGCATGCTTGCGGGCGACGAAGGGTGACTTGAGCGAGATCAGGCAGTCATCATCGCGACCGATGGTCACGGGATCGCCCTCGACCTCGATCGTCTGCCGCGTGTTCGTGCTGTGATCGTAGAGAATGAATTCCATGAAACGTCTACAAATACTTCCGAGTCAGGATCAGCTTCGACTCAGCCGGCCGAGGGGAAACTCTTCCTCAGATGCTTCTGCACTTCGGGGTTGATCTTGCCCGGGTCCCACTTGGGCGGGCGCGGACCGGTGAGATAGAGCTCGAACTGGCCGTAGATGCGAACCATTTTTTCCAGTGTGGAAAGCTGCGTCGCGACCTCCGGCTCCACGTCGATGCTCACCGTGCCGTAGCTGCGGATCGAGCGCGAGCCTTCGACGGCGCCTTCCTCCGCGAGCGTGTAGTTGCCCACGGCTTTCACCTGAACGTACTGCATGACGATCATGACCTCCGGCCCGATGCCGCCGGTCTGAATCGGCGCGGCGATGTCGACGTAATCACCCGGCCTCAGGCCGCCGGGCGTGAGCTTGCTCTGAATGGGCAGCGCGATGCGCACCTTGCCCTCTTCCATGGCCATCTCGGTTCTGCCGGCACCCTTCTCGAACATGCCGTGAACGATCAACTGGCCCTTGACCGCGTTGACTTCCCACTGCTTGCCACCGGTGATGAGAGCGCGCAGGTTCTCGTCGCTGCCGGTCGGGCTGGTGTACGCGCCCAGGGACTCGAAGCCGAGCGTGAACACTTCCTTGCGCGGCACCTTCACGGGCACCCAGTCATTGGTACCGATGCGCTGACCCGCAAGCACCGGCTTGGAAAGCACCCAGACCGTGAACTGCTCGGCGGCGACCTGGTTCTTCACGCCCTGGATGTAAACCGTGAGCATGATGACCGCCAGCAGGCCCAGGCCCAGCGCGGCGAGCACCACCTTCGCTCCACCGGCGGCGGGAGGCGGAACGGGCGGCATGGCGGACGGGGGACGTTCAGGCATGGACGGGAAACCTCCAAAGGCGGAGCGGACGAAGGCACAACGTCACGCGGGCGTGGACCTTGCATCAGGCCTGCAAAGGCCGCGATGCGGAGTCCAACTATGATACGAACGCAAGGCGAGGCGTGCGCGGGGGCACCCGCGTCTTCCATCACAACGATTCAACATCAACTCCGTCCGCATTCCTCTCATTTCATCTTGTACGGATGATCCTTCTTCAGATACTCCCCGCTCTCGATCAGCTTCGCCCATTGGGCCGCCGCGTTCTCCAGTTGCTCACCCAGGTTTGCCGTCGGCGTCACGAACGGCGGATGCCACGGCGTCAGGCCCACCAGATCGTGCAGCACCACCACATGCCCGTGACACGCAGGCCCCGCGCCGCAGCCGACCACCGGCACAGGCTCGGCGCTCGCAGGTGACACGGCGATCTCCACGATCCGCTGCGCCACCTCCGCCGGCACCGCTTCGACCAGCAGCATCACCGCGCCTCTGCGGATCATGTCCACCGCCGTCGCCACGATCTCATCCGCCTCGCGCCGCGACCTGCCGACGGAGCCGTAACCGCCGCGGGCGCGAACCGTCTGCGGGCGCGAGCCGACATGAGCCACGACGGGAATGCCCGCGTGGCTCATGCGCTCGACCAGCGGGCCAAAGCTGCCGTCGACTTCGAGCTTGACCACATCAGCCGCGCCGTCGGTGAGAAACGCCATGGCGTTCTTCATCGCCACATCATCGCCGCACTGGTAACTGCCAAAGGGCATGTCCGCCATGATGAAGGCCTCGGGCGCACCGCGGCGCACCGCCGCGGTAAGTTCCACGAGGAAGGGAAACTTCACGGGCAGCGTCGAGTCGTAACCGAGAATCATCTCCGCCGCGGTGTCGCCCACGAGCAGCGTCTTCACGCCGCCGCGCCACAGATGGCGCGCCGTCGTCGCGTCATAACAGGTGAGCATGGGGAACGTCTTCCCGCTGCGCACCCACTGGCGGATGGTGCGAAGGGTGATGCGCGGGTTGGGGTCGGTCGTGGACATGGTCGGGATTATAGGAAGGTGACAGTTCGAATCACGATGACTTCAACATTCGCTCACAGCTTCGCCTCCACGCGCCCTTCCACGATGCGCACGGCATACGTCTTCACGCGGTAACTGTCCGCATCGGGACACACGCCCGTGTTCACATCAAACGGCCAGGCGTGCCACGGACAGATCACGCAATCTTCGATGATCGCCCCTGCCGACAGGCTGCCGCCGGCATGCGGGCAGTGATCATCCATCACGCGGAAGGCCGCCGCGTCAACCGGCTCGCCGTTCTTCGCCGTGACGCGCAGCACCGCGATCGCTCTGGTCCCCACTTCGACGTACACACCGCCCTGCTCGGGCACGTCGACCGCGGCACAGAGATCGGTCCATTCATCATTGTGAGTTACAGTCGACATGATGGCACTTCATGCTTTGAACGCATCGCGCAGCAGGGCGAGACTCTTCGGCACCGCCGTGCGCGGGTCTTCCTTGCCTTCAAACTCCAGCGATATGAAGCCGCGATAATTCGCCTTCTTGAAAATCGCCGCGATGCGCTTGTAATCCAGATCAAGCGTGTACCACACACCGCCGCCGTAGTAGGTTTTCGCCTGCACGAAGATGGTCTTGGGCGCGAGCTTGGTGAGTCGATCGTACGGGTCTTCGAGGAAGTTGCCCGTGTCAGCCGTGATTTGAAGCCAGGGCGATTTGATCGCATCCACAATCTTCAGCACGCCTTCGGGCGTCAGGCCCAGGCCCCAGTGATTTTCCAGGCCCAGCAGCACGCCGCATTTCTCCGCCGTCGGCAGACACTTCTCAAACGCCTCGATCACCCACGGAAACGCATCCGCTTCCGTGTAACCTTCCAGCGCCGGCTCAATCCCGCGATTCTTCATCAGCTCATCGAAGCTCTTCGTCGTGCCCCATCGCCCGGTGTTGACGCGCATCGTCGCAATGCCCATCGCATATGCGTTCTCGATGCTGGCGAGGGTCTTATCAATGTTCGTCTGACGAACTGCTTTGTCGGGACTGACGAAGCCCTGGTGCGTGGAGAACCCGCACAGGCTCAGGCCATGCACGAAGGCACGACGTTTGATCTCCTGCATGTAGGCCGCGTCCTTGCGATGCATCTGCACTTCGAGCACCTCGACCGCATCGAAACCCATCTCCGAAGCGAGGTCGATGCATTTATCGATCTCCAGTTTCGCCCCTTCACGAAAGCGCCAGAAGGAATAAGTCGAAACCCCGATCGGATTCCCGCGCCAGCCGCCCGCCCCCGCCGCTTGCGGCTTAGCAGCGCTCTCTTCCGCGCTCGCCTTCGCACCTGGGGCTGCGAGAACGCAAGCCGCGACCCCCACCGCACCGGCTGCCGTGTGATTCAGGAACGCTCGTCGATTCATGGTCATGATTCACCTTTCGAGTGCTCGCGACATGGTAGCCCATGTCACCCCTGAACCGTCGCCCGGCCGCCCGCGACCGCCCGCCTTCAGGGTTTCCCATAGGTAGACACGTGTCTACCTACCCCCCTACCCCCTGGTAGCCATTTGCATGTTAACTGCTGCATGGGAAAGGACCTGTGCAGATGTCTACCCCGTGTCTACCCCGTGTCTACTAGACACGGCCTGGCGGGCATACAGATCGTCACCCGCGCAAACCCATCGCCGCGACCGCCCAAGGCGAGCGATGGAGGCCGGGGGCGGCCGGGCGAAACGATCGCGCAGCCCGCGGTCGGAATACGAACATTATACAAACTTAGGCCCGGCGGAGTCAAGCGCAAAAACCCAGCTTCGCGGTGAGGGCGCATCAACCTTTCGGGGGTTGATCGAATGCGTTGGTTTCAGCCGCAACGCGGCGGCATCAGCGTAGCCCCCGGCGTGAGCCGGGGGAGGAC
>JBBDXA010000213.1:0-14991 GCA_040902585.1 Phycisphaeraceae bacterium
CGACGAAGACCCGTGCGCAGGGTCTGACGCCCACGAACCCAAGCACGGGTCTGCGTCGCCGAGCCTCCTTGACCCGTGGCACCCGGACCGATCCCCGAACGCATCCGATTCAGGAGCCTGTATTGCGAGCCCTCATCTTCGACGGCAACAAACCGAAGCTGATCACCGATCACAACGCCCCGCGCCCTTCGCAGGCGGGCTTCGGCGAGGCGGTCATCCGCCCCCTTCGCATGGGCATCTGCGCGACCGATCTGGAAATCTGCAAAGGCTACATGGGGTTCACCGGCGTCCTCGGCCACGAGTTTGTCGGCATCGTCGAAGAGTGCAGCGGTAAGCAGGCGAAGAAGTGGGTCGGCAAACGCGTCGTCGGGTCCATCAACTGCGTCTGCGGCAAGTGCGACATGTGCAGGAAAGGCCTGCGCGAACATTGCCGCAGGCGAACCGTGCTGGGCATCGATGGTAAGGATGGCTGCTTCGCCGAGAAGTTCACCCTTCCCGTCGTCAACCTTTTCGAGGTGCCCGAATCGGTGGATGATGATCATGCCGTGTTCACCGAACCGCTGGCCGCGGCTTATCAGATTCTGCGCCAGCTCACGATCGAAGGTCGGCCATTCATCACCGTGCTCGGCGATGGTCGGCTCGGGCTGCTCTGCGCTCAGGTCATGTCCCAGCTCAACGCAACCGTTCGCCTCGTCGGCAAGCATTCGGCGAAGATCGCCCTGTGTGAGAAATGGGGCGTGAAACATCGGCTGCTCGAAGATGTCGGCCTTCGGGCCGACCAGGATATTGTCGTCGACTGCACCGGCTCGCCCGATGGTCTTGTCACCGCGATGAAGATGGTCCGCCCGCGCGGCAAGATCGTCATGAAGACCACCGTCGCCCCGCGGGAGGACCGCCCCATGGTGGACCTTTCGCCGATCGTGATCAACGAGATCGAAGTGATCGGCAGTCGCTGCGGCCCATTCGATGATGCCCTTTCCGCACTCGCCGCGGAGAAGATCGACGTCGTCAGTCTGATCAGCAAACGCATGAAACTCTCCGAAGGCATCGACGCCCTCAAACAAGCCCGCGGCAAAGGCGTCGTAAAAGTCCTGCTCGAACCCTGATCCCCCGCTTTGCCGCTTGCGCCTCCGCAGCCTCCGCTCCCCGCCGCTTGCGGCTTCGCACACAACCGCTACCTTTGCTCCATGCCCGACGATCCGCCCCCCAGAAAGCCCTCGAAGCGAGGCAACTACCTCGTCATCGCCATCATCGTCCTGGGCACCATCGCAGGCATTGTCGCGGTCGTCTACTGGAAATTCGGCGTCACCGTGCGGAAGATAGAAGACGGCAACCCGCAAAGCAGAGGAGAAGGAAACACCCCCAAAGCCCATGCACTCCTGTGCATAGGGACCGTTGACTCCCGCACGCCAACCGTCTGACCTCCCCTGTCGCACCAACACATGAACCCATCCCCCGCACACCCTGGACACCCCGCCCGATCCCGCCTGTTTCTCGCCGCGATCCTCTCGGCGGCGATCGTCACCCTGCTCCCTTCCTGCGGCGACGGCTCCGCGCCGCCTCCGCCTAAAAACGTCGCCTTCGATCCCGACATCGCCCTGAAAGAACTCGCCCAGCTCGAAGATGACTTCGCCCAGGCCAAGCAGATCAGGCGGCTCGAACCCATGGTCGAAAAGGCCAAGGCATTCATCGCCAAGTACCCCAAGTATCACCCGGCCTACACGCTCCTGGGCAAGGTGTACATCGAACTCTACAAGTGGCCCGAGGCCTACGACGAACTTCAGAAGAGTCTGAAGCTCGACGCGAATCAGCCCATGGTGCATCACCTGGCCGGGACGATTCTCTATGAGATGCGCGACTTTCCCGCAGCCGAGGCGAACTACCTCACTGCTCATCAACTCAGTCCCCTCGACCCGTTGCACATGGTCTACCTCGCGCAGGTTTACATCCGCACCGAGCGCTTCACCGAAGCCCTCACCCGCCTGACTGAAGCCCTGGTGATGAAGGATGATTACCATCAGGCTTACGCGACCTTGTGCGATCTCTACATGAAGCAGAACGAAGCGGATCTCGCCCTCCAGCACATCGACAAGGCCATCAAGTTCACGGCGCTGGATGATCGCGAGGCCCTGGTGCCTTACATCCTCAAACGTGCAGCGGTACATCGAAGGCTCGGCGACGCGACCGCAGCCATGACCGATCTGGAAAACAATCTTCTGGATCACGAGCAGTTCCAGGCGCGGGCAGCGGAGGACATCGCCATCACCTGGGGCATGCTCAACGAACCGGCCAAGGCTGCCGAGTTTTACGAACGCGCCATTGCCGCCAACTCGACGGAGTGGCGTCTCTTCCGCGGCGCGGTGGCGTGGAACATCAAGGCCGGCAACCTCGCCAAGGCCCGCACCTATCTTCGCGGCCTCCAGAACATCGACCCGCATCAGCCCGCGATCAAGGAGCTCCAGGAAAGCATCGCGAAGATGGAAGAGAAGCTGCAGACGACGCCCTGATTCCCGCAACCGTCCAGCCGGGGCCGCGTGGGACGAAGGTGGACTTTCTGTCGCCATCGTCTGAAAGTAGCCACATGTCTACCTACCCCCCTACCCCCAGGTAGCCATTTGGCGGTAAATGCTTTTGCAGTATTCACTTGTCAAATGGCTACCCCGTGTCTACCTCGTGTCTACTAGACATGCCTCGCGGGGCGAAAGTGGCTGATTCGGGACAGACCGATCGCCGGTATCGCCGGTGGGCGAAGGGGCGGCCTACGCAAAGCGATCGCGCGGCCGCGATCCTGCGGAATACGAACATTATACAAACCTGATCATGCGGAATCAAGGGTTGTCCAAGCGGGCCGCGGCGTGTCGCGGCGGCATCAAGTCGTCCATTGCGCACGGAATTCGCCGGCCGTTCACGCCTTCCTTTCAATCAGCTCCAGGCGATCGCGAAATCGCTGCGAGCGCTTCTGTTTCCACAGCCTTGAGATATCGAATCGCTCTTTCAGAAAGGCGATCAGCGTCTGCGATCCAGATAACTCCGTTTCAAACACAGATTCCATCTCGGTGGGTGAGACGGCACAACCAGTCGCGAGAAAGCCCAAAAAGGATTCGCCCAGCACCTGATACACGTCGCTGAAGTCCATCGGAGACACCTCGATGACCGGTGAATCATTCACCACAAATCCGTTCAACTTGAGGATGACATAGTGAACGCCATCGACTCCCATCGACCCAAAGGTTAGCCCGTTCGCCGGCGTGCTTTCGTAGCCGAAATCCGGTGTGGGAGGATGCACCACTCGCTCATCGCCCAGAACCCCCTGAGGATCGACACAGGCATCGAGCGCGCGCAGATAGATTTCAAAGTGGGTCTCGTTCATATTTTCGTTCACCCGGCAAGCAGTCCGCATTTTGCGATACTCATCGCCTACTTCGCTCATCGTCTCGCCACGCCTACCCTAAGTCAATGGTCCAGCGACCTGCCGCGTATCGCGGCGGAACCAAACAGCCCGCCGCTCCCGTCCTCCCCCGCAAGCCACCGCCGTTCGACTCCGTGACGACGCACCCCGGCTCGTTCCCCAAAACGAAATATCACTTGCTTCCCATTCGTTACCTGTAGAATGAACCAGTTAGCCCTCGTGGGCCGACTCAGCGCGACCTCGTTTCCACGGCCTCACGGGAACCGGTGGTTTGATCAGTCTGTTGTCGCTCCATCCTGACGCCACGCCTCGCCGCGACGCGATCCAGCACCCGATCGCCGCGACTCGCGGAGTCTCCCACGTCATCTTTCTTGCCCTGTTTCTCCTTTCCACATTCACCCCTCCCGCCCGCGCCGACCTCACCACCTGCGCCCAAAAACTCCACACCGGTGACTACGTCGGCTGCATCGACGAGGCCCGCAAAGCCATCGACGAAGGCCAGTACCACGAAGACTGGCGGCACCACGCCATCCGCGCCCACCTCGCCGTCGGCAGTTACGAAGACGCCCGCACGGTCCTCGAACAGGCCCTCTCGCGCTACCACTCCAGCATCCGCATTCGCGTGCTCGGCCACGATGTATACATGCGCTTAGGCCAGCGCGAAAAGGCAGCCGTCCTCCTCGAACAGATCAACACCCTCGTCACCAATCGCCCGTGGTGGTACACCGATGCCCCGGACCTGGTCGCGCAGGGCAAGGCCACGCTGCTGCTGGAAGCCGACCCGCGCCAGGTGCTGCAGCTACTTTATGACCGCGCCAAAAAGGAAACGCCCGGCTACCGCGATACCTACCTCGCCGTCGGCCAGCTCGCCCTGAACAAACACGATTACGCCGAGGCCGCCAAGGCATTCGGCGACGGCGTGAAACGCTTCCCGCAGGATGCGGACCTGTGGTTCGGTATCGCCCAGGCCTACGCGCCTTCTGATGATGTGAAGACCACCGAAGCCCTGGCGAAAACGCTGGAGCTGAATCCGAATCACACCGGCGCGATGCTCATGCGGGCGGACAACCTGATCGACGGCGAACACTACGAAGAGGCCGGCCAGTGGCTGGGCCGAGCGCTGGGCGTGAATCCATCCGAACCGACCGCATGGGCCTACACTGCGGTGATCGCCCATCTGGATAACGATGCCGCGGGTGAGGCGGCCGCGCGCGAAAGGGCGCTGCGATATTGGAAGACCAACCCGCTTGTCGAACACGTCATCGGCCGCAAGCTTTCCGCGAAATATCGCTTCGCGGAAGGGGCGGCCTCGCAGCGCAAGTCGCTCACGTTTGATCCAAACTATCTCGCTGCGAAGATGCAGCTCGCGCAGGATCTGCTGCGCCTGGGCGAAGTCGAAGAAGGCTGGCGCCTGGCCAAGGAAGTGCATCAGAAGGATGGGTTCAACGTCGTCGCTTACAACCTCATCACGCTGCAGGACAACATCGCCAAGTTCACATCATTGGAAAACGAACATTTCATCGTGCGCATGGATGCCCGCGAAGCGAGTATCTATGGCGATCGCGTGCTCGATCTACTCAACCGCGCCCGATCCGTACTCTGTGACAAATACGGTATGACGCTCAAGGAACGCGTCACCGTTGAAATCTTCCCCGACCAGAAAGACTTCGCCATCCGCACCTTCGGCCTGCCCGGCGGGTCAGGCTACCTGGGCGTCTGCTTCGGCAAAGTCATCACCGCCAACAGCCCGGCCGCCCTCAAACAGAACACCGCCAACTGGGAAGCGGTCCTCTGGCACGAGTTCTGCCACGTGGTCACGCTCCAGGCCACGCGCAACCGCATGCCCCGCTGGCTGAGCGAAGGCATCAGCGTGTACGAAGAACAGCAGGCCAACAAGACCTGGGGCCAGGCCATCAACCCGACCTACCGCAGGATGATCCTCGAAGGCGAACTCACGCCTGTCGGCCAGCTCAGCGCCGCGTTCCTTCGCGCCAAGTCGGCCCTGCATTTGCAGTTTGCATATTACGAATCCTCACTGGTGGTCGAATATATCATCGAGACAGCGGGTCTCGACGCGATGCGCAAGATACTGTCGGACCTACATACAGGTATCTATATCAACGAGGCGCTGGCGAAACACATATCCCCGGTCGCGACGCTGGAGAAAGACTTTGAAGCCTGGGCCCGCAAGCGAGCCGAGGCCGTCGCCCCGGATGCGGACTGGGAACCGTTGCCCAAGGAAGCCGTGCGCGGTGGCCCGGCGCTCGACGCCTGGCTTAAGGAACATCCGCAAAGCTTCGCCGGCCTGATGCTGCTGGCGGGTCGGCAGTTCGGACAGGAGAAGTACGACGATGCAAAGACCACGCTGAATTCGATCCTTACTCTGTATCCCGATTACGCAGGCGATGACAGCGCCCTGGTCATGCTCGCGGCGGTACATCAACAGTTGAAAGAAACGGATGCAGAGTACGCAGTGCTTGTGAAGTTCGCCTCCCTGAATGCGGATCATGTGCCGACCTTTGTCCGGCTGATGGAACTGGCGGCCGCGCGCGAAGACTGGCCGGCGGTCCAGCAGTACGCCCAGCGCATGCTGGCGGTGAATCCGTTGGTGAGCGAGCCTTGGCGCAGGCTGGCGACGGCGGCGGAGTATCGCGGCGATCACGCCCAGGCGGCGAAGGCCTATCGCGTCCTGCTTCAGATGGAGCCGGCCGACCCCGCGCAGGCGCACTACGATCTGGCGCGGCATCTGCACGCGCTGGGCGATCCGCAGGCGAAGCGGCAGGTGCTCATGGCGCTGGAAGAAGCCCCGCGTTTTCGCGAGGCGCAGAAGCTGTTGCTCGCCATTCGCGCTGCCCAGCCGCAGCCGGTGAAACCACCCGCGCCGGTTCCACCCGACACGCACGCCGCACCCAAAAGGGGCCAATGATGAAACGCAAGACCACGTGGATACTCATCGCCCTCATCGCCACCGCGGCGTCCCTGGTCTTTGCCCAGCGCTCGCGCTTCCGCAGCGAGATCGACGAGCAGACCTACTCCCGCAGCGGCATCACCATGTGGAAGAATCCGCCCGCGTTCAGACACGATACATTCACCTTCGCCCGCGTCATCTTCTCCGGCTACGGCCGCGGCGGCGGATGGGCCACCGATTACCCCGACTCCGACATCAACTTCTCCTTCCGCCTTCAGCAACTGACTTCGCTCAAAGTCAATCCGATTCCCGTCAAGTTCGAACTCACCGACCCGGCCCTGTTCGATTACCCCTGGATATACATGATCGAACCCGGCGGACTGTATTTCAGCGAGCCCGAAGTCAAAGCCCTGCGAAAGTATCTACTCAACGGCGGCTTCATGATGGTGGATGATTTCTGGGGCGGCGATGAGTACGATAACTTTCACCAGCAGATCAAACGCGTGTTCCCCGATCGCCAGGTGGTCGATCTGCCTCTCGAACATCCTATCTTTCACTGTGTTTATGACCTGAAAAAGAAACCGCAGGTGCCCAGCATCGGTCACGGCGCCAACGGACAGACTTCCGAATGGCGCCCCGGCCCTGACGACGGCAGCGAAGTGCATTACCGCGCCATCTTCGACGACAAGGGCCGCATGATGATGATCATCTGCCACAACACCGACCTGGGCGACGGCTGGGAACGCGAAGGCGAGAACGAACATTACTTCAAAGAGTTCAGCGAAAAGCAGGCGTACCCCATGGGTATCAATATTGTGTTCTATGCCATGACGCATTAAAAGGGCCAAGGGAACAGGGCCAAGGTCCAAGGGAATATTCCCGCGTTCTCGACTCCGCCCCTTGACCCCTGGCCCTTGGCCCTCCTCTCAGGAGATTCCGTTGACCGCACTACAAACAGACACCTCTGAATACGAATCCGAACGGCTGGCCGTCGAAAAGCTTCGCGCTGCGCAGGTTGATATACACCGCGAACTGCGCAAGACAATCGTCGGACAGGAAAAGCCTGTCGAAGAGCTTCTCTATTGCCTGTTCTCCGGCGGCCACTGCCTGCTCACCGGCCCGCCGGGCCTTGCCAAGACATTGCTGGTGCGATCCATCGCGCAGATCTTCCGGCTGCGCTTCCAGCGCATTCAGTTCACGCCAGATCTCATGCCTGCCGACATCACCGGCACCGAGATTCTCGAAGAGACGCGCGACACCACCGGCACCAGTCGTCGGCAGATGGTCTTCGTGAAGGGGCCGATTTTTGCGAATGTGATTCTCGCCGATGAGATCAATCGCACACCGCCCAAGACGCAGGCCGCGCTTCTGGAAGCGATGCAGGAGCATCAGGTCACCGCCGCGGGCGTGCGTCATGCCTTGCCGCAACCTTTCTTCGTACTTGCCACGCAGAACCCGATCGAAATGGAAGGCACGTATCCGCTGCCTGAAGCCCAGCTCGACCGCTTCATGTTCAACGTGAAGATCGATTATCTGCCGGAGGATGATGAAGTGGAAGTTGTGTCGCGCACGACCTCGAAGCATCCCGAGGCGATCGAGCCGATATTCGACGGCACCGACGTGCAGGCGTTTCACGAGATTATCCGCAAGGTGCCGATCGCGGAGGATGTGGTGCGTTTCGCGGTGCGCATCGCCGCCGCCAGCCGCCCGCACACGCCGGCCGCGCCGGACTATATCAACGAGCTGGCAAGCTGGGGGGCCGGCCTGCGCGCGGGGCAGTATCTCGTGCTCGGCGCCAAGGTCCGCGCGCTGCTCAACGGGCAGGCCCACGTATCGGTGGAGGACATCATTGCTGTCGCCCATTCGACGCTGCGGCACCGCATCCTATTGAATTACCGCGCCGAGGCGCAGGGCGTGAGCGTGGAGGAGATCGTGGACCGACTCATTAAGGATATGCCCCGGCCGTGACCTTGATATGAATGACCTATGACCGCAGCGCCCGCCAACCCGATCCCCGCATCCCCCCGCTCAGCCGGCCAGGCCTTTAGAGGCTCCGCCTCCCTGATCGACCCGCGCACGCTCATGCGCATCAAAGGGCTGGAGCTGCGTGCCCGTGCGATCGTGCAAGGCTTCATGTCCGGCCTGCACCGCTCGCCCTATCACGGCTTCAGCGTCGAGTTCACTGAATATCGCCAATATACAGTCGGCGACGATCCACGATATATAGACTGGAAACTATACGCCCGCAGCGATCGACTGTATGTCAAGCGATTCGAGGATGAAACTAATTTACGCTGCTGGCTGCTGGTGGATAACAGCAAGTCGATGCACTTTGGGACCGTCAAAGACGACGCACGCCAAAGCCCAGGCATAGCTATGCCTGGGCTTTGGACCAAAGCTGACTACGCCGCCACGCTTGCCGCGACGTTCGCCTACTTTCTTTCCACGCAGCGCGACGCAGCCGGCCTTGTCTCTTTCGACGAGGATATTCGTGAGTATCTTCCCGCCCGCTATCGTCCCGGTCACCTGCGCCGGCTGATGGTCGCCCTCGAACGCACACCCGAAGGCAAAGGCACGAACCTGACCGAACCACTCAAACGCGTTGCCGACCTCGTCACCAAGCGCGGTATTCATGTCCTTATCAGCGATCTGCTCGCTCCGTTGAACGGCCTTGAGACTCATCTGGGTTATCTCCGTTCGCGCGGGCACGAAGTAATGGTGTTTCACCTGCTCGATCCCGCTGAGCTTTCACTCGCCTTCGATGACGCAGCCATGTTCTACGATGTCGAATCGCAGCGCGAGCTGTATGTTGATCCTGATCTGATTCGCAAGCAATATACGCAGCGCATGGGTGAACACTTGAAGGCCATCGAAGTCATCTGCGACAAGCAGGGCGTCGATTACCACCGCATCACGACGGACACGCCGCTGGAACTGGCGCTTTTCGATTTCCTTTCCGGCCGGCAGATGATCAAGCGGACGGTCATGCGCCGGCAGGGCGAAGGGAGGCGCGGATGAGTTTCCTGGCGCCCCTGTTCCTGGCGGGGATCGCGGCCGTGTCGCTGCCGATTCTGTTTCACCTGATTCGTCGGACGCCCAAGGGCCGTATGAATTTCAGTTCGCTGATGTTTCTCACGCCTTCGCCGCCGCGGGTGACCAGTCGCAGTCGGTTGGAACATTGGTTGCTGTTATTGCTGCGCGTGTTGGCGGTGATTCTGCTGGCGCTGGCGTTTGCCCGGCCGTTCCTGTGGGATCAGGCGGCGGTCGAGGCGGAGCAGCCCGGCGCGGCCAGGCGCGTGGTCGTCCTCATTGACACCAGCGCGAGCATGTCGCGCGAAGACCTGTGGTCGCGCGCGGTGATCCTGCTCAAGGACACCGCGAAGGATCTGAAGCCGACGGACACGCTGGGCGTCTTCGCGTTCGATCGCAGCGTGCAACGCCTGCTCACCTTCGAGGCCTGGACTGCCGCGCCGCCCGGCCAGCGCCTCGCTCTGGTGGATGAAGCGATCGCCAACCTGAAGCCTACGCAGCGCGGGACCAATCTCGGCGAAGCCCTCGTGGCCGCGGCTGACGCTCTGAACGAACTCGATGCGACCGGCAAGCAATCCTTTACCGGCAACAAACAGGCGGTGCTTATCAGCGATGTGCAGCAGGGCGGTGATCTGAAATCGCTCGATGCCTATGACTGGCCGGCGGATGTCACGCTGGAAGTGAAAGCCGTGGCGGCGAGGAAGCCGACGAATGCGGGCGTGCAGGTGGTGACCGATCGCGATGCGGTCGGCCCGCAAGCCCAGCAACTTCGCCTGCGCATCACGAATGCAAAGGCTTCGACGAAGGATCGCTTTCAGATCGAAGTGCGCCCGCTCGTGGCCACGGCAGGGCAGGCGGAGACGATCGACGTCTACGTCCCGGCCGGTGAATCGCGCGTGGTGCGGGTGGAGAAGTCCGATCTCTTCGCGGCGGGCGGCACGATCACGCTGCGCGGCGATAATGCGGCATTCGACAACGAAGCCTGGCGCATCGTCCCGCCGACGCGCGAGGTCACGGTTATCTATATAGGTAGCGATCCGGCCAATGATGTGCGCGGGCTGCACTATTACCTGACGAATGTGTTCCTGCCGACATCGGGCCGAACTGTGAAACTCACAGCGGTCAAACCCGGCGATGCGCTCGATGCCCAAACACTCACACGTGCCTCGCTCATCATCGTCGGCGAATCGCCCTCGGATGCGCAGCTCACATCGCTTTGTTCGCGCGTGGAACAGGGTGCTACCGCGCTCGTGGTCCTGCGCGAGAATGACGACGGGCTGTCACTCGCTTCGCTCCTGGATCTCGGCAAGGTCGATGTGCGTGAAGCGAACGTGACGGACTATGCCATGCTCTCTCAGGTGGATTTCACGCACGCTCTGTTCGCGCCGTTTGCCGATCCGCGTTTCAGTGATTTCACGAAGATTCGTTTCTGGAAACATCGCACGCTGGAGATGCAGTCGTTGCCGGCCGAGTTGAAGCCGCATGTGCTCGCGCGGTTTGATGATGCCAGCCCCGCCCTCGTTGAGACGACCCTCGGACAGGGCACGTGCATGATCCTCGCCTCAAGCTGGGCACCGGCTGACGGGCAGCTTGCGCTTTCGAGCAAGTTTGTCCCGCTGATGAACGTTCTGCTGGAGCAGAGCGAACGGTTGCCGCGACAGGCTCCGCGCATCGAAGTGGGGGACGCGGTCGATCTGTCCTGGGCGGTGAAGCTCGCTGCCCAGCGCAGTCAGGCATTGATTGTCACGCGCGGAACGGACACGACGCTGGGCCTTGGCGAAGACGGCATGTTGACGGCAACGGATGAGCCCGGCCTGTACACGGTTGCGATCGGGCCTGAATTGATGCCTTTTGCCGTTGCCCTTTCGCCGGGCGAAAGCGAGACTTCGCCGATGACAGTAGATGAATTCGAAAAGCGCGGCGTACGCTTGTTTCAGACCGCCTCCACTGCCCTGATCGCCTCGCAGGCCGACCGGGCACGCCAGATGCGCATGGCGGAACTGGAAAACCGGCACAAGCTGTGGCGCTGGATGTTGGTAGCCGCCCTGGGCATACTCGCTTTGGAATCGTGGCTCGCGGGTTACTTCGCGTCGCGCGCCGGGTCGGCGGGCGAAGGGGCCGGCGGCGAGGCGACGCAGGCTTCCTGATTCACAAGGAATACCATGGCTCGGAACAATACAGTGATCTACAAGGAAATGAGGAAATAAGGAACATTGCGACAATACAAATTCCTGGATTGATTCCTGCTTTCCGTATTTTCTTATAAATACTCAGATTGGTTTGATAATTGGATGGACGCGTAAGATATGTTGGAGGCTCGACCCTCCCCCAGCCCCTCCCTTCAAAGGGAGGGGAGTCAGATGAGGCTGCACCATGACGCACCACCGACTGCTCAACGAACTTCGCCGCGTCGCCCAGCGTGAATCGCGCCTGCGCTGGCGGCGGGCCTCGGCCTTCGCGTGGCTCTTCATCGCCGCGGCCGGCGCGGTCATGTTGCTGCCAGGCGTGGATCCATCCGCCCGCGGTCTCGGCGTGCCCGCGCTGTGCTTCCTCGGGCTGGTCATCACCTTCATCACCCGTCGCGTCTGCAACGCGGCCGTGTCGAACGATCGGCACATCGCCCGCCTGATCGAACATCAATACCCGGACCTCGATGCCCGCCTGCTGGCGGCGCTGGATGAGATCGATCAGCATCCGATCGATCGGCCGATGGGTTTCCTTCAGGATCAAGTCGTGCGCGAAGCGATGGATCACTCGCGGCAGCATGACTGGACGCGCATCGTTCCGCAAAGCCGACTGTCGCGATTCGCCTTTCTACAATTTGTTTCAGCCGGTGCAATGATGGCGGTGCTGGCGCTATTGATCCTCACGGCCAAAACCGGGCTGCCTTCATCGACCGATCTCGATGCGATCCTGCCCGCGGGACTCGCAGCTGATGCGCCCAATGTGATGACGGTTGAACCGGGCGATTGTGAAGTCGAGCGCGGTTCGAGCCTGATCATCACCGCGCGGTTTGCTCGCCGCATTCCCGCCAGTGTTACGCTCATCGTGGATGACCACACGCAGCCTTCGCGGTCCGTGCCCATGTCGCCGAGCCTGAATGATCCGCTGGTGGGCGCCCGCATCGGCAGCGTGGAGAAGCCGCTCAACTATCGCATCACCAGCGAAGGGCTCGAGTCGAAGTCTTTCAGCGTCACGGTCTTCGAGTACCCGCAGATGCTCCAGGCGGATGCGACGCTTACGTACCCCGCGTACACGGGTTTGAACGAGAAGCTCATCGAAGACACGCGCCAGGTCAGCGCGGTGGAGGGCACGAAGCTTACCTGGTCGCTGCGATTGAACAAGCCTGTCGCCGAGGCGAAGCTGGTGAGTGAAGATGGTACGACAGTCACGCTCACGGCTGATGGCGCGGAAGGTGCGATCGTGCGCGGCGAGATGACCATTGATCGCACGCGGCGATACAAGGTGATGCTAGAAGATGATGCCGGCCGGTCTAATCGCCTGCCGCCGGAGTTGGTCGTGACCGCGCTGCCGAACCGCGCCCCGGAATTGAAGCTGGTGTTCCCGAAGCGCGACCTGCGCGTTTCGCCGATTGAAGAAACCCTGTTGGCGGCCGAGGCCTGGGATGACTTCGGCGTGAAGGCCTTCGGCCTGTCGTATGCGATCGCCGGGAAGGAGCCGGTGGAGGTTGTTCTATTAAAGGATGGCGGCGCGAAGGCGAAGCACCCGGCTGAGCATCTGCTTTCGTTTGAAGCGATGGGCGCGACACCGGACCAACTTCTTTCGTATCACTTCTGGGCGGAGGATGTGGCCGCGGACGGGACTGTTCGTCGCACGCTCAGCGATATGTACTTCGCCGAGGTCCGCCACTTCGAGGAGATTTTCCGCGAAGGCCAGGCCCCGACCAGCGAACAGCAGCAGCAGCAGCAACAACAGCAGCAGAATCAGCAGATGCGCGAGATCGGCGAGGCGCTCAAGAGCCAGCGCGAGATCATCACTGCCACGTGGAACCTGATGCGGCGCGAGCAGGCATCGCAACTTTCGGACAAGTTCGTGCCTGATGTGACAGTCATCCGTGATTCGCAAAGCGACCTGATCGACAAGGTCAGCGAACTGGCGAACAGCCTGAGCGATCCCCAATCGCTTTCGCATGTGCAGACCGTGGTGCAGCACATGAGCGAAGCCGTGCGACTGCTGACGGTTGCTCTCGACAAACCCTCCGCCAAGTCGCTTGCCGGCGCGCTTCCTGAGGAACAGGCTGCGTATCAGGCGATGCTCAAACTCCAGGCCCGCGAGCACGAAGTCATCCGTCAGCAGCAGTGGCAACAGCAGCAGAGCCAGAGTCAGCAGGCCCAGCAGGGGCCTTCGCAGCAGCAGATGAATGAACTTGAATTGAAGAACCAGGAGAACCGCTACGAAACGCAGCGCCTCGCGCAGGAACAGCAACAGGACCCGGCCCAGCGCGAAGTGCGACAGGCTTTGAATCGCCTGCGCGATCTGGCGCGCAGGCAGGGCGACCTGAACGAGAAGCTCAAGGAGGTTGAACTGGCGATGCAGGAAGCCAAGAGCCAGCAGGAGCGCGAGGAATTGGAGCGACAGCTCAAGCGACTGCGCGAACAGCAGGAACAGGTGCTGCGCGATCTGGATGAGTTGAAGGATCGCATGGAGCAGCCCCAGAATCAGCAGCAGATGGCGGAGGCGAAGCAGCAGGTGGAAGAGGCACGGCAGAACGCGCGTCAGGCGTCGGAAGCGTTGGAGCAAGGCATGACGTCGCGGGCCCTTTCCGAAGGCACGC
Source organism: Phycisphaeraceae bacterium (assembly GCA_040902585.1). GTDB lineage: Bacteria > Planctomycetota > Phycisphaerae > Phycisphaerales > Phycisphaeraceae > JBBDXA01. The sequence goes on from JBBDXA010000213.1 coordinate 14,143, forward strand.
GGGCGGAACGAAAACTCGAAGAGCTGCGTGAGGATTTCAGGCAGCGGGCATCGAATCAGTTCGCGGAAGATATGCAGAACATGCGCAAGGATGCTCGCGAGCTTTCGCAGAAGCAGGAAGATCTGGGCAAGAAGCTGGAAGAGCTCGACCAGACCAAGCAGAAAACGCTGCGCGATCAGGGCGAGCGGAAGGAGATTGTCGATGCGCTGGATCAGCAGAAGCAGCGTTTGAATGATCTGAAGGAAGACATGAAGCGCGTGACAGAGACCGCGGAGGCGTCGCAGCCACTGCTCTCGAAGCAACTCTATGACACGCTGCGCAAGGCGGATCAGGAGCGCGTGGATCAAGGGCTGGATGTGACGCGGCAGCTTCTGGACAAGGGCTTTTCACAGGAAGCGCGCGAGGTGGAACCCCAGGTCAGGCAGGCGGTGAATCGTATTCGCGAAGGCGTGGAGAAGGCGGCTGACAGCGTGCTGGGCGATGAAGGCGAAGCGCTGCGGCGAGCGCGCGACAAGGTGGAACAACTCGCCCGCGCGGCGGAGAAGGAAGCGGATGCACTCGATCCACAGGGCGCGCAGCAGGGACAGCGCAGCCAGCAGCAACAAGGTCCGTCGCCTGGGCAACAGCCAGGCCAACAACCAGGTCAACAACCGGGGCAACAACCGGGGCAGCAGCCGGGGCAACAACCTGGTGAGCAGCCTGGGCAACAGCCGGGTCAACAACCGGGGCAACAACCGGGTCAACAGCCGGGCCAGCAACCGGGACAACAACCAGGGCAACAACCGGGTCAGCAACCGGGACAACAGCCTGGACAACAGCCTGGGCAACACCCGGGGCAACAGCCTGGTC
>JBBDXA010000214.1:0-12843 GCA_040902585.1 Phycisphaeraceae bacterium
GTGCGCCGCATCCATCCGCACGGGTCTGCTCGGCGGACCTCGCCGACCCGTGGCACCCATCCAATCCTTTCACTCGCATCATCGCTTGCAATCCCCATCGTTCTGCTTCACACTGCGACCCTCACGTTCGATCGGTTCCAATCGTCGGGAGGATTTCGCATGTCGGATCAAGACCAGCCGCTTGATGAGCCCGCGCTGATCCAGGCACCGCCCCATACCTTCGGCGGCATCCTGCGCAAGATCGGCCCCGGCATGATCCTGGCCGGCTCCATCGTCGGCTCAGGCGAACTCATCGCCACCACCCGGGTCGGCTCCGAAGCGGGCTTCACGCTGCTCTGGCTCATCCTCGTCGGCTGCATCGTCAAAGTCTTCGTGCAGATCGAACTGGGTCGCTACGCCATCATCAACGCCAAGACCACGCTCGCCGCGCTCGACAGCGTGCCGGGCCCGCGCATCACGCTGCCGCTCGGCAAGACCGCCATGCGCGGCAACCTCATCACCTGGTTCTGGCTCATCATGTTCCTGGCAACCATCGGCCAGCTCGGCGGCATCGTCGGCGGCGTCGGACAGGGCCTGGCCATCAGCGTGCCGCTCACCGCGGAAGGTCGGCAGTTCAATCAGGACAAAGTCGAACAGGTCACGCTCAAGGTGAAACAGGCCCGGCTCGATCGCCTGACCGCCGGGCGCGATGCGAGCGATCCGCTTGCCATCGAAGAAGGCGCGCTCATGGAGGAGCTGACAGGCGAGATCGCGCAGCTCAAGCCGCGCGTCGAGAAGTCAGTCGCACAGTCCAAAGCGTACGACGATTTCAACAAGGCGAAAGCAAAACTCGCCGCGTCGCCGGATGATGCAAATCTGAAGGCGGAAGTTGATGCGCTCAAGGCACAGGTCGATACGCTCGGCACTCCGCCCAGTCCGCTCGATGACAAATACTGGGCGGCGATCCTCGGCGTCGTCACCGCCGTCATGCTCGCCAGCGGCAGGTACAAGTTCGTTGAGGTGGTCTCCATCATCTTCGTCATCACCTTCACCATCATCACCATCGGCAACCTTGTCGCGCTTCAGTTCAACAACGAATGGGCCGTGACCATGGCGGACCTGGGCGAAGGTTTGAGCCTGCAACTGCCGGAGTCTGATGGCTCTTCTTTCGGCGGCAAATCAGCCGTCGCCACCGCGCTCGCCGCGTTCGGCATCATCGGTGTCGGCGCATCCGAACTCATGGCTTATCCCTACTGGTGCCTCGAAAAGGGTTACGCCAAATGGACCGGCAAGGCCGACGGCTCGCCCGGCTGGCTCGCCCGCGCCAAGGGCTGGCTCCGCGTCATGAAGTGGGATGCCTGGGCCTCGATGGTCCTTTACACCATCGCCACCATCGTCTTCTACCTCCTCGGCGCAGCCGTGCTCCATCGCTCGGGTCTGCATCCCAATGATGACGAACTCATCCGCACGCTAAGCATCATGTATCAGCCCGTGTTCGGCTCCTACGCGCCGACGCTGTTCTTGATCGGCGCGATCGCGGTGCTGTACTCGACCTTCTTCAGCGCCAACGCCGCCAACGCCCGGCAGGCGGCGGACATCATTCCCGCCTTCGGCATCCATCCGGTGAATGAAGTCGTGCGCCGCAGGTGGGTTCGTTTCTTCTGCGCGTTCTTCCCGCTCGCATGCGTCGTCATCTACTGCTTCATTCCCAAGCCGGTGACGCTGGTGCTGATCTCCGGCGTGATGCAGGCGCTGATGCTGCCGCTGCTGGGCATTGCCGCGCTGTACTTCCGCTATCGCCAGTGCGACGCGCGCCTCAAGCCCGGCCTCGCGTGGGATATCATGCTCTGGATTTCATTCATCGCCTTCTTCATCGTCGGCGCGTATCTGGCCTATGTAAATCTCATCAAGTAGAATGATCCGTTGGGAGCACCATCCCGACAGGGTGGTGCTATTCGCGCACGGCCTCCAGGTGCGAACTTTGCAACAAGCATCCGTCAGCCAATAGCACCACCCTGTCGGGATGGTGCTCCCGCGCATTGCATTCATTTTCTTTCAAGGGAGTCGCTGTCATGAAGAACATTTTCTCGACACTCGCACTTTGCACGATCATGACGGCGCTCATCGGCTGCGGTGACAAAGACACTCCCAGTCCCGGCACCGGCCCGGGCACCGGCACCGGCACCCCTCCGAAAGTGACCGTCCCCAGCGCCGCCTCGCAGGACCCCAAAGACGCAATCGCCTATCAATTCGAACTGCTCAAGGCCGGCGAAACGGACAAGCTCAAAAACTGCTTCACCGATCGCCAAAAGGAACGCATCACCGCGGAGGTGGTCGCTCAGGGCAAAACGGAAGCCGCGAGCATGTCGCTGGAGGATCTCGTCGCGTCTGTCGAAATGGGCGAATTCGAAGGCAAGAAGACGGCGAAGATCATGATGAAAGGCGGCAAGCGCACCCTCACGACGCTGATCATGACCGACGGCAAGTGGCTGGCGGATACGGTGTGGTTCAAGTGATGGAGCACCATCCGGGAGCACCATCCCGACAGGGTGGTGCTGAGGGCGAACGTCGATCCTGTCGCGAACTTTGTCGCTGATGCACAAGGGGCGACGGCGGCAACAGGCAATCGTGCGCCAATAGCACCACCCTTTCGGGATGGTGCTCCATCAGTTCTTCTCGATCCGATACAGCGCCTTATCCGTGCGAAGGTAAATCGCCCCGTCCACCGCGGCAGGCGTCGCGAAGATCGCGCCGTCGACCTTGTTCGACGCCAGCACCTTGAACGCCTTGCCCGGCGCGAGCACGTGCGTGATGCCTTCGCGACTGGCGATGAAAATCTTGCCATCCGCATACATCGGCGAGGAGGAATAGTTTCCATCCAGCCGTTCGCGGTAATGCACATCGCCTGTCTTCGCATCGAGGCAGGTGAGCAGGCCGCCCTGATCGCCCACGATGTAAATCTCATCCCCGACCAGCAGCGGCGAAGGCATCTGCGGGGCGCCGCGCGTGAAGCGCCAGGCGACGTGCGGCTCCTTCGTCTCGCCTTTGCCATCCACTCGAATCGCCAGCAGCTCCGAACGCATGAAGCTCGTACACATGTAGACCATGCCGTGGCCCGCGACAGGGCGGGGCACGGTGGAGAAACCGAGCACGCCGTAGTGTACTTTCCAGAGTTCCTTGCCGGTCTGCGGATCGTAGGAGTACATCCAGTCCGCGCCGGGTGACATGACCTGCGCCTTGCCGCCAATCTCAATCACCAGCGGTGTGCCGTAGGCTTTTTTGAGCTGCGGGTTGTCGTTCATCTTGCCGCTGCGGTCGGTCTTCCATGCGGTCTTGCCGGTGGAGGCATCGAGCGCGGCAACGTACTGCACATCGGAGCCGTCGCAGTGGAAGATGAGCCGGTTGCCGTGAAGCACGGCAGTCGAGCCGGGGCCGTTCTCATGCATGACGTGATGCTCGCGATTGCGCCAGAGAATATCGCCGGTGTCAGCATCGACGCAGGCGGTGCCGTAGGTGCCGAAGTGACAATAGACGCGGCCGGCGTCGATGATCGGCGTGGGCGAAGCGTAACTGTTGAGCCGATGCACCCACTGCGGATCCTGCTCGGTGAGCACTTCGATGTCAAAGAGAATCTTCCCCGTCGAGCGGCTGACGCAGATCGCGTGAAGCTCCGCCTTGGCCAGCACGGTCAGCGGCTGATTGCCCGTGTTCGCCTTCAATCGCTCCTTCGCCTGCTCTTCGCTCGCGGCGACTTCGATCGCGTACGTCATCCAGATTTGATCGCCTTCGATCACCGGCGATGACCAGCCGCGCCCCGGCAGCGGCGTTTTCCACGCCATATTTTTCCCTTCGCCCCAGGTCAGCGCAAGGCCCGTCGCGGCGGAGTGTCCCTGACCCTCAGGCCCGCGCCACTGCGGCGAGTTCTCGCCTTGAGCCGGCAATGCAAAAAGCAGGGCGGCGAGAACGAATGTGCAAAGGCTGCGGCGATCGCTAAGTCTTCTCATGGCTCGTGATTCCGAAAGGGGCGATGAAGGATGTCTCGCAGTCCGCAGACGGAGACTTGCTCAATGCCGGTGGAGGGAATCGAACCCACACTCCCTTTGAAGGGGAACCGGATTTTGAATCCGGCGCGTCTGCCAGTTCCGCCACACCGGCGTCGGGGTAGTCGGGACTCCGAATGATATCAGGATCAACGATTCAGTCGAGCGCGTCGGCGCTGGGAGATTGGGATTGATTCCCCTCCCTCCCAGGGAGGGGTTAGGGGAGGGTCGGGCGCACAAACACTGTTGACGCACCTTGCAAACACGGCTATCGGCGGCCGTTCGCTCGACCCTCCCCCAGCCCCTCCCTAAGAGGGAGGGGAGTTCAGCCCCACTCGCCGCCGCGCTGAAATTCCTTCGCCGCCGCTTCGCCGAATCGTCTGGCGGCATCGTTCAACTGTTCGAGCATCTTGGTCTTCGACTGCCCCGTCGTCTCACGGGCCGCGGCGATGAGCGTGTTGCATTCGTTAGCGTCCATGAAGGTCGCCGCGTGCAGCAGCTTCGCTTCGTCTTCGCGCGGGATGGCGAGGAAGCCGTGCTTGTCAGCGTGGATGAGTTGCCCCGGCTGCACGCGCTGGCCGAAGACTTCCACATCGCAGTCCCAGCGCACGGGGCAGGCATGGGCGTGCCCGACGCACAGCCTTCGCGCGATCGCCTTGAATCCCGCGGCGTTCATCTCATCCAGATCGCGGATCGCCCCATCAACGATCACGCCCACGCAGCCGCCGGCCCGGTGAATGTTGGCGTTCACTTCGCCCCACGCCGAGCCGATCACGGCCGGCTTATCCAGGTCCTGCATCACCACGATCTTGGGCGAGCCTTCGGGCAGGCCGAGCTTCGCCTCCGCTTCGAAGATGTACTGGCGGTACTCATCCCACGCGTTGAGATTTCGCTTGGGATGTTCCGCGTTGCTCGGCTCGATGACCACGGTCACGGCGTAGCCCACCATCGGGCCCATGTGCGGCATGAAGTCGCGCGTCTCTTGAAGGTTGATCCCTTCGCGCGTGCGATCGTGCGAAGTGATCTGCTCCCAGCCGTTGTAGATCGTCGGCGTGTTCCAACGTTTGAGCTGGAGCAGGTCGGCGTGGGAGAGGCGCGGTGGCATGAGGATTTATCTCGTTGCGGGCGGACCCACCCACGGGAGTGGGTGGGCTTTGGCGGGTGAGGTGCGATTCGAGTTCACTTCTCGCCGAGCATGCTCTTCACTTTCGCATCAATCGACTGGGCCCAGATCTCGTAGCCCTTCTTGGAAAGGTGCAGGAAGTCAGGCATGATCTCCTTGCTGATCACGCCATCGGGGTTCATCAGGTTCGCGCCGATGTCGAGGTAGAACACGTGTTCGCCATCGTCGAGCTTGCTGACGGTCTTGTTGACTTCATCGATCTTCTCGCGCTGAGCGTTGGGCTTCTCGCCGCGCGGGAACACCGCCAACACGAGAATCTTCGTATCAGGTGTTGCCTTGCGGAGCTTGTGTACGATGGCGGTGATGCCGTCGGCGATCTCGGCTGCGGTGTTGTCTTTGCCGTTGGAGTTGTTGGTGCCGATCATGATCACAGCCGCCTGGGGCTTGATGCCTTCGAGGTTGCCGTTCTCCAAACGCCAGAGCACATGCTGCGTGCGGTCGCCGCCGATGCCCAGGTTCAGCGTCTTACGCGGCGTGTAATACTGAGCCCACACCTCCTTGCCGTTGCCTTCCCAGCCCTGCGTGATGGAGTCGCCGATGAACACGAGCTTGGCGTCGGACATCGCCTTGACGCGCTCGCTGATCAGGTCGTGTCGCTTCTTCCAGTTCTGATCGCGCGGCACCGGATTCACGGCTGAGTGCGATTTCTTCTCCTCAGCGATGAGCCTGGTAAGCGGAGCGAAGGCGAGCAACGCGACGAGTGCGGGGAGCCAGAATCGGCGAATCATGGGAGTCTCCAAAAGGTTGTTTAGTTGAGTGTGAAATCAGGTACCAGAGAAGTTGCAGGACGAACCTGTCGGGTAACATTTGTGTTGCGTCAGGATCAGGGCAATACCCGGCGCACGCGATGGTTGTTGGTGTCGCCGATGTAGACGATTGCCTGGTCATCGACGCAGATGCCGTGCGGGCGGTCCATCTTTGCCTTTGTCGCGTCGCCGCCGTCGCCGCCGTACCCGCGGCCTTTCGGGCCGACGCCTGCGAGTGTGGTGATGATGTTGGTCTTGCCGTCGATCCTGCGAATGGTCTGATTCTCCGTGTCAACGATATAGATATTGTTGTTAACGTCCACGCAAACGCCCTTGGGCCCGTTGTACTGCGCGGCCTTCGCATCGCCGCCGTCGCCTGAATAACCGGCTTTGCCCGTGCCTGAGAGGTGCGTGAGTTTCGCCGTGTCCAGGTTCATCTTCCAAAGCGCGTGGCCTTCGCGCAGGGCGATCCACATCGAGCGCCCTTTGATGAACAGGGCCCGCGGTCCGATCATCGGTTTGCCTGTCGCAACGCCGCCGTCGACCGGTGCCTTCTTCTCGCCGTTGCCCGCGACTGTGTCGATCATGCCTGTCGCAAGGTCCACGCGGCGAATGCGATGGTTGCCGATGTCGGCGATGTAAAGGTGATTCTTCTGATCATCGATGGCGATGCTATGCGGCTGCGTGAACTGGGCCTTCGTCGCCGGCCCGCCGTCGCCGCCGAAGCCTTTGGTGCCGGTGCCTGCGATGGTGGTGATGATGCCGGTCTTCGCATCGACGCGGCGGACGATGTGGTTCTGCATCTCGACGAAGAACATGTGGCCGGCTTTGTCGAAACGGATTTCGTAAGGCTCGTTCAGGTCCGCTTGGGTCGCGAGACCGCCGTCACCGGTGTAGCCCTTCTTGCCGGTGCCTGCGACGATGGTGGTCTTTGCGGTCTTGCGATCGAGTCGATGCACGCGATGATTCTGCACATCACAGATGTAGAGCGCGCCATCGGGCCCGACCTCGACGCCGAAGGGTTGGCCGACGGTGTCAGGCTTGCCATCGCCAGCCACGGTGTCGATGGTGCCGGCGAGGGCGTTTGCGGCTCCGACCATGGTCGCGAGGCTCGCAAGGCACACGATGAGCAGTGAAAGGGTTCGCATGCGGCGAGCGTACGAGAGGATGATCGGAGCGTCAACGGGGCGGGGAATTCCAGGGTTTCCCCGTGGTAGACACATGGCTACCCACCCCCCTCCCCCCTGGTAGCCATTTGAGCGCAAGTTGTTGATCTGTCTTGACATGGCAAATGGCTACCTGGTGTCTACCCCGTGTCTACTAGCCATCGCGAAGGCGTGCTGACCGGGCCGGCGAGCGGTGAAGGCCGGCGACCGGGGCCGGGCGAAACGATCGCGCGGCCGCCGGGCGGTGTCCGAACATTATACGAACTACATGGCGAATAGGCAAGCGCGAAAGGTCATCGGTCGATGCGGGCATGCCGGGTCTGCCGGCTCATCGCGGGCGATGAACGCTCCGATAAGGATCGAAGCCGGGAGTCACCATGATCGCCGCCCTTCGCCAATTCGTGCGTGAACCGTTTCGAGTGCTCTTCTTTCTTTGGGCGCTTGCGTTTGTCTACATGCTCGGCTGGGTCGCGCTGGAGTTGCTCGCCTTCACGCCGCTGGAGAGTTTGACTCGACCGCTGTACGCGATCTGGCGGCGGCCGTACTTCGGGTACGCGTGGTTGGATTGGGGACTTCAAACCGCGATTGTGATGGGCGGGGCGACGGTTGTCTTTCTCCTCGTGGGTCTGCGCGGGGCGATGGCGCTGCGCTCGCCGACGGGCGCGCCGGTCTTTCTGCGCATGGCGTTCATCTTGATCGCGTCCGTGGCCGTGCTGTTCGGCGTCGGCTATCAGGTGAGAGCATCAGGCGCCAGCGAATCGAGCCGAGCTTCATCGCTCGTCACGCAGCTTCAGACCCTTCGCAGTCAGCTCGAACTGTATCAGGTGCAGCACGAGGGCGACTATCCCACGCTCGCGCAGCTACAGGCGGGCTGGGGCGTGATGGTGAACAAGACCCACGCTGATGGGACCATCGATCCAATCCGTGGCGATTACGGTCCCTATCTTCAGTGGCCTCCGAAGAACGCCATCATCGGAAGTGCCATCGTATCGGCGGACAACACCGGTGCCTGGCGGTACAACGAGAAGACAGGTGACATCGTCGCGCTGCTGCCGCCGCAGGTGATTCTGGACATGGGCTTTGCATTGACCGATGTTGCGCCGATGAGCATGATGCCGGGCGATTCGGGGATCGAACATTACCTGGCGCTGAGCGCCCTGATGCACCGAGAGCGAGTCATCGGCTACGTGACCAGCCTGTTTCATCTCATCGTGCCGATCCTGCTGCTGGTGATCGCCTTCCTCCGTTGGCGGGTGATGTCGAGTTGGGTCGATCTTCAGCCGCCAGCGCGCAGGCAGGTCGCGGGCATGTTGACGTTCCTCGCCGCCGCCGCGCTCTATCTGCTTGTACAGTCGATGAACCACGACTGGGATCCGCTTTCGCAGCTCGCCTTCGCGTGGGCGTTCATCGCCGCCAGTTTCTTCGGCCTGATGATGGGCCTGCGCTGGGATGGCATCGACAAATGGCAATACGCGGGCTGGATGGACCCGACGATCTGCCGGCAGTGCCAGTACGACCTGCGCGGCACGCTGATGGCGAATCGCTGTTCGTGTCCGGAGTGCGGACTGGGCGTGAGTGAAAGCCCGGACCAGCTCACTTCTTTTCCTTGAACCGTTCATCGACGATCGGCGTGTCGGCCGGCAGCGGGATGCGGTTCAGGTCAACCACCTCGCCATCGACGACCAGCTCGATGTAGGTCGTGTTCATCCACTTCGATCGCGGATCGGTCGCGCCGGCGATGGGGGCTTCCGGCGCAGGCGGGTCCGTAGGCCGGCCGTGGACGACGACGCCGGCCTTCTTCGCGCCGCCGAGGAAGAAGTTCTCGCCGCGCACAAGGATGATGGGCGCGCCCTTGGTCTTCACCTTCAGCAGGTGCGGCCAGGCCGCCTCGAACGCGTCGCGCTTATCGAAGGGAATCGCATAGTGCGGTTGCTCGAATTGCGGTCCCACCAGCGTGCGCGACTGCTTGCGCAGTGGCTCCAGTTCCTTGGGCCAGCTCTTGGGCCAATCGCCCGAGTCAATGATCATATAGAGCGCATATGCGGAGCCGGTTACACAGAGGACGATCACGGTCAGGAGGGCGATGGAACGTTTCATGGTGAAGCTCCGGGGAGGTTGACGGTGTTACCTCCAAAGACGCGGGCCATGCGGTGCTGTTCAATCACCACTGCTCATTTGGGCGGGAAATACTGCGGCGCTGCCGCACCTTGTTTTTCCGTGGCACGCTGATGGCCGGCAGGGGCCCTGCGGGCCGCCCGCTAAACGGGGAGACGATTACTTTGCATCCTTTTTCGGTTCATCCTTCTTTTCACCGCTGAGCGCGGCAACACGGCGGGCGATGTATTGACGCAGCACGGGCAACTTGGTGGATGCCGCGAGCTTCAGGGCGCGGTCCTTGTCCTGCGCCACGGCCGGTTCGATGCCGTACCAGATCATGAGCGTGAGCATCGGGTCGCTGTCCTCGGCAAAGGCGGATGCGAGCATTTCCGCGAAGGGCCAGCGCTTCTCAACAGGCACGCGCTGCATGGCCGCTGCCGCCGCCAGGCGCACCACCGGTGCTCGGTTCATGCCCAGCGAGGCGACGATTTCCGTCTGCCACTCGGTGGCCTTTCCTTCTTCAAACGCAAGTTGAATCGTCCAGTAGCGCACAGCCGGTGCGTCAGCGCCCAGCAGCCGGTCGGTCGTGTCTTCATCGATAGGGCCCAGTGCCTTGAGCGTCCACAAGCTGTTCAAGCGATGCGGGACAGGCGCATTCTTGTCAAGGACGAGCTTCAGCAACCGTGGCTGCTGGGCGGCGAGCGTGGTGCCGCGAAGTTTGCCTGCGTGAGCGCGTTCCTGAAGGATGCGCCGGGCGTGCTGTGCGAAGAACTGATTGGCGTGGAACTGCATGTCGATGAGAGCATCGTCATCAGCCTTGGAAAGGTCGGTGTTCACGGGTTTGACATCGCCATACGTGATGCGATAGATACGCCCCGTCGTCACCTCCGCCTTGTCGTAATCGTGACACTCGCCCGTGTCATGCCAGTCGGTCATGTACACGCTGCCATCGGGGCCGTACTGCATTTCAAGGCCGCGGAACCAACTGTCGTTGGCGAAGAGAAAATCCTTGTCGTGCGTCGCGACGTAGCCGGAGCCTTTGGGTGTGAGCGTGTCGCAGTTGATGCGCCCGCCGTGGACGTTGCTGATGAACGCCTTGCCGCGGTACTGGGTGGGCCAGTTGTCACCCTGATAAATCATGAGGCCGGCGTGAGCATGTCCGCCGCCGGCGGCATCATGCGCGCCTTTGCCGCCGCGGGAATCGGTCCACTTCGTGCCCTCGGCCCAGTGTTGGTGGTCAGCGCAGCTTTGAATGAGGCCGTAGCTGTACTTGTTGACATCTTCGCCGAACATACGTTCGTAGTGGCCGCCGGGCGTGATGTGGAAGATATGTTTGATGACGCAGTTGGTAACGAACAGTTGGCCGTACTGATCCCAGTCCAGGCCCCAGGGGTTGGTGGTGCCGTGGGCGACGACTTCGAATGTATGTTTCGTCGGGTGGTAGCGCCACACGCCGCAGTTGATGGTGATGCGCTTGTCATCGGATGTGCCCGGCTTGCCGACTTTGGAAGGCGCGGTGATGCCGTTGCAGCCGTAGAGCCAGCCGTCGGGGCCCCATTTCAGGGCGTTGAGCACGTTGTGTTTGCCTTTGGTGGACCAGCCATCAAGTAACACTTGCGGCGGACCATCGGGAATGTCATCGCCGTTGGCATCAGGGATAAACGAAAGGTCCGGCGCGTTACATATATAGACGCCACCGAACCCGATCTGGATGCCCGAAAGATAGCGACCTTCATCCCAGAAGATTGTCTTCTTGTCGAACTTGCCATCGCCATCGGTGTCTTCATAGATGGAAATGCGGTCCCGACCGGTCTCCTGCCACTTGGGATAAGAGAGATTCTCGACGACCCACAGCCGGCCGCGGTCATCGATGGTGAAGGCGATGGGCTGGACGACATCCGGCTCGCCGGCGAAGAGCGTGACCTTGAAGCCTTCGGGCACTTTGATCTTCGCCAGCGACTGAGCGGGTGTGTACATCTCGTTCTCGCCCTCGGCAAAGGAGAGGGTGTTCGCCAAGGCGAGGATCAGAATGCAGGCGATGGATCGAATGGGCATGTGTGACTCCGAGATTGGTTCATAGACCGTGCCGCACATCATACCGGCGGGGTTTCGGTGAATGCGTACAATTGCGGAATGAATCGAATGTGTGTTTCTAAGGAAATGAGGAAATGAGGAAGGCAGGATCAAGCGAGTTGAGTTAAATGCCGTCTCTGAGTTCCCTCCTCTCCTTTCCTCATTTCCTTATTTCCTTAGAGTTTTCTTCTGGACCATGGCGCGACTCCCTTTCAATCCCGATCTGATTCCGCCCCGCGAGTCTCCCCCCGCTCCCCCCGCTCCGCGCGGCAAGGGCGATCAACCCGTGACCGTTACGCAGCTTGCCTTGATGGTCAAGGACACGCTCGCGCAGGGGTTGCCGGTGAAGCTGCGCGTCATTGGGGAGATCAGCAATCTCTCCGATCGCACGCACTGGTTTTTCAATCTGAAGGATCAGGGCGCTTCGATCCGCTGCGTCTGTTTCGCGTCGAACGTGCGGCGGATTAGCTTCCCGGTGAAGGACGGCATGGAAGTGATCGCGACGGGACGGATCGATTTCTACGAGACCGGCGGGAACGTTCAGCTTTACGTGGACAAGCTCGAGCCGGTGGGCGTGGGCGAGTTGGAGCTGAAATTCCGGGCGCTGTGCGATGAGCTTCGCAAGCTCGGTTACTTCGCGGTGGAGCGAAAGAAGGCGTTGCCGGTGATGCCCAGGTGCATTGCGGTGGTGACGTCACGCAGCGCGGCGGCTTTGCAGGATGTGATCAACACGGCCGGTAAACGCTGGCCCGGGTGCCGGCTGCTGCTGTTTGATGTGCGCGTGCAGGGCGCGGCGGCGGCACCTGAAATCACCAAAGCGATCAACCTGCTTTCAAAGCATGGCGCAAAGCTCGGCATCGACGCCATCATCCTCACCCGCGGCGGCGGATCGATGGAAGACCTCTGGGCCTTCAACGAACGCATCGTCGCCGAGGCGATCTACCAGTGCTCGCTCCCCATCGTCGCGGCGATCGGACATGAAACAGATACGACCGTCGCGGAACTCGTGGCGGACCTGCGCTGCGCCACGCCTACGCAGGCGGCGATGACGCTGGTGCCGGATCAAAGGGCGCTCGCGCATCAGGTCGATCAGCTTTCGCATCGCCTGCGGCGAATGGTGACAGGGACGGTTACGCATGAGAAGCAACGCCTGCTGCACGTGGCGCGGCACGCCTTTTTTCGCCGGCCTGATCAGATGTACGCACCGATCCGCGAACGATTGCGGCAGCTTGAAACGAATCTTCGCGCGGCCTTGCCTCGCCTCCTGCGCGAACGCAAGCAACAGTTTGAATCGCTCGCTGCGAAACTGCTCACCGACCTGCCGCGACGCGTCGTGAGTGAGACGCAGCGCCTCGACGCCCTCGCCCGGCAGCTTGAATCCGTAGGCCCGATGAATGTTCTCAGTCGCGGCTACACCTACACGCTCGACGCGGCAGGCAAGGTGCTGCGCTCGGCGAGCGACGCGAAGGCGGGCGATGAACTTACGACGGTGTTGAGCGATGGGCGCGTGAAGAGCAGAATCGAAGGCGGTGCCGTGGGTCCGGGCGATCCGGCGGGGG
>JBBDXA010000214.1:12853-14963 GCA_040902585.1 Phycisphaeraceae bacterium
CGGGGCCGCTTGAAGCGGCCCCGCCCGCCCCGCCGCCGGTGCGCACGCCGCGCCAGTCGAAGCGTAAGAAGGATGATGATCAGCCCGGGTTGTTCTGAGAATAGTTCTGATCGCTACACTACCCCCATGTCGAAATCCAAGAGCGAAAAGCCCGTGAAGTTCGAAGACGCCATCGAGCAGCTCGAGAGCATCATCGAACGCATCGAGTCCGGCGATGTCGGCCTGGAGGATTGCCTCACGCAATACGAGCAGGGCATGTCGCTGATCAAGCAGTGCCGACAGGTGCTGGCGAAGGCGGAGAAAAAAATTGCCGAGCTCGCGCCGGATGAGAAGGGCGGGCTGAAGGTGGAGGATGAGGATGTGATCGAGGGCGAGGAGGATTGAGGGGGACAGGAGACAGGGGATAGGAGACAGGAGACATAAGACACAAGTGAAAGCCCACCCCCTCCTGTGGGTGGGTCTCCGCCTACAATCGCCCGATCATCAACCTTGCTTCCCATTGCAGGATTCGGCCGATGTAACTTACGCACTCGGTCCTCCCGTTCGATTTTCCCGTTTTTGTGCTTTTCTGATTTTCTGCTTTCCTGCCCCCATGCTCTGGCTCTATTTCATCTTCACCTTCGTGTACGGCTCGTGCATCGGCTCGTTTCTCAACGTCGTCGTCTATCGCATGCCGCGCGGCAAGAGCATCGTCACGCCGCCCTCGGCCTGCCCCAGGTGCGATCACAAACTCGCGTGGTATGACAATGTCCCGATCCTCGGCTGGCTCTGGTTGCAAGGCAAGTGTCGCTACTGCAAGAACCCCATCAGCCCGCAGTACCCGCTCGTCGAGTTCGCCACCGGGGCGCTGCTGGCCGGCGTGTTCCTTATGTATTACCTCGTCGGCTGGCGCCCCGGCTTCGGGCCCGCCCATCCGTTCTTCGGTGAACTGAACCACACCTGGATTCCGCTCGTCGCTCACCTCGCCCTCGTCGCGGCCCTGTGGGCATCGACGCTGATCGACTTCAAACACTTCATCATCCCGCTGCCCATTCCCTACACCGCTGCCATCGTCGCGGTGATCGCGCTGCCCATCGCGGCCTTCGTTTCGCCCGAGGCGATTGTTTGGCTCGGCGAAGTGCATGGCGAACTGGTGAACATCGGCATCGGTCCCGCGGTCGGTCGAGTGGGCTTCTGCGTGGCGATGGGTGCGATGGTGGGCCTGGGTGTGTCGTTGTTGCTCTGGTGGCGCGGGATCCTGCCGCAGAGCTTTGCGGATGCACATGAATACTGCCCGGGCTGCGGCGAGCACATGGGCAAAGGCTTTGAAGGGGACGCGTGCCCGCTGTGCAACATGTCGCTGATCGAACCGGATGAAGATCAACCCAAGGCCGGCGCGAAGGAGGGCGGGTTCGCGGCAGACAGCGGGAAGAAAAAAAAGAAGGGCGGGAAGCGCGGGGAGCGGGAGGAGACGAAGGGGAAGGGGAGCGCTAAGCCGCAAGCGGCTGGCTCTGGAAAAGATGATGTCGCCCAGGCGCACGGCACGCCTGCCGACTGGCTTGCCTACCCGCACGCGCGGCGGGAAGTGGTCAAGGAGTGTCTCTTCCTTTTGCCCGCGATCATCGGTGCCTTCATCGGCTACGCCGTCGCCAGCGGGCGAGGCTTCACCGGTTCGACCCTGGCCGGCGCTTTGAATCCTTATCCCTGGCATCCCGCGCTGCACATCCTCGGCGGCATCGCCATGGGCTTTCTCGTGGGCGGGGCGATCATCTGGTTCACCCGCATCTTCGGCACGCTCGCCTTCGGGAAGGAAGCGATGGGCTTGGGCGATGTGCATCTTTTAGCCGCGGTCGGAGCGGTGCTGGGCCCTGCTGATGTCGTGGCGGCATTTTTTATTGCCCCTTTCCTCGGATTGACGATGGTAGTGGTGACCAGCCTGATCAGTCAGCTGCGCCATGGCCGGGTGCGGGTGATTCCGTATGGCCCGTACCTCGCCGCCGCCGCGGTGATCATGATGGTTGCGAGATTGCCGATCGCTGAAGGGCTCTGGAAATGGAATGATCAGTTGTGGTACTGGTTCATGAAATAGTTGCGGGTTCAGGGTTCAGGGTTCCGAGTTTGAACCCTGAAC
>JBBDXA010000215.1:0-14959 GCA_040902585.1 Phycisphaeraceae bacterium
CACGGGTCGAGGAGGTCCGCCGACGAAGACCCCTGCCGGACGCCCGTGGTCGTTTGAATTGATCCGCGCCAAAGGTGACTCGCACGGGTCTTCGTCGCAGAGCCTCCTCGCCCCGTGGCACCCGAACCGATCCAAACACCGGCTATAATCCCCGCCCTTTTGATTCACGCCATCCGAGAAACCCCGAGGCCCAAATGTCAGACGACGCACGTGAAACCGGTTTGAAACTCGACATCAAGTTCGACAGCCAAGGCCTGGTGCCCGCCATCGTGCAGGACCACGCCAGCGGCGCGATCCTGATGGTCGGCTGGATGAACGAAGCTGCGCTGAAGCAAACACTCACCACGCGCAAGGCGACTTTCTTCAGTCGCAGCCGCAACAAGATGTGGGTCAAGGGCGAAAGCTCGGGCCACATTCAGGAAGTGATCGAAGCCCGCGTGGACTGCGATCAGGATGTGGTGCTGCTCAAATGCAAGAGCCACGGCCCGTGCTGCCACGTGGGCTACCAGAGTTGCTTCTATCGCGCTGCCGATGGCGAGGGGAACTTGAAGGTCGTCGAAGAGAAGGTGTTCGACCCCAAGGCGGTGTATGGGAAATAACTGGTTAGCGGTGCGCCGCAGGCGCCTTCGGCGCACCGCTAAACGCGCCCGATCGGCGAAGCGCGTCGTTACCATGACCCCATGCAAATCGACGAAACGCTGACGCCCGCCGACCTGCTCCCCGCCATCAACCGCCTGTTCGAACTCGCCTGCGCCAAGGTCCGCGCGATCGACAAGTCGTGGGACCCCGCCCAAGGCACGCCCGTCTTCACCATCGAAGGCCAGTACACCACCCGTGGCTGGACCGAGTGGACCCAGGGCTTTCAATATGGCTGCCCGCTGCTCTGCTTCGATGCAACCGATGACCGCGAACTTCTGGAACTCGGTCGAACGCGAACGCTCGAGCGCATGGCTCCGCATGTCACGCACATGGGCGTACACGATCACGGCTTCAACAACATCTCCACCTACGGCAACCTGCGCCGGCTGATGCTCGAAGGCCGCATCGCCGCCAACGAATGGGAACTGGGGCTGTATGAAATGGCGATCAAGGCCAGCGGCGCGGTGCAGGCGATGCGGTGGTCAGGCGTGGCGGTGCGCGAGCCTTCGCCGCATGCTGCGAACTCGACCGCCCTGGGCTACATCTATTCCTTCAACGGCCCGCACTCGCTGTTCATCGACACCCTGCGCACCACGCGCAGCCTCGGTCTGGCGTGGCAGCTCGGCCACGTACTTATGCATGAGAATGACAAGAGCGCGAACCTTCTGAAACGCAGCGTGCTGCACGGGCTGTGTACGAATCAGTTCATCGTCTGTCACGGCGATACAGAGCACGCCTACGACGTGAACGGGCGCACAGCCCACGAAGGCGTCTTCAATCGCAACGACGGCTCCTTCCGCACCCGCGCGACGCAACAGGGTTACTCGCCCTTCTCCACCTGGACCCGCGGCCTGGCGTGGGCGATGTGCGGCTACGCGGAAGAGTTGGAGTTCATCGCCTCGATCGATCCCGCCGCCTTCCAAGCCGCTTGCGGCTTAGCGCACGACGCGGTGATGCGCGCCTACGAAGACGCCGCCTGCGCCACCTGTGATCATTACTTGAGCGGCGCGAGCGCCTCCGATGGCATCCCCTACTGGGACGATGGCGCGCCGAACCTGCACAAACTCGGCGACTGGCGCGACCGGGCGGCCGAGCCTTTTAACGATCACGAGCCGGTGGACTCTTCCGCCGCGGCGATCGCGGCGCAAGGGTTGATTCGATTGGGAGCACCATCCCGACAGGGTGGTGCTGAGGGCGAACGGATTTCGGCGCAACGGTCATCGCTGCAAGGTCGTGCACCCATGGCACCACCCTATCGGGATGGTGCTCCCGGAAGTGCTCCCGCGAATCACTACCTCCACGCCGGCCTGACGATCGCGCGCACGCTGCTGGACGAGCCTTATCTCTCGACAAATGCGAATCATCAAGGCCTGCTGCTGCACAGCGTCTACCACCGGCCCAACGGATGGGATCACGTGCCCAAGGGGCGCAAGGTGCCGTGCGGCGAGTCGTCGATGTGGGGCGATTACCACCTGCTGGAACTGGCGCTGCTCATCAAGCGGATGGCGGAGGGTGGGTATGTGACGTTTTTTGATGCGTAGGACCGCGACCACCGGTCGCGGCTTTATGATGAACCGATGGATATGACACCATTGAACCGCACCGTCCTGATCACCGGCGCTTCGCGCGGGATCGGCCGCGCCATCGCTCTCGCGCTGGGCAACCGGCAGTGCAACATCATCGTTAACTACTTCACCAGCGCCGATGCCGCGGCGGAGACGGTCGCGCTCGTCGAGAAAGCCGGCGGCAGGGCGATCGCGGTGCAGGCGGATGTCGGGCGAAGCGAAGACCGCGCCCGACTCGTCGCTGAAACAATCAAAGCCTTCGGCGCGATCGATGTGCTCATCAACAACGCAGGCATTCCGCCGGCCCGGCGCGATGACCTGCTCGATGCGACGGAGGATATTTACGATCGCGTGATGGATACGAATCTGAAGGGGCCGTTCTTTTTGACGCAGTTGGTGGCGCGTCGCATGGTTGAGGCGAATGTGGCGCGACTGGCAGCCGGAGGCCCGACCCTCCCCCAGCCCCTCCCTAAGAGGGAGGGTAGTCGGAGCGATTCGCCTTCGGCGAGTTCCGGAACCCGGAACCCGGAACCCGGAACCCGCAACCCACGCTTGATCATCAACATCAACTCCCTCTCCGCCTACGCCGCCAGCGAGCATCGCAGTCAGTACTGCATCGCCAAGGCGGGCATGACGATGATGACGCAGCTCTTTGCCGCCCGGCTGGCGCGCGAAGGGATTCAGGTCTTTGAGATTCGCCCCGGTGTGATCGACACGGACATGGCCCGCAACGCGAAGGCGAAGTACGACAAGCTGATCTATGAAGACGATCTGCTGCCGATGGCGCGATGGGGCACCGGGGAGGATGTCGCCAGGGCGGTGCTGGCGATCATTGATGGGGCGTTTCCGTATTCGACCGGAGCGGTGTTTGATGTGGATGGCGGGTATCACATTCGCCGGCTGTAGGCTGCCAGTGCGAGTTTTTCCCGATTTCCTATACTCGTGTCCCATGCCCCCTCGCAAGACTTCTTCCTCCACCTCGACCGCCCCCCTCCAGTCCCGCGTGGCTGACCTTCGCAAACGCATTTCCAAGTGGCGTTGCGATGCGATCCTGATCACCAACCCGCGCGACGTCCGCTACCTCACCGGCTTCGTCGGCGACGATAGCTGGGCGATCGTCACCGCCACCGGCGGCAAGGTCACCATCCTCAGCGACTCACGCTTCGATGAAGAGATCGACCGGTTCGCGCCGCAGGCGAAGAAAATCATCCGCAAGAGCACCGTCTCCCTGTCGCAGGCGCTCGATGATGAACTGCCCAGCGGGCAGCGGTCCGTGGCGATCCAGGAAACCTACATCACCCTCGCGCTGAAGAAGGCCCTGGAAGAAAAGGTCAAGGGCGTGACCTTCGTGGCTGTCGACGATGGCATGATGGCGCAGCGGGCGGTGAAGGATAAGAGCGAAGTCGCCGAGATCCGCAAAGCCGTGGCGATCCAGCAGCAGGCCCTGCGCAACACGCTGGCGCATCTGAAGCCGGGCATGACGGAGCTTCAGGTCGCGGCCTATCTCGAATATCAGATGATGGACCTGGGCGCGGAGCAGGCGGCATTCCAATCCATCATCGGTGCCTGCGCCAACAGCAGTCTGCCGCACTACCGCCCGGGTCAGGCGAAGATTCAAAACAACAACATCGTGCTCGTTGACTGGGGCGCGAAGCACGAGGGCTATTGCTCGGACATGACGCGCGTCGTGGCCTTGGGAAAGATGCCCGCGAAGATCCGGGAGATCTATAAGGTTGTGCTGGAGGCCCAGCTCGCGGCGATCGCGGCGATCAAACCCGGGGCGGTGTGCAAGGATGTGGACAAGGCCGCCCGCGAGGTGATCAAGAAGGCGGGGTACGACAAGCAGTTCCAGCACGGGCTGGGTCACGGCATCGGGCTGAATGTGCATGAGTCGCCGCGATTTGGACCTAACAGTGAAGGTGAGCTGGTGGAAGGGCACGTGGTCACGGTGGAGCCGGGCATTTACCTGCCGGGCATCGGTGGGATCCGACTGGAGGATGACGTGCTGGTGACGAAGAAGGGGCACGAGGTGCTCTGCGATTTGCCGAAGGACTTGGAATCCGCGATTATCTGATGCGAGCGGTGAGCCATGAGCTATGAGCCGTGAGCCAGAAGCCCGATGCTTCGGTCATGCCCTCTCTGGCTCCAAGCTCATAGCTCCAAGCTCATAGCTCATAGCTCATAGCTCATACAAAGCTCAAATCCCATGATGGATCACAAACAACTACGACTGCTCATCAAGCTGATGGTGGACAACGGCCTGACCGAGGTGGACCTACAGGACGCCCAGGGTGAGCGCGTGAAACTGAAGCGTGGCAACAGCGATCAGCCGACCGTGCAGTATCTCGCCGCCCCTCCCGCCGCCGCCCCTGTTGCCGCCCAAGGCCCGGCCCCTGCGGCTCCCGTCGCGCCAGGCGGTGACAAGGAGGATGGTCTGCTGACCATCGCCAGTCCGATGGTGGGCACGTTCTATTCGTCGCCGAGTCCGGATGCTCCGCCGTTCGCTTCGGTGGGCGATCGCATCTCGAGCGAGACGGTGGTGTGCCTGGTGGAGGCGATGAAGGTATTCAACGAGATCAAGGCTGAAGTGAACGGCACGATCGCGGCGGTGATGGTGTCGAGCGGTCAGGCCGTGGAATTCGGCCAGCCGATGTTCAAGGTGAAGCCGGGGTGAGAGAAGCCATGAGCTATCAGCCTTCAGCCTTCAGCCAGAGGCGTCGGCGTGCTCACGCGTGTTTCTTCCGTTTTCTGGCTGATAGCTGATGGCTGAAAGCTGATAGCTCCTCCCATGTTCTCCCGCATCCTCATTGCCAATCGTGGTGAAATCGCCCTGCGTATCATTCGAGCCGCGCGCGAGTTGGGTATCGAATCCGTCGCGGTCTATTCGACCGCCGACAAGGACTCGGCCCACGTGCGCGTCGCCGACCGCGCCATCTGCATCGGCAAAGCCTCGCCCGCCGAGTCGTACCTGAATATTCCCCGCCTCATCAGCGCAGCCGAGGTCGCCAACGTCGATGCCATTCACCCCGGCTACGGCTTCCTCGCGGAGAACGCCCACTTCGCCGAGGTCTGCCGGTCCTGCAAAATCGAGTTCATCGGCCCGAGCGTCGACTCGATGAATCAACTCGGCAACAAAGTCTCCTGCAAGCAGATCGCCATCAAGAACAAGGTGCCCACGGCCCCTGGAAGCAAGGGCAAAATCGAAGAGGAAGAGCAGGCGGTGAAGGTGGCGCGGGAGATCGGTTACCCCGTGATCGTCAAGGCTGCGGCAGGCGGCGGGGGCAGGGGCATGCGCGTCGCGCACAACGACATCAGCCTGCGCTCAGGATTGAAACAGGCCATGGCCGAGGCGGCGGCGGGCTTCGGCGACGCGACGGTCTATATCGAAAAGTTCATCGAAAAAGCCCGCCACGTCGAGGTGCAGATCATCGGCGATACGCACGGCAACATCTGCCATCTCTTCGAGCGCGACTGCACCATGCAGCGCCGGCATCAGAAGCTCATCGAGGAAGCGCCGTGCCCCTTGCTCAGCGAAGAGGAGCGCGCCGAGCTTTGCGGCGCGGCCGTGCGCCTGTGCAAGGCCGCGAAGTATTTCAGCGCGGGCACCGTTGAGTTCCTGATGGACTCGGCAACGAAAAGTTTCTACCTGATGGAAGTGAACACCCGCGTGCAGGTGGAGCACCCGGTGACGGAGCAGATCACGGGTATTGACATTGTGAAAACGCAGATCAGGGTCGCGGCAGGGGAGAAGCTCGGCTTCACGCAGAAGGATGTGCAGCGCCGCGGCCACGCCATCGAATGCCGCATCAATGCCGAGGACCCGGCCCGCGGCTTCGCCCCTTCGCCCGGCCTGATCACCCAGTTCGACCCGCCCGGCGGCAAAGGCATCCGCGTCGATACGCACTGCTTTTCAGGCTACCGCGTCCCGCCCAACTACGACTCGATGATCGCCAAGCTCATCGCCACGGGGGATACACGCGACGAAGCCATCGCCGCGATGCGCAGCGCGCTGGCGGAGTTCAGGATCGATCCGATCAAGACCACGATCCCTCTGCACCAGCGACTGATGCGGCACGGCAACTTCATCAAGAGCGAGACGGATATTCACTTTGTGGAGCGGTTGCTGGAGACGAAGTGAACGATCGGGCGCTTCACAGCAACTTGCGCCAGTCGCGTGCGCCATGGATGATGCGCATGACTTCGATGCCGTCTGGAATCCTCTAGAAGAAGATCAGATAGTTGCGCACCGCAAAGGTGCGAAACCGCATTCCCTTGACTCGCCTCACCGAACCAAGGCGTGGATACTCAGCGAGCATCTGGCGACGTTCATTGATGGATTCAAGCCACCGGTCCGCCGCGGCGAAGTTGTCATTGGCGATGTGCTGCCAGATGTCGAGAATGTCCTGCTTGGCGTCGGGCGTCTGAATGAAGTGAGGCATCAGCGATTCCTCGCCCGCGTTGACCTTTGCTTCCTTGCTTCCGCTTTCATCTCACTCAGGTCAAACGGCTTGGATTCGCCTCGTTTTGATTGTGCAACGGCACTTCGCAGCAGTCGCGCAAGCGCCTCCTCATCGCGATCAAGCTGCCGATCGCGATCCGCCAGCAGTTCCAGCGCTTCCTCCACCACGGCATCGGCCGACTGATAGATGCCTTTGGCAATCTTCTCTTGAATCAGCTTCTGATATGCGGACCTGACGGAAACTTTCATGGGGACCTCCTGAGAGACATCACCTGATCGTAGGCCGGCTGCCAGCCATCTTTCAACGCGCTTGCAAGCATCACCAATCCAACGGCTTCAACCACGCCTCGCGCAGCGCATCGAGCGACTCTTCCATGATGCGTCCCTGTTTACCGCTGCGCACGATCAGGTTCGCGTGATCGGCGAAAACGCCGACCTGGCCGAAGGGGACTTTCATTTCGCGCAGGGTGCGGATCACGGCATCGACCTTTGCCGGGGCGACTTCGACAAGATAGCGCGAAGGGCTCTCGGCGAAGCAGGCTTCAAACTCGGGGAGGGGTTCGCGGGAAGGCACATGAGTGAGATCAACATCCAGTCCGATGCGGCCGGCGAAGGCCATTTCCGCCGCCGCGACGAGGAGGCCGCCATCGGAGCAGTCATGCACGCTGGCGGCGAGTTTCTTCTCGATGAGCTTGGCGATCGCGGTGGCGTTGAGGGGGCCCTGCTTCAGGTCGACGCGCGGGATGGTGAGATTGCGGCAAAGCCCAGGGATAGCAATCCCTGGGCTTTGGGCGACATGCGACCCGCCCATCGCGCTGGTCGTGTCGCCCACCAGCAGCAGCACATTGCCCGATGCCTTCGCGTCCATCGTTCGGCTCTTCATCACATCAGGCACGATGCCCATCGCGGTGATCAGCATCGTCGGCGGAATCGTGATCAGCCGACCTTCCTCCGTCATGAACTGGTTGCTCAGCGAATCCTTGCCGCTCACAAAAGGCGTGCGATACGCAATCGCAGCGTCGTAACACGCCTCAGCAGCGCGGACGAGGGAGCCGAGCTGTTTGGGGTCATCACACCGCGGCCAGCAGAAATTATCCAGCACAGCAATGCGCAAAGGATCGGCGCCCGCGCATACGACATTGCGCACCGCTTCGTCGAGAGCCGCGAGCGTGGCCCAGTACGAATCGCCATCGACAGCGAGGCCGCGCGCTGTTGCCTTTTCACTCAGGTGCGGCGCCAGACCGCAGCCCAGCGCAATGCCTTGATTACTCGACAATTTAGGGCGAATCACCGCCGCATCGCCCGGCCCATCCTGCCCCGGCCCGACCAGCGGCTTGATCACGCTGCCGCCCTGCACTTCATGGTCGTACTGGCGGATGATCCAGTGCTTGCTGGCGATGTTGGGATGGCTGAGCAAAGACAGAAGTGACGAAGTGACGGAGTGACGGAGTGACGGAGTGTCCGAATCAGAAGCGACTGCGTCACTTCGTAACTTCGTCACTTCGTCACTTCCCCATGTCGCCTCCCGCGTCGGCATCGGGATGCCTTCGTGCAGGAGGTGCATCGAGAGTCGGCCGACTTCGGTGCCGTGGTAGGTGAGAACGAGTTGGGCTACTTCATTCTCCGAACATCCAAACTCGCCCAGATCGCACATCTCCACATCTTCCGCGTCGCACAGCTTTCGCAGTCGTTCGATTTTTTCCAAAGGCACAGCGAGCACCATGCGTTCCTGTGCTTCGCTGATCCAGATTTCGGTGTACGACAGGCCGGGGTATTTCAGCGGGGCGTTTTCCAGTTGCACCTTCGCGCCAATTTTGCTGCCCATCTCGCCGACGGCGCTGGAGAAGCCGCCCGCGCCGCAGTCGGTGATCGCCGAGTAGAGCGGACCATCTTCCTGATCGCGAGCCTGGAGAATCACATCCATCGTTTTCTTCTGCGTGATGGCGTTGCCGATCTGCACGGCATGGCTGAACTCATCCGCATGCGTGTCCGTCAGCTCGGCACTGGAAAAGGTCGCGCCGTGAATCCCATCGCGCCCGGTGCGCCCGCCCAGGGCGATGATGCGATCGCCCGGCTTCGAGTCGCCGAAGCATTTGTCCAGGGGGATCAGGCCGATGCATCCGCAGTAGACGAGCGGGTTGCCGAGGTAGTCATCATCAAAGTACACCGCGCCGTTGACGGTGGGAATGCCCATGCGGTTGCCGTAGTCACGCACGCCGGCGACGACGCGTTGAAGGACGCGCTTGGGGTGGATAATGCCGCGGGGAAGTGACGGAGTGACGGAGTGACGAAGTGACGAAGTTTCGAAGTCGGTGACTTCGTCACTTTGTAACTCCGTCACTTCGTTACTTTGAGCGAAGCGATCCGGCATCGCCACGCAAAACACATTCGTATTCGCAATCGGCTTGGCGCTCAGGCCGGTGCCCATCACATCTCGGATGCACCCGCCGATGCCTGTCGCCGCCCCGCCGTAGGGCTCGATCGCGCTGGGGTGGTTGTGCGTTTCGACCTTGATGCAGATGGCATCCTCGTCATCGAATCGGATGATGCCCGCGTTGTCGACGAACACGCTCACGCACCAGTCCACCGCCGCAGGCGTCTTCTCGTCGCCCTGCGTCAGCTTCTTCGTCGCGGCCGCGATAGTGCTCTTCAAGAGATTGTGAATCGTGATGGAACCATCCGGGTTCACTTCGTGTCCCGGCCTTCCAATGAAGCTGATCGCTGACCCCTGACCCCTGTCTCCTGTCTCCTGACTCCTGTCCCCTGTCTCCTTGTACCGAATCGTCGCCTTCAGCGTCTTGTGAACGCAGTGCTCGCTCCACGTCTGCGCCAGCGTTTCCAGTTCGATATCCGAAGGATCGCGCTCGACGCTGCGGTAGTAATCGCGGATCGCCCGCATCTCGTCGAGGCTCAAGAACAGGTGGGCTTCGCGCGACATTTTCATCAGGCCATCGTCATCGAGCTCGCGCATGGCGATGTGCGTCACCTTCATCTCGTAGGCATGTCCGTGGGGAAACGCGCTGGGCCAGAACGGCTCAGTGTGAATCTCCTGAATGACGGTATTGCCCATCACCTGTTCGCCGAGGCGTTCCAGGGCGAGTTCGTCGGCGATAACATTCTCCAGATCGAAGCGCCAGCCGGTACGGATTTCGATGTCGTCGATGGAGAGGCTCGGAATCATTTCGACAATGGCTTCGCGCGCGGACTGAGCGACCGGGTCCATGACGCCGGGCAGGTAGTGGACTTCGACGATGGGCCCGCCGGTGCGTTCGCTGGCGCCGATGACAGCTTCCTGCGTGATGGGATCTGCCAGCAGTTCCAGGGCGATGCGATGGATGGCGGCATCATCGAGGGGTGATTCGATGAGATAGATGGCTGCGGCGCGCAGGCTTGCCGCGGGGCCGAAGCGGCGGCGCAGTTCGTCGAGGTACTGGCCTGCCAGCGGGTCAGGCTGGCCGGGTTGGGGGTGAATTTCGATCCGATGCACTCGCCGGGCGGCGGCGAAGGCCACATCCGTTGCGGTCGCTGTCATGACCATCCTTGCCGAAGAAAAGGGGGAAGAAAAGGGAAGTATACAGGCAGCGCGAAGGGAGGATGTGACGACGGTTGTGTTCTAATTCCCCTCCCTCCCAGGGAGGGGTTAGGGGAGGGTGGGGCGCACGACGTTCGTCGATCCCCGTTGCAAACAGGATCAACCGCATTCGTACGACTGACCCTCCCCCAGCCCCTCCCTAAGAGGGAGGGGAGTCAGCGTCAACGACTTGCCCCTCGCGCATTGGGTCCTTGGGGTTACACTGTTGGGTTGAGGAGTCGCAGTAAGCCGTCAATGGAAAACGGAGTGACAACCCGATCGCCCGTGGCTGGCAGCGGTACAGCCGCGCCTGCGCCTGTCCCGGCGCGGACCTTGGTGGATCCGCCTCCGCGTCGCGTCGGGCTGTTCGCCTGGCTGATCGCGCTTCTGTGCATGATGGCGGCGGCGCCGGCCCTGCTCATCGAGCTCTACCGCCCCGAAGTCGTCGACGATGCCGAGGCCAAGGCCCTGGCGACTTCCATCCACACCTGGACCCGCTTCAACTCGCCCGCCGCCGCCGGTGAGCCGTTCATTCGCACCATGATCCCGCATTACAACGGCCGCAGCCAGTGGCGCGATGCCCCGGGCGTCACCTGGACGCAGCTTGCCATCTACGAACTATTGGCGAGCAAACCGGTCACGACGAAGGACGCGATGTTCACTCTCGCGGACGATGGCGTGTTTCCTCTGCCCCCGCCGCTGAAGCCGATTTCATTTACGGGCAGAACCGTCGCCCAGGTGCGCGATCTTGTCGCCGCGCAGGCCCAGAGCGATTTGAACTGGGGCCGGATTGAGATCAACCTTTCGATCCCCGTCGCTGAACCTGCCAAAGGCAAAGCGGCCGCGCCTGGTGCATCCGTGAATCAGGCATCGATCGACCATCTCGCCCTCGCCGCCGGCCAGCGCATCGAGCTGAAGATGTCCTACGTCGAGCCCACCTGGCGCAGCGCGGTCAACACGGTGGACCTGATCAAGTACGCCCGCCTGTGCTCGGCGATGCTCGGCCTGGTGCTGGTCGGCGCGGTGTTCTGGGCGGCCTACGCGATCGCCGGCCTGCGCGCCGGGGCGTTTGCCGCGCTGGTCTGCGCCGCCAATCCCGTTTTCATCTGGCACGCGCGAACCGCCAGCATGCCCATCCATCAGGCCACCTGGACCATGGTCGCCATCGCCGCCGCCCTGTGGGCCATCCGTCCGCTTCGCTCCAGTCCCACCATCGAGCGGCAGTTCCTGGGCTGGGTCATCTGCGGCCTGGCGTTCGGCATGGCGGCGCTGGTCTCCGGGCCGTTCGTCATCGTCACCGTCGGCGGCCCGATCATGCTCCTGCTGCTGCTTTGCCCTCATCGGCGCGGCCACCTCATGGGTCTGCTGGCGGCGACGATCATCGGCGTGCTCGTGGTCGTCCCCTGGACCGCTCTGCTCCACGAGAACGACGCGGATGCAGCCTTGAACTGGTGGAACGATCATCGTCCCTTGAGCGGCAAGCTGCTGGTCAACCTGTTTCAGAATTTGTGGACGCGCCTCGGGCTGGTGCTGGTCGCGCTGTTGCCCTGGACGTTCTGGCTCTTTGCCGCCTTGGTGCAGCCGTTCAGCACGTCTTCGCAAGGCTCGCGCACGCGCCTGTTCCTGGGCTTTTCGTGGTTCCTGCTGGTGACCACGTTCCTGCTCCTTCAGCCGGATACCGGCGATGTCGCGGCGTGGATGCCCCTGGCACCCGCCGGCGCGGTCATGACCGGCGTGCTCTTCCATCACTACTCCACCCTCGCCGGTGAAGGGCGGTTCGTCCGCTCCTGGCGCTGGCTGCGGTGGGCGCACCTGCTTCTGCTGCTGATCGTCTCCATCCTCGCGCCTCTGTTCATCTCCTGGCCCAAGCCTTTCATCGACAACGGCTGGTTCAAGCAGGCGGTGTTTCTCAACTGGGGCTGGGGCTATTCCCTGAGCCTGACCCTCGTGCTCATCGCGCTGGTCGTGGTCGCCCTGCGCATGGCGATCAAGCAGTACCCCGGCTGGATGCTCGGCGTCACCGCCGCGTGGATGCTGCTGCTCTCCACTGTCGTGGCCATACCCGCCGCCCGCAGCGGCATGGCCACCAGCGCCATCCGCCGCGATGCGGACAACATCCGCAAGCGCACCAACAATCACCCCGTCTACGCACTCCAGGGCGACGAGCACGGCCCCGTCACGCTGGAGCCGGCCGTGCTGCTCTACGCCCAGTGCGAGATCCGTTCGATCACCGCCAAGGACATCGACGATGTCGCCGCCCGCCAGCGCACCACGATCTACCTGATCAGCCGGCTGGACTCGGCCGCCCCCGCGCCAAGGGCAGAGGAAGTGATCGAGCTTCCGACGGTGAAGATGAAACTGTGGAAGTACGAGTCGGAAGCGACGGCTGCGATACCGTGAGCCTGTTTCCACAAGCGGGTGATCTTATGAAGCAGTTACCTGCGGCGACGATCTTTCTCCTGCTTCTGCTCGCCGCCTCGGCTCGCGCTGAGGAGGCCGCTCCCGCGCGGACCGTCAAACTGCACACGATCGACGTGAAGACGCCGCGGGGCATGGTCGATCTCTTCAAACCGGGGGCGGAGAGGTTTCCCCTCATCAGCGCTCATCGCGGCGGCTCGGGCAAAGGCTGGCCGGAGAACTGCATCGAGACTTTTCAGCACACGCTCGAGCACACCTTCGCCATCATGGAAGTAGACCCGCGCTACACGAAGGACGGACACATCGTTCTGCATCACGACGCGACGCTCGAACGCACCACCAGCGGCAAAGGCAAAGTCGCCGACCACACGCTCGCCGAGCTGAAACAGCTTCGCCTCAAGGATGCCGCGGGCACCCTGACGGATTACACCATCCCCACACTCGACGAAGCGCTGGCGTGGGCGAAGGGCAAGACGATTCTCGTGCTCGATCAGAAGGATGTCCCCGCCCGCGATCGGTTGAAGAAAGTGATGGAGCTCAAGGCTGAGGCCCACGCGATGTTGATCATCTACAGTTTCGCCGATGCGAAGGCGTGTTACGAAACGAGCAAAGACATCATGATGGAAGTGATGATCCCTTCGCGCGCCAAGGGTGAGGAGTTTGAGAAGACGGGCGTACCCTGGGCGAATGTGATTGCGTTTGTGGGGCATACGCCGCCGCGCGAGACGGAGCTTGGCCCGTGGCTGCACGGCAAAGGCGCAAGCTGCATGACCGGCACCTCGCGCAACCTCGACAAGCAACTCATGAAGGCGGAGGGCGACGCACGCAGCGCGATCCGCAAGGAGTACGAGGCGCTTCTGAAGTCGGGCGTTGACCTGTTCGAAGCGGATGCAGCCCGCGAAGTGGGGCGGTTGCTCTACAGTGAGACCAGCGTGCCGACGGAGAAGGCGAAGTATTTTCGCGTGGATTGAGACGAAGGCTGAAGCACCATCCCGGCAGGGTGGTGCGTGTCAGTTGCGCCGCACGGCGGGCACCGCCCTTCCGGGCCGGTGCTCCAAATGAAAACCGCCCCGTCGGATGGACGAGGCGGTGTTTGTTTCGGATCGTTCAGTGCATCAGGCCGCGCGGCGACGGCGCATCATCAGGCCGGCAAGGCCCATGAGGCCGAGCGTCACGGTGGCCGGTTCGGGGACGATGGTGATGGACTGGAAGAGGAACTCGCCGGGGACGACGGCCTGCACGCCGTTGTTTACGTTGGCAAGCTGACCCAGGAGCGTGATGCCCGTGCTGCCGCCGGTTTCCTGCCAGAGGATGTCGAACTGGTAGACGCCGGGCGCGGAGAAGGTGAGGAAGTGATCGACGTTTCGCGCCAGATTCAGGCCGACGATGCCGGTGGTTCCATCGGCGTCAGATCCGCCGTTGAAGACCATGTTGGCGTCGTCATCGGCGCTGAGGCGGAGCATGACCTGGACCCCGGCCAGGGTATTATCCATGTCCATGGCCGCATCGACTTCGAAGAAGCCGCGGAAGGCGAACCGGCTGTTGTCCACGTTCGCGATGTCCACGAACGGTGACAGGGATGGGCCGTCCGTCCCCAACAGGGAGATGAGGCCGTTCGCGTCCGATGCCGTGTTGTGGCCGCCGCCGTTGGGGTAGTCCACGACGGAAACGCTGAAGGTCCGGTCCGGCGTCGCGTTGTTGTTCAGGAGCGTCCGGATGGAAGTCACGCTGCCGCTGGAGTTGAAGAACTGTCCCGCCAGGCCGTTCTGATCGCCGACCGCGTGGGAGATGGGAGCACCGGGAATCGCGGTGATTGCGAAGGGTGCCGTGGCCGGGGTGTCGGTAAGGTTGGGAGCCAGGTAGGAGCCGGGCACGACGGTCAGCGCGCCGCCGGCGAGGTCTGCAAACTGAGCGCGAAGCGTGACACCGGTGTTGCCGCCGCCTTCCTGGTAGAGGAGGTCGAACTGGTAAACGCCCGCGGAGGGGAACTCGATCGCGTGAGTGACGTTGCGCGCCAGGTTCAGGCCGATCGCGCCGGTGGTGCCGTTGGCATCGAGGCCGCCGTTGATGACGATGTTGCCGTCGTCATCGCTGTCGAGGCGGAGCATGGTGTTGATCACGCCGCCGGGCGTGAGGTCCATGGCGGTGGTGACGAGGATGTAGCCGCGGAAGGCGAACCGGCTGTTGTCGATGTTCACGACGTTGAAGCCGGGCGTGAGCGAACCGACGTCAACGCCCAGGTAGGGGCGCAGGCCGGCCGAGTCCGCGGCGACGTTGTGGCCGCCGCCGTTGGGGTAGTCCACGACC
>JBBDXA010000216.1:0-14815 GCA_040902585.1 Phycisphaeraceae bacterium
CCTCCTGACCCCGGACCCCTGACCCCAGATTTACCCCATGACCGCACACTCGACCAACCTGACGTCCATTGGCCTGCAACCTGGCGATAAGCTCGACAAGTACGAAGTCGGCGAGCAGATCGGCGCGGGCGGCCTGTCCGTGGTCTGGAAGGCGTTCGATCGCCTGCTCGATCAGACCGTCGCCGTCAAGCAGCTCGTCCTCGATGCCGGGATCGATGAAGACACCTTCCGCGAACGCTTCCGCCGCGAGGCCGCGATTCAGAAGGAACTCAGCCAGGCGAATAAGAATCTGGTCCGGGTGATCGACTTCGTCGAAGACCCGCGCGGCCTGTTCATCGTCATGGAATACGTCGATGGTCCCAGCCTCGAGAACATGCTCTCGCAGAACCCGGGACCGGTGGACCTGAAGACGGCCTTGGGCATCGCCGCCGCCGCTGCCGTGGCCCTCGGGGCGATTCACAAGCAAGGCGTCATTCACCGCGACCTGAAGCCCGCCAATATCCTGCTGCCCAAAGACGGTGGCCTGAAGATCTGCGACTTCGGCCTCGCCTCGCTCATCGCCGACCAGGAAACGCCCGCCGTCGGCACGGTGCGTTACATGTCACCGGAGCTGCTCAACGCCCAGCAGTCGGACGCGCGGGCGGACATGTACTCGCTGGGTCTGATTCTGTACGAGATGCTCGTGGGCCGGCAGAACTTTGAGGATGCGTTCAAGATCGTGCTGAAGGATCAGCGCAACCAGGCGCTGCGGTGGATGAAGTGGCATACCAATCTGAAGGTGAAGACACCGCCGATCAAGCAGTACGTGCCCTCGATGCCTGGGCCCATCAGCGAGCTGGTCGAGCGCATGATGGAGAAAGACGCCGGCCAGCGCGTGCCTTCGATGGATCAGCTCATCGAAGCGATGCGTCGCCAGCTCACCGCCAAGCCGCAGGTGGCCTCTCCTGTCGCCAAGCCCACCAAGACTGCCGTCGGCGACAAGACCGCGGCATTGCCCAAGCGCAACAAAGTGCTCCTGATCGTCACCGGGATGATCATCTTCTGGTCCATCGTGGGTATCGGGTATGTGGTGTTGACCGGCAAGGAAAAGGCGGCGGTTGAAGACAAGCTCGCCGACGCCGCCCGCGCCGACTACCGCGTCGCGACCAGCGCGTTCATCGAACGTAAGTACGCCGAGTCCGCGGGCCTGTTCCGCAAGCTGCTGGAGAATCACCCGCAGAAGCTCGATATCAAAGTGCCCATCAGCGGCGATCGTCCGTCGACCCTGAAGCAGGCCGCCGAAGGGCACCTGCTCTACTGCGATGCGCATGCCGCCTTCGTGATGAAGGATTACGACAAGGCGCTGCAACTGGTCTTCAAGGCGGCGGATGCGAACGTGGTCGCCGCCTCCGAAGTCGACGCCCTTCAACGCGACGCCGAACGCCTGCGCGGCATCAGCGCCACGATCAACGCCATCGTCGCGGAGATGAATAAGGAAAACTTCTTCGGTGCCAAGCGCATGCTTCTGGATTTCCGCGCCACGGATACCTACAAGGGGCTGTCCGAGGCGGAGAAGGAATCAGCCGACCAGTTGGACCTCCAGATCACCGCGCGCAAGGAAGCCAAGGAATCCGAGACGATCATCGAAGTGGCGAGAAATCTGGCCGTGGTCGATCGACAGAAAGCCATCGAACATCTCAATGCCTGGCTGGAGGAAAAGGGCGGGACGAACCGCACGGTGGAAGTCGTCCGCGATGCTTATGTCGCGGCCCAGGAATTCGAACTGACCCTGCAGCAGGGCAAGAGCGCCGAGCAGAACATGAGCTGGGCCGAGGCGATCGCGGCCTACAACAAGGCCCTTTCGCTGAATCGCCTGGAAGCGGAAAAGCAGGATCTCCCGACGCGTATCCGCAAGATTCGCGGCAAGGTTTTGCTCGACCTGGGCAAGGCGGCCTACGAAACGGAAAAGGCCACCGGCGATTTTTCCGAGACCATCCGCCTGGTCAATGATGCCCTGAATGAAGACCCGACGCTGGCCGAGGCGAAGGACATTCTTGCCCGTATCGGTTCCAAGGGCGAGATGGATCGCCTGGAACGCGAGGCGGTCGGTGCCTACGCCCGCAAGGAGTACGAGAAGGTCATCATCATCTGGACGCGCCTGGGCGAGGATTTCAAAGCAGACCCCGTCAAAGTCGCAGCTGAAATTGAAAAGGCCAAGTTCCAGATTCTGCTGGACAAAATGGAACTGGCCTGGACCAGCGGCAACGAGCAGGAGATCATCGCCGCCTGCGATGCGGTCCTCCGCATCGAACCCGGCAACGAACGCGCCCTGCTTTTGAAAACCCTCGTCACCACCCGTCGGCGTTTCTACGATCAGCTTGCCGTGGGCGAGAAGCATGCCGCCAAGGGCGAATACGGCGACGCCAAGCTCGCCATCCGCCGGGCCCGTGAAATCGCCGAGACCATCAGCGATGCCGCCATCCGCGACCAGCTTGTGCGCGAAGCCAATGCCCGCGCCAGTGAGGTCGAATACACCGACAACTTCAGCAAGGCCCGCCGCGACTTCGAGAACGGCAAGTGCAAGGAAGCCTACGGCTGGATCGGCGGCGCACTGAAAGAAAAGAAAACAGACGAAGCAAGAGAGCTTTATAAAAAGATCACCGAGTGCCTTGATAAGAAGGCCAAGGAAGCAAGCCAGTGATCCGGCGATTGTCCCCGTATGACTTCGTCGCGACAATAGCTATCGACACCCCGTCGGGATTTCAACCCATGTCCCACCAGACGCTAGCCCCCGCCTTCGCCCGTCGCTCCCGCGGCATCGTGATGATTCTCACGCTGCTTTCGGTCATCCTTCTTGCCGGGCTGGTCATGTTCGTGCTCAACCTCGGCCGCGCCAGTACACGGCGCGTGCAGTTGCAAAACGCCGCCGACTCCGGCGCCATCGCCGGGGCCGGCTGGGTCGCGCGGTCGCTCAACACGATCGCCATGAACAACGTCAACATGGTCCGGCTCATCTCGCTCGTCAACGTGCTCGACGGCATGCCCGACGCCGCCCGCTTCACCATCCTCGAACATGAAATGCTTCTGGAGGCCCTCGGCAAAGTCACCGGCTCGGGCTTCAGCGATCCCTGGGTCGCCAACCAGGTCCAAGACATGAAGCAGGAACTGAACGACGAACTCAACGTCCTGCGCCCGATGGATGCCTACTTCCAATCCTACGACGTGACCCGGCTGACCTTCTACGACGGTCCCGGCGGGCGCGGCCAGCTCTGGCGCGCCATGGAGGGCATGGATGAACTGAACATCTCCACGATCCAGAATCTCGGCGAACTCGCTCAGTACAACTTCAACCGCGGCGCGGATGTGAACCTCGACCGCATGGATGGTGAGAAGGTCGCCTTCATGGCGCCCCTGCTCCCGACCGTGCCCTGGACGCGCGGCGAATTCGAAGACTTCCAGCGACCGGTCCTTAACGGCATCCTGCCCGAAAAGATCGACGACAAGGAATTCAACCGCGGCCCCTTCGACACCGTCTTCGGCTGGCGCTACCTCATCGGCGGACAGCAGCCCGGCTACTGGGTCGGCGGCGGCGGCGTGCAGAACCCGCCCGGCGGTCGCGGCAGCGTGCCCATCGGTTCGGGCGGCGGCGGCGGCGGCAGTCGCGGCACGTTCGTCTCCACCGGGCCGCGCGATCCCGATGCCTACGGCACCTATTCCTTCACACGGTGGATGCTCGACAAGGTCGGCAACTTCGCCCACGACCACCTGCCCCACGGTCGATTCATGTACTGGGAGAACCGTTTCACCAACTACAAACTCGGTTACCTCTGGCCCGGCAACGGCGCCCGCTTCGTCATCGAGCCCGTGTTTGAAACCGATTTCCCCAAGGCCGTTCAGATCGCCGAGAACAATCGAAGCGACGTCAAGGAAACGTGGTTCCTCGCCATCGAGATGAAGAGCAAGTTCGCCCGCGGACAGGCCGGCTTCATGTCGCCCGGCAGCTACAGCTATTACGTGACGCCCGGACAGGATGACCGCAACACGCCGCGCACCGTCCGCCTGCGCGGCTGGAACGATCCGCGCACGTGGAACGCCGAGCAGATCGGCAACTATGTGTGGCGCGACGAGTGGGACTACAAAATCTACTTCGATCCGACGATCGGCATCCCCCTCGTTCGCGATGCCCAGGGCAATCTCGTCTCCCAGCCGGTCTACCGCATCGATACGTTCACGTTTCTCGCCATCAACATCGGCCCGGAGTACGAAGTGCGCAACCCGCACAACTTCTCCAGCCGCTCCGGCCTGCCCGCGCCGACCGATCTGGATCACACGCGACTGCGACACGACAACGAAGCGGCACGGAAGGAGTACCTCAACTTCCTGTCCATCGCCCAGGTCGACGATCGCGCCGTGGCCTGGCCCAGCCGGTTTGCGGGCAACAAGCCTTACCCGAATCAGGTGGCCGTCGCCCTGGCGCTCGTGTTTAACAATCACTCGTGGGATCTGTGGACACAGATGTGGGAGGCGCAGCTTCGGCCGGTCGAGGATATCGACGGCTGGATCCGGATCATTGAATCGGGTTCCGCCGACGCCCCGCCCGAAGTCCCCGCCCAGGCCATCGACAATCTGACCACTTACCTCAAAAGCCTGCGCGGCTTGTTTGACCTGAACAGTTCGAGCTCTGGATATCCCCAGTAATTCGAACAGTCACGCGATCCTGCTCTTGGAACTCACCGATGTTGACGACCACACCACGACACCTTCGACGCACCCGCGGCACCGCCATGGCCGAGTCGCTGCTGGCGCTGCCGTTCCTGATGCTGATCCTGCTGTTCATCATCTACTTCGGGCGCAACTCGGTGCGCGTGCAGCGGACGCACGTGGTCGATCGCTACGAAGCCTGGCGCGAAGCAGGGCACGGCCCCGGCCCGCGCGCCGATGACGTGCGCGGTCACCCGCAGATCAACGACGCCTTCTTCGCCAACAAATCCGACTCGATCGGCCACAGCGGCAGCGGCTATTTTCCCCCCGAAGCACCGCAGCGCTGGGCGGATTACGCCGGCCAGCGTCTGCCCGAAGCCGGCGAACTGGCGCAGGAAATGATCGATGACCTGGCGCGGGGTCGAACCGCGCACTTCTCCACCCGATTCGACTCGAAGAACAAGATTCTGGAAACCTTCAACGGCCCGATCAACGCAACGCACACGGTGCAGGGCAATGACTGGAAATATGTCAACGGCTTCAAGCACCGCGGCGAGGCGTACGACCAGACCGGGCCTTACTCGTCTAATCTCCCGGCTGTGCGCGACATCTTCTATGAAGACTGGGACCAGTCGCTCGAGAGCATGAGCGATCAGTCGAACCCTTTCGCCAAAGTGCTGCGCGGGTTGTATCTCGATCTTCCGGGCTATCGCGGGCCCAAAGTGCAGTGAGCCGTCTGTCAGTCAGCCGATGCTTTCGATGCTTTCACGCTGATCGGTCGCGCTGATCAGCCCTTTGCGCCATTCCATGTATCGGTATTCGATGTTGTGTTCCTCGTGCAGCCGGCGAAGGTCGGCAAGGAACGCCTCATACACATCCTGCTGCCAGTCCTGTGTGCCTTCCTGACAGAAGAAAACGCGACAGCCCAGCGGGCGGATGGCGTGGACCGAGCAGAGCTTGTGGACCTGAAACGGACAGGCGGCATCGGGGGCGAGCCGGGCCGGCCAGTCGGCAAGGGCAGGGTTGTCTTGTGGCAACTTGGAGAGCACCCAGGCGATCTCCAGGCCGGTGACGAACATCTTGAAATCTTTCTTGAATGTATCGAAGTTGCAGCATCGCCCGCTGACCCAGCAGGTCGGGCTGCGGGCCGCGACGGCTTCGTCTAATCGTTTGTATAGATCGGTGATGGCGGCGTCTATGACAGGCACTGTCGCCGCCTCGCGCCAGCGCGACCAGAACAGTTCCACGGGCTCAGGGAGATTGCGGCGATCCATCACGCGCCAGTCCTGGATGCGGGGCTCGGACGTTTCCAGTCCACATCCGGGTCCTTCGAATAGGTGCCGGCCGCCTGGTTCATACAGCTCTCGCAGAGCACGGCATGGGCGTTGCCGCCGGGCGGAAGTGTGACGGCAGTATCGCGCGCCGGCTTCCAGTGCCGCTTCGCCTCCGCGACAGGCTGAAGGCACATGGTGCAGTCCAGCTTCTTCTCGCCTGTATCTACAAGTGCGTCCAGCGCCACCTTCAGACACTCCAGGCAGAGGATGGAACCGCGATGCCCTTCGATCATGGGGATGACCTCGTCCCAGTCCGTCCCGCAGAAATCACAACTGATGATGACCAGGCCTTGTTCGGTGCGTTGCATAGGAGTTTCACCACGGATGGCACGGAGGGCACGGATGGAGAAGATCGGAAATCAGAGAGAACAACGCACTGGTCGGAAACCAAGCGAGAGCCTCGCTTCTCACCAGTGGACCAACTCATGGTACAGCGGCCAAAGGGCCATAATAAGGACGACAACGACAAATGCCCATCGATACTTGGGGATCAGAACCACTGCAATGAAACAAAGGAGCGGCCCCACGAAGATTGCGGAGTGTTCAATCCACTTGACGCC
This sequence comes from Phycisphaeraceae bacterium, assembly GCA_040902585.1. Classification (GTDB taxonomy): domain Bacteria; phylum Planctomycetota; class Phycisphaerae; order Phycisphaerales; family Phycisphaeraceae; genus JBBDXA01. Next base: position 6,575 of record JBBDXA010000216.1, read on the forward strand.
ACGGTCGCACCAGTGAATGAAGCTGAAATTGACGATGGCTGCTAGCGTGGCGGCGACCGCAAGAACTCCTCGCGTTACGGCACGCTCCGCAAGAGAATCTGGATGAAGGTAATTCGACAGTCCCATTGTTTCACATATCCGTGCCATCCGTGCCATCCGTGGTTGGAGTCCTCACTCGTCGTTCGGTTCAGGCTTCAGAAGCAGCTTGATCTCGATCGTGAACGTATCGCGCACTTTTTCGAGAGCCTTGCCCTTGGCGCGGAAGCTGAAGAAGGCGGACTTCACCGGGCTGTCGATGTTGGCGTGGCCTGACTCGCGGATCATCACGACGCTGATCACCTTGCCGTCGCGGTTGAAGGTGATGCTGGCGATCGGGTTCACCACCGTCGGCCCGGAGACGAGCCAGGAGGTGATGGTGATGTCCGGCGTCGAAGCGATGATCTGAATTCCTTCGCGCACGATCACGCCGCCGGGGGTCACCCTGAGCTGCTTGTCTTCGAGAATCGTCGGCGGCACGCGGCTCTCGGCGCGCGGCGCGGAGGTCGGGTTGGCGGGCTGCATCGGCGGCACGGGCTTTTTCGTTACTTTGTCCTCGGAGGTCGGCCGCGCCTCGCCCTTCTGCTCGGATGCGGGCGAAGGTTTGGGCATGTCTTCCTCGCCCTCGAGCGGTTTGCTCGTCGCGAGCTTGCCGTCATCCTTGGGATCAGGCGTCGTTGCGGGAATCGATTTCGTCGGCTCGCCGATCCTGCTCGGCGGCGCTTCAGAGGGAACCAGCTTCGCGGGATTGCCTTGGACCGGCACGGGCGTTTCGGCGCGCGGCTGCTTCAGGGGATCAACTTTCTCCGTCGGCATCGGCGTGTTGGCAGGATCGCGCGATTCGACATCGATGCCCTTCGTCGCGGCTGCCAGCGCTTGGGGATTCACCTCCGGTGCGATCGGCTCGGGGAGCGTCGCCTGCTCCTGCGTGACTGGCGCGCCTTGCGTTTTTGGCTTCGCCGTTTCAGCGGGCGGCTGCGTTACCGGCTCGCCCTTGCTGCGCGGGCCTTCGGCGGGCACCTGCGGACGCGGAGGCAATGGCAGCGTCGCCGGCGCCTCAGCTTTGGGTGATTCCAGGGCACGCGGCGAAGGCTCATTCAGCGGAGACTGCGCTTCGACCAGCCGGGCAGGCTTGCCGATGTCCTCGGATGGATCAGGCCGGGGCGGCGCGGGCTTGAGGTTGGGCGTCTCGGGTGCGGGCGTTGCCTGCGTGACAGGCTGCGGGCGCGGGGCCGTCGGCGAAGGCGGCGAGGGATCGCGCGGCGTCGAAGCGTTCGGCACCGGATCGACCTTATCCTGAATCGCCGGCTGCTCCGTCTGGCTTTGCGGCGCGATCAGCTTCGCAAAATCATCGTGCGCGATCCACGCCACCGCCAGCTTCGCATCCGAGTCATCCTTGCCCAGCACGATCTGTTCGATCTCGATGGGCACGATGCGCGTGTTGTTGATTTCGTTGGACTCAGCGACATCGCCCAGCGCATCGGTGTGAATGATGACATACATGCGGCCGGCCTTGTCCTCGGGCAGATCGATCTTGCCGATGATCTGCACCGGGTAGTGTCCGCCCACAGGCAGCGAGCCCTGCCGCTCGACGTTCGCGAGAAGTAGATCGCGTTCGTCGATCGTCTCATCGTCGGACAGATAAACACGATCGCGCCACAGCGGTTCGCTCGTCGGCCCTTCGCCGCGATTGGCGACGAGAAAATCAACCTTGAGCGTTTCGCCGTTCATCGCGCGGGGCGGCACACTGACGGCGGGTATCTGAAGATCGGGCGGACCCTGCGGGCCGGTTGCCTGTTGCTTGGGTTCGTCAGCCGGGCGAGCGCGGGCTTCTATGGTGATGGGCAGAACGAAGACGTTGTTCGCCTCATCGGACTCGGCGATGGCGTTTCCGTAGTCAGCGATCACGAGGAGGAACATGGCGCCGGCTGCGCCTTGCGGCAGTTTCACCGGGCCTGTGATGCGGCGATCGTATGTCTCGCCGGTGAGCACCGCGGCAGGGCCGGGTTCGATGGCGATCAGAGCATCGCTCGCATCAGGCTTTTCGTCGCGCGAGAGAAGCACCGCGTCGTTCCACTGCGATGAGCCGGCTGCGGTCTTGCCGCGATTGGCGGCGCGAAACTGGATCGTGAGCGATTCGCCGACACGTGCGACATTCGGTGCGTTGGCGTCTTCGATCAACAGGTCAGGCAGCGAAGCAGGCACTGCTTCGGAAGTGATCTCAATCGGCACGGCGAGTGTGTTGTTTTCTTCCGATGCTTCGGCGACTTCGTTTTTCACATCCGTGGCGGCGATCAGGAACATCTTTCCGGCGAGATTGCCCGGCAGCGTCACCCTGCCGTCATGACGGTGAACAATCGCATCGGTCGAAGCGGAATCCCGAAACTCACCCTCTGTGTGCGCGGACGAGAATAATTCAATGTCATCAGTCGAAAGCACCTCGTCCGCTGAAAGATAAACGCCATCTATCCAGTGGGCATCGACAGGCACATCGGCTTGCCTCTTGTTGGCAACGGCTAGACGGAAGGTGAATGACGTGCCAGGCTCAATCTGCGTTGGCGCCTCGAAGCTGTCGATCGCCAGATCCGGCAACGCCTTCTCCGCGCGAGGCGTTCCCTCGCGCAGCGAATCCGCCATCGCCGGCAGCAGCACCACGTGCGCCGCCAGCGCCAGCACGGCTCCGATCGACAAAGGCAGAATAGTTTCGCGTTCAACCATGGCGGTCATCTATTCTTGGCGTCATCCCTGGGGATTTCCTGCCCCGACTGCCCGACAAAGGTCACGTTTTTCAGACCCGCTTTGCGGATGCGTTCGAACAGGTTCACCACCAGCGGGGCGCGATCGATATCGCCTCGGGCATCGATCTGAAGAAAGAGCGTAGGCTCAGTCGGGTCCTTCGAAAGCGAGGCGAAGAACACATCGAGTTCGTCGCCCGTCACCGCCTGCTCCGTGCCCTTCTCGCGGTAGAAGAGCCTGCCCTGCTTATCGATCCGCACCCAGCGCACGTCGCCGGCCCCCGCAGTTGTGCCCTGCGTGCCCGAGGCGATCCGCACCGGCAGTTCCTTCATCGGCACGGCGATGATCAGGTTGTAGATGAAGAACGTCAGCAGCAGAAAGATCACGTCGATCAGCGGCGTGAGTTCGAGGCGCGGGCTGTGATCCGGGCGACGCAAGGAGACCATGGCACGATTCTACGCGATCAGGCTGAAGGTTGTGATTCGATGGCCGCGGCTATTTCACTTCGTCGTACCGCTCCGCCGCGCGGCGAAGCATGTGGCCGACAAGGTCCGCCAGTTCCTTCGGCTTTCGCACCTTCACCTGGTCGGCATAGCCGCAGACCCACCAGGAAATTTCGCGCAGCCCATCCACCTCAAAGCTGAGCAGCAGGCTGCCGTCATCCCGCATCGTTGCCTGTTGCGTGGAATGCCAGCGCACTTCGATGACGTTCTTCGCCACGCGCGGCGTGAACTCCAGCTCGACCTGATGCACCTTGCCTTCGGGGATCATCGTCCAGGCCTTGCCGATCTTCTTCTCGATGGAGAATCGCTGAGGCTTCTTGAAACGGCGCTCGAGCATCTGGAGCGAATCGATGCGCGTGAGTTTGAAGATGCGCACCTCGCGATGCGCGCTCGATCGGCCCAGCACGTACCACGCCCTTGCCGCAAAGTGCAGCGCGTAAGGATTCAGCACGATCTCGCAAGGCTGCGGATCGCTCGGACTGCCGTACCGCATGCGGCAACACCGGCCCTCATCGATGCAGGTCTGAAGCGTCGTGTAATGTTCGCTTTCGCGGTCGGACTGCACCTGTCCACCGGGATCGATCGTGATCCTGGAAACGAGATCGGCACAGGCGTGGCGAAGCTGCTCGGGGATGGTGAGCGTGAGCTTGTTGATCGCCGAGAGCGCGGGCGTCATCATCGGCCTGCGCCGCTGGGCCGCGGCGGTCTTGCCGAGCACGAGCAGGCCCAGCGTCTCGACCACGGTCAGGTTGATCGCGGGAAGGAAGGCCGATCGCCCGATGCGGTAGCCCTGGCCCTGGGCGAAGTAGTGCGGAATGCCCGCCTCTTTCAGCATGGTGAGATCGCGGAAGACCGTGCGCCGGCTGACGCCGACCTGCGCGGCAAGATCATCCGGCGTACCGGCAGTGCCCGCGTGTAGAATCGTGACCAGCCGCAACAACCGGTTAATCCGCTCCGTACTCATGCGGGAATTGTAGAGGAAGGAACGAAGGGACGGAGGGACGAAGGAACGAAGTGGGGAAGGAATTAAGACACGCGCGCGTGAGGTATGAAATCCCCTCCCTTCGTGCCTCCGTCCCTATGTCCCTTCGTTCCTTCCTCCAAACCCACTCCGCTCGAGCAGCTCCATGAACTGCCCGGTGAACACGAAATTGTGCTCGGGGAATTCCAGGCCCGCGCGGTTCTGATCGAGGTGGCTGAACAGCAGCTCGATGCTTGCCAGCGGCGATGCCTGCCCGGTGGCTGAATCGATCAGTTCGACAGTGCCGCTGGTGGAAGCGCCGCTTGCGTCGATGCGCTCGATGCTTGCCGTGTAGCGAAGGGTGAAGCCCGGACGGGCGGCGGCCGTGAACGCGGCCTTGCCGATCTTGGCGAGGATCACCTTCTCTTTGAAATCATTCGCATGCCCGACAAGGATGCCCGCCGTCTGGGCCATGCCTTCGATGATAAGCGTGTTGGGCAGCACCGGCATCGCGGGGCGAGCATCGGTGGCGGCGAAGTGATCGTGCAGCACATCCTCGGCCGCGGAGACGTTCTTGATCGCCACGCACCGCACGCCCTTCTCAAGTTCGATGATGCGGTCGATCCAGATCCAGCGCATGGGAATGTTCAGCCGGTGCGGTTACTTCAATTTGATCTGCACGAATTTCACGATCGCTTCGACCGTGAACACATTCGAGAACTCCTCGACCACGCGGCTCTTGTCGAACTCCGCAAGATTCACGTGCGGCAACCGCTCGCTCAGAACCTTCATGCCATCGTCGGTCACCAGACCTTCCTTCACGTAGGACGGATCCTGAAGGACGTTCTCGGGAAACATTTCCTTCTGGTCGATCTTGATGCTGAACGCCTTCTCCAAGCGGAAGACGATGTCGAGAAAGTCGATCGACTCGGCTCCCAGATCGCGCACCAGTTTGGCCTGCGGGGTGACATCCTCATCATCCACGCCCAGCGCATCGACGAGCACGCCCTGCACCTTGCCGAACACTTCATCCTGCGTCATTGCCATGAATCATCTCCAGTTCGTTGTCGTTTGCGAATCCGTTCACAGCGGGGCGAGGGTGAATCGGCCCTGCACCGCGACCTGATCATTCACTTTGCCGATGCCCTGTAAATCCCATTGCGGCCCGCCGTACACGCCGGCTGTTGCGGGGCCGCGCAGGGTTACTTCAACGGTCAGCGTCTGTCCCGGACGGACCATGTTGCCGTAGCGCACATTGCGGACCTCGGTCAGGACGAGCGGCCGATCGGCGATGTATGCATCGCGACCTTCAACCAGCAGGCGCCCAGCCTGCACGAGGGTTTCGAGCATCATTACGCCGGGCAGGACCGGAAACGTCGGGAAGTGGTCAGCCAGGTATTCCTCAGCCGCGGTCACATTCTTCACGGCAAGAACGCGCTCGGCCGACTGCTCGATGACACGATCGATAAGCTGAAAACGCACCGACGCCTCCATGCCTGGGTTGGTGCGGAGTTTAGTCGTGTCGACAGCGAGATGCAACAAAGTGTGGAGAGCTGCCTCAGGCCGCCGCAGCGTGTTAATCTGTATCTGACCAGCGATCGGAATGTGGGACAGACATGCAAAATGAATCGAACGCCTTCCGCGAGGACTTCGAACCGGGTTGCCTGACACAGGGGTTACTCACCTGTGTGGCGATCGTGTTCGCCTGTTATGGGTTCGTGGGCCTCATCAACGGCAGGGTTACCGTTCCTTCCAAGCACAGTTCCATGACCATCGAGGGAAACGGAGCACCATTTGCATCGACAGGCTTGTTCTTCGTGAGCCTTGCCTTTGTTTCAGCCACCATGAGCGGCGAGCACCGCAAGGGGTGTCTCACTGTCGGGGTCATTTCCTTCGTCATCGGGGTCGCACTGATCATCGTCGGTGCTGAGGTCAGCAGGCACAGTTGAACGAGCGCCTCAACCGAACAGTTCACCCACCGCTTCGCCCCCATCGGTGATAGGCACCGGCCGGTCGCCCGCGAACAGATTCTTGCCGGGATCGATGCCCAGCGTCGCGTGGATGGTCGCGAAGAAGTCCGGCACGGAGATGGGCCGCTTGACGATCGACTTGGCCATGTCGTCCGTCTCACCGATGGCCTGCCCGAGTTTCAGGCCGCCGCCCGCCAGCACGCAGGAGAAAGCCGTGGACTGATGCCCGCGCCCGCCGCCGGCATCGAAGCCCGCGGGCCTGCCGAACTCGCCGGCGATCACGATGAGCGTCTTGTCCAGCAGCTTGTGCGATTCCAGATCAGTGATGAGCGTGCTGAAGGCGCGATCGAGTTCGTCGATGAGAACGTGCTGCTTGAGCTGGCCGTCGTTGTGCGTGTCCCAGCCGGTGCCGTTGACGAAGTTAAGATTGTGGGCGACTTCGATGAACCGCACGCCGCGCTGGATGAGCCTGCGCGACAGCAGGCAGCGCTGGCCGAACTCTTCGCCGTAGGATTCGCGCAGCGATTTGCTCTCTTCGTCGAGCTTGAACGCCGACATGAAGTCAGGCCCGGCCAGCTTGCCCGCACTCTCGACCACAGCCGCGTAGTCTTCGATGCGCTCTTCGCCTTTGTGCTTCTTCGTGTAATCGTTCTGGAGCTTCGCCAGCAGGGCATCGCGGCGAGCCTGTCGCGCCGAGTCAACGTTCGGCGGCGGCTGAAGGCCCGCGGGACCGGAGTCGGTTTCGAGCAGGTAGATGTAGCTGTGTTTAGCGCCGAGGAAGCCGGGGCCGCGCGTCAGATTGGGGTAGCCCATCACGACGTAGGCGGGCACGTTATCACCGCCCGGGCCGCGCTGGTGAGAGACGATCGAACCGAGGCTCGGGTACACGATGGTGCCGCTGGTGAGTCGGCCGGTGTGCATGCGGTTGACAGCCGCGGCGTGCTCATCGATCACATCATGGTTCACCGTCCGCAGCAGCGCGACGCGATCCATCACCTTCGCCGTTCGGCTCAGGTGTTCGCACACCTTGATGCCTTTGACGGTCGTGTCGATCGAATCGTAATAGGACCCCGGCACGCGCTTCTTGGCGTCGCCGCGCTGCTTCGGGTCGAACGTATCAATCTGCGCAGGCCCGCCGCCGAGCCAGAGAACAATGCAGTGCTCGGCCTTGCCCTTGGGCACGGCATGCTTGGGCGCGGCGAGGGCCGGCGCGGAGGCGAGATACGCAGCCGAGGCCGCGGCACCGGCGGTGCCGAGGAACTGGCGTCGAGTGGCTTTGGTGGGGTAGTTCATCGTTGATTGACTCACTTTTTCATATTTCGCCGGATGGAGCTTCATGGGTTTCGTGCCACAACTGAATGAATGATTCCCGCAGAGTCAAGTCGACTTGACCTGCGAACTCTAACGGCAACTTCAACGTGCGAATCAAATCCTGAACATCTGATAAGTCGCGTCGCCGCCACGCGGCGGTGCCCGATGCAAGCTTCAACTCAATCAAGCGCGCAAGGCCTACGCATTGAATGCCTTCCAATTCGACACTGTCGGAAGGATCAGGAAATGCGACCGCCTTCGGCTTGCCATCGCCCGGGTAATGTCCCGCGATCAGAAACTCGATGCGCACGCCTGTTTCCGTATCGCGCAGATTCTTGCTTCCTTCAAACGGCGGCACGTATCCGCGACCATCCAGTTCCTCGTGCAGCTTCGTCAGGCCCTCGCGCGTCACAAGCAGATCGACATCTTCGGTGAAGCGGCGATAGCCGTGGAAGAACATCGCCATGCCGCCGACCAGCGCGTAGGCGATTCCCAGCTCGTCGAGCCGTTTGGCGATGCGACGAAGGGTCTGATGCACCAGGCTGTCGCGTTCAAAATGCAAGCCACCCTCGTTCAAAGCCCACGAGATATCGCGGTTCAACTTGTCTTCATAGGTGATCATGGGCAGTCTCTCGCCGGGGCGAATATCCCCCGGCTCCCCGGCTCGCTACGGCACAAACACAAACTCCGGCGAATTCACCAGCGCCCAGACCATGTCTTCCAT
>JBBDXA010000217.1:0-14753 GCA_040902585.1 Phycisphaeraceae bacterium
TTCCAATCGCAGCTACCCTGAGATCGGCGTGCCCGACTCGCATCATCCGCTATCCCATCACGGTAACGATTCCGAAAAGGTCGCCCGCATGGCGAAGATCAATCAGTTTCATGTGTCACTCTTTGCCGGCTACCTGAAGAAGCTCAAGGAAACACCCGAAGGCGACGGCACGCTGCTGGATCACACGCTCTGCCTCTACGGCAGCGGCATGGGCAATCCCAACAAGCACGACCACACCAATCTCCCCACGATCGTCGCGGGCGGTTCGGCCACGGGCATGAAGGGCGGCAAACACATCCGCTACAAGAACGTCACGCCGCTGGCGAATGTGCATCTGTCTCTGCTCGATCGCGTCGGCGTGGACCTCGAGCAGTTCGCAGACTCCACCGGCGTGGCGGCTGATCTGTTCGAGCCCGCCCGGCTTTGACCCATCGCGATGTTTCAAGCCACACACACCAACCCGCTGCTCCTGTCATGCCTCCTCTGTGCGATCACCTTCGCAGCGTCGGCTGACTCGAAGGCACCCGCGCCGCTGGCGGACGCGGCCGAGCAACGCGATGCGGCCAACCTGACGCTGCTGCTGAAACAGGGCGCGGCAATCGACGTTGCGCAGGCGGATGGCATGACCGCTCTGCTATGGGCGGCCTATCACGATGACTTTGCGACCGCACAAGCACTCATTCGCGCCGGTGCGAACGTCAAGACGGCGAATCGTTACGGCGTCACGGCCCTGTCGCTCGCCTGCCGCAACGGCAACGGTGCGATGGTGAAACTTCTGCTCGACAAGGGGGCCGATGCGAACACGGCGCTCAAGGGCGGCGAAACCGCACTGATGACCGCATCGCGCACCGGAAAGATCGAAGCGGTTAAGGCATTGCTCGACAAGGGCGCGGATGTCCACGCGAAGGAGCAGCACGGGCAGACCGCTTTGATGTGGGCCGCGGCGGAAGGTCACGCCGAGGTCGTCGATGCCCTGATCCGCGCCAAAGCTGACTACAAGTCCGCACTCAAGTCCGGTTTCACGCCGCTCTCTTTCGCTGTCCGCAATGGACACATTGAAGTCACGAAGCGGTTGCTCTCGACCGGCGTTGACGTGACCGAAGCGATGACAGAAGCCCGCGGTGGCCGGGACAAGCCTATTGCGAATACCAGCCCCCTTCTCCTGGCGATGGAGAACGGGCACTTCGAACTCGCTGAGGTATTGTTGAAAGCGGGCGCGGATCCGAATGATGATCGCACCGGGTTCGCGCCGCTTCATGCGATGTCGTGGATTCGCAAGCCCGAGCGCGGTGACAACGAAACCGGTACGCCGCCGCCGCGCGGGTCGGGCAAGCTCACGAGTCTCGACTTCGTCCGCAAACTCGTCGAGCACGGCGCGGATGTGAATTATCGCAAGAAAGCCAACGGCGGCGGGCGACTGCGGATATCGGTGAAGGACACCACGCCGTTCCTCTGTGCCGCCAGCACTGCCGATGTCCCTTACATGAAAGTGCTGTTGGAACTGCGCGCTGATCCGAAGCAGAAGAACGGGCTTGACCAGCCTGCCTTGCTGTTGGCCGCGGGCATCGCCGAGGCACCCGAAGGTGACGGCCCCGCGTCCGCGGATGAACATCTGGAAGCCGTCGCGTTTCTGCTCAAGCTCGGCGCGGATGTGAACGCGATCGACAAGAACGGCGAGACCGCGATGCACGGCGCGGCCTACAAGAGCCTGCCCAAGGTCGTTCAGCTCCTGACGGAGCGCGGCGCGGATATCAGGATATGGTCGAAGAAGACCAGGCAGGACAGGACGCCGTTGTCGATTGCCGAGGGTTATCGTCCGGGCAATTTCAAGCCTTCGTTCGAGACGGTCGACGCGATCAGGAAGGTCATGATCGCCCAGGGCGTCACGCCTCCACCGCCCCCCGGCAAGGGCGATCAACGCGAAGAGTACAAGGATTGATGCGATGATTGGGATTCAGCGATGCGAGAATCCTCTTCGCATCGCGGCAGGTAATGGGTAAACTGCGAATCGTTGCCATCGCAATTGTTCGCGGGCAGTCGGCCACAGAGCCGGATGAAGGATTGATCATTCAACAACCTCGAGCGACGAACCAAGGAGTTTCATTTATGTATTGCCGAATCCATTGCCTCGCAGTCGTGATCGCGTTCAGCATGATATGGCCGGTGTTCGCGGCGGATGAAACGAAGCCCGTTCGCACAGGCAGCGGCGTGATGACTTTTGAAACCGTTCCAGGCTGGGGCCTTCTTCCAGATGGGAAGTCCGCGCTCGGGGCGACGCACGGCGGTGTCGTCATCGACAAGGAAGGCAACATCTATACCAGTGCCCAGAAAGGCGTCGTGGTCTTTTCCTCGGACGGCAAAGTGATCCGCTCCTTCCTCGGAAAGGAATACTCGAACATCCACGACATGGAAATCCGCGCGGAAGAAGGCGGCGAGTTCATCTACGGCGCACGCAACAACGACAAAGAAGGCATCAAGTTCAACGCCGCTGACGGCAAGATCGTCCTGCATCTGCCCTATCCGAAGGAATCGGGCCTCACGCCCGAAGGCGGCGCATTCCCGTTCAGTCCCACCGCCATCACCGTTGCCGCCAACGGCGATATTTTTCTTTCCAACGGCTACGCGACTAACCACATCTTCAAGTTCGACAAGACCGGCAAGTACCTTTCCCACTTCGGCGAGAAAGGCAACGGCATGAAGCAGTTCAACACCGCGCACGGCATGACGCTGGACACGCGCTATGAGCCGAACCGCCTGCTCATCTGCGACCGCAATCATCAGCCCAACGGTCGCCTGCTGCACTACAGTCTCGACGGCCAGTTCATCGGCGAAGTCATCACCGGCCTGGGTATGCCCACTTCCGTCGCCGTCCAGGGCGAATACGTTTCCGTGCCCGACCTCAAGGGTCGACTCGTGATTCTCGACGGCAAGAACAAGATCGTCGCGACCATCGGCGAGAACCCGGATCCGAAGAAGGGCGGCAACTTCAACATCCCGCAGGCTCAGTGGGTCGAAGGCGCCTTCGCGGGCACGCACGGTTCGTACTGGGACAAGGACGGCAACCTGTACGTGCAGGACTGGAACGTGTCCGGCCGCATCATGAAGCTGGTGCGGGTGAAGGCGAACTGAAAGCTGAGCGGCCATGGGGTGGGGATGGCTTTGCCGTTCCATCACACTTTCAGGGTGGAACAGCCGCCTGAATGGCATCACAACCATCGCGACCGGTGCCGCAGGGTGCCGGTCGTTTTCCTTTTGTGGTCCGCTGATTCCGATAATCCATTCGACGGAGAGGCTCACGGTGACAAGATTCCGTCTCATGTGACACGCGCCTGCTGCGATCCCCCTGTGCTCGTTTGCGGAACACAGTCCGATAGGTCGGTCGCCCTTTGGCCCGTCTTCATTTCATCGCCCCGGTCGCCCGTCATAACCGACACAATCGTTACAGCTAAACCAGTCCGCTCCGATGTTCGATAGCTGGAGTGGGTTCTGCGCACATGCGATTGCATCAGAGTCGTCGCGCGAATGCCTGGTGTGGCGGAGGCTGGCGGAACGAACATTGTGGCCCGTGGCCGCATCCAACCACTGAGGATCGAGCTTGCCTCAAGTACCGTTGTCAAGTCTGATGAGTGTTGCCGGACGAACGCCGGGCGTGGCTGACCGTATGCCTTCGATCGGCTTCGCGCGCACCGGGGCAGGCCTTGTTACTGCGCTCAATCGCCCTGTCACAAGGCCGACGCGGATCGACGTAGGCAGCGCCAGGGCGATGACCACCGCGGCCCGCAACATCTGGATGATGCACCTGCTCGAGCGCATCGTCCGGCGATTCAACGAGGCAGGCATTGCGGTCATGGCGCTCAAAGGGGCTGCACTGAATCAGACTCTGTACGAGCGGCCGGATGAGCGGCCGATGTCGGACCTTGATCTGCTCATTCATCCCGAGCATCTCGATCAGGCCCACGCGCTCCTGGAGCGCGCCGGTTGCCTGCGCAGTCAGGTGCTGGTGCGTGAGGATTTCTTCCCGCAGTATTACTACGAAATCGAATACCGCGGCGGGCAGATTCAGCCCGTGACGATCGACCTGCACGTGCGCCCCTTCAGGCCGCTGCGTTACTCGCGGTTCGTGCCGGATGATGCCCTGTGGGCGCGGGCTGAGCCGGTGAAACTCGGCAGGGCGGAAGTGTTTCTGCCGAGTCCGACTGACATGCTGATTCACCTGGCGGCGCACTCATCCATTCACGGCAACGGCCAGACGCGCTGGCTGGAGGATATTCGCCGGTGGGCCCAGACCCGACGCGAGGTGATTGATTGGGACGCCCTGATCGACACGGCCGCGGCGTGGCGTTTGTCCTTGCCTGTGCTGGCCGGCTTGCGCCGCGCGGAGGCGGAGCTTGGTTCGTTCTGTCCGGACGGCGTGATTGATCGGCTGAAAAAAGTGCGCGTGAACTGGCGCGATCGCCTCGCTCTGTGGCATGCCCCGCGCGACAACGCCCATCTGGCAATGCACACCTTCGTGAACGTGCTCACCACGCCCGGCCTGCGGTTCACGCTCGGCTACCTGCGCGCGGTGATGCTGCCGGGCAAGGCTCACATGACCGAGTGGTACGCCGGCCGCCATCCAGGCTGGCTGCCAATCGCTTACCTGGTGCGATGCCTCTGGCCCGTGTTGGGACGCGTGAAGCGATTGTGGACGCGGTTTCAGAAGGTCGAGCTGCGGCCCAGCGGCGTGCATGGCACCGGCGTCTTCGCCACGCGCGATCTCAAAGAAGGGGAACTCATCGCCAGGTTCCACGGGCGCAAGGTCGGTCGTTGTGGCACCTACGTGACCACGATGAACGATAAGAAAGGCCGGACCGCTCACTACGAAATCACGGGCCGATTGCGGTTCCTGAATCACTCGTGTCGCCCCAACGCCCGGTTTGACCAGTTTCGGCTGCTGGCGCTGAGGCCGATCCGCGCGGGAGCTGAGTTGCTCATCGACTACGGCCCGGATGCGTGCGACTGTCGGCGACAGGATGCCGCGCCCATCGAAGCTCCGATCGAAAGCAACGCAAAACTGAGACTGGACAGCATCGAGAAGGAGGCGGCATGAGCAGTGAACAGGGCAAGCAGGAGCCGGTGCAGCCGGGACCGCCACGGGACGCAAACAACGAGGAACAGGCCGGGCCTGACCCTCGCAGCACGCGTCGCGGCTTCGTCCGCCACGGGCTGACAAAGGCGGCGTACCTCGTGCCGGCTGTCGCGACGCTGGCGGCGCCGACCTCCATCTTTGCAGCGAGCGGCGGGCCGTCCTGCGGCAGCGTGGATGCACCGTGTGTAGATGCCACCACCTGCTGCGCGAATATGAATTGCGACATGAGCAAGTGCTGCGGCGCTCTGAATTTTGCCTGTACCGGCGATGCGGACTGCTGCGGAATGGGCATGTGCGTGGCGAGCAAGTGCGATGGCATGTAGCCGTTGATCGTTCGATTCTGTGTTGAAAATGCTCAACGAAACGCTTCACATCTTCCTGACGGTATTGGTTCTCCTGCTCAGCGGCGCAGGCGCGTGGTTGAGCGCCCAGCTCCTGAAGCGTCACGACAACATCTGGCAATCTTCTGCCGATGAAGACACCAGCCTGTTTGCGAAGCTGTGCCGGGCGGCGTCGCTGGGCAGCGGGAAAGGATGCGATCAGTCCACACCCAGCGCCTGGTCGCAGGTGCCGATTCCCTTGCCGCGTCCGCATCGTGATCTGACGATCACCTGGATCATCAAGCGATTGCCCGTCGCCTTTGTCGGCCTGGCGTGGTTTGCGATCGTCGCCGTGTGGATGGTCATGGCGGGTAGGCCGGGCGACGTCGCCATCGGCTGGCATGGAGCTTTCGTCGGTATGGCGGTGCTGGCCTCGCTGGCGTCGATCGGGCTGATCGCCGTGATGGCATCGGGGCGCGCGCCGTGGTGCGGCGGGTGTGCGCTGACGCACGCGGTCAACGTGCTGCTGACGAGCGTCATGTTCTTCTGGTTCGTCGAAGTGACTTCCGTTCTCTCTCCCGCGGCAGCCAATCCTTCGCTTGTTCCTGTGTTGCGAGCGATCGCAGTCGCGACCGTCGCGATCCTCGGGCTTTTTCTGTACCGCCGCGCTCACCTCGTGACGCGCGATCATCTCACGCGACTCCAGCCGTTCAAGAGCATGGTCGATTCGCTCCAGAACGATGAAGCGTTCCTGATGCGTGAGTGGATGGCCCAGCCGAAGGTTGCGATCCCCTCGCGCGAGGGCTTCACGGGCGATGGCCCGCGCGTGGTCGTGTTCACGGACTTTGAATGTCCCGGCTGCTTCTGCACCGCCCGCGAGCTGCGCGATCATGCGGAGCACGCCTTCAATGGAAAGCTTCACGTCGAAGTCCGCCACTACCCGCTCTGCACGACCTGCAACGACAAGGTCGATCACGATCCCCACCCCAACGCCTGTGACGCGGCCTGCGCCGCGGAGGCGGCGCGATTGCTCGGCGGCACCGCTGCGTTTGATCGCATGCACGATCTGCTCTTTCTGCACAGCCGCAAACTCGGCCCGGCAACGTATCGACAACTGGCGGCGCAGGCGGGCCTCGATGCGGATCAGTTGATCACCACCATGAAAGCGCCCGCGGTTCTCGACGTGGTGCGAGCTGATGTCGAACTGGCGGATGCGATCGGCGTGACGGGCACGCCGACGATGTACTTCGACGGTCGGCTCATCCCGGCGGTCTGCCGCACAGCCCGCTTCTGGAAAGCCGTCGCCCGGCGCGGTCGGCACCAGATCGCGCTGCCGCTGGCGCCGATCGACAACCCCCGAAAGGCGGTCGCTTAAACCATGCCTGCTGCTCACTGGACCAGTCGAAATGCCCGTATTCTCGCTCCGCACAGGCGCGAGGATGTCATCATCGAGAACGTCGGCGACGACCGGATCGTCAGCGATCCGCGCAGCGGCGCGACGCATCATCTCAACGGCACAGCCGCCCTCGTCTGGCACTGGTGCGACGGCAGCACCATGACCCGCGACATGGCCAGACGTCTCACCCGGCAGTTCGCAATCGACATCGATACGGCTCAGGATGATGTGGATCAACTGATCGCCATCTTTGCCGCGTCGAATCTGTTCCAGTCGAAAGAGGCGGTATGAAACGATCGGGCACGATGACGCTGAACGAACCTGAAGCAGGTGCCGACGCCGGCATCGATGCATCAGGCGATGTTGCACAGCTCCCCGGTGCTCCTGACCGAGAGGGATACTCGCATTACAGAATCGGCGAAGTACGCCTGGCGCTGCGCAGCGATCTGCCGGATGTGCTGGAGGAGTTTGCATGGCTCTATGCACCGATCGATCCGGCGAGCGCTGCTCCCACGGATGATTCAACCGTGATACGGATGGAAGTGCGGCAAGGTCGGCGCACGGCTTTCGGCAGGCGCACCTATGAGATCTCGGGCGACGGCGTGGCAATCAAGACGGTTCGCTCACGCCGCGAGTTGCTGCCTTATCTCGAATGGGGCATTAACTACCGGCTCATTGCCCGCGCGTCGCGCTTCCTCCAGCTTCACGCCGCCTCCCTGGTCCGGCGCGGAAAGGGCTTCATCTTCTGCGGCATGTCAGGTGCGGGGAAATCCACTCTCGCGGCTGCGCTCCTGTCGCGCGGATGGACCTATCTCTGCGATGAGTTCGCGCTGATCCATCGCCAGACCCACCGGCTGCATGCCTTTCCCAAGGCACTGTGCATCAAGGCTGGTTCGTTTGATCTTGTGGGACGCATGGGCCTTCCGTTGGTCGGCGGCCGATGCTACGTCAAGGCTCTCAAGGGCCGGGTGGCTTATGTGAATCCTCCGCGTAGGAGTCTGCCAAAGGCGGGAGCGGCGACGGCGATCAACTACATTTTCTTTCCTTCCTACACCGGCAATGCGTCGCCGCGCACTTCAGCGGTGAAGCCCGCCAGGGCCATGATGGCGCTCGCCAGCCAGGCCCTGAATCGAAATGTCGTCGGGCTGGACACGGTGCCGATCCTGTCGCGCATCGTTCGCGATGCGCAGTGCTACAGTCTGGAGTCAGGCCCGCTCGAAGCCACATGTGAGTTGATCGAATCGCTGGCCGGTTGAAGGGGCGGTTTCATCTCTTGGCTCGTCCCGGCAGCGAGGGGAACGAATCCAACCATCAGTCAGTCTTTGGTGGCGTCCGCGTCGGTCGCGCCGGGCACATCAACCTTCGTTTCGGGCAAAGTGGAAAGATCGTTCGCTTCGTCAGTTGTGCCGGTCGCGTCGGGTGTTTCCGATGCGCCCGGAGCAGCAGGTGCGTTGGGGACGCTCGGAGCGCCCGGTGTTTCCGGTGTTTCCGGCGTCGTGGCCGGCTCCACCTGTCCCGGCGGTTTGCGGGTCTTCGCGTCCGCGGAGGCTGGAATGCGTCCGCTGTAGAGCATCCACAACGTGGCGAGCAGACAGACGCCGATGGCGGCGGCAACCGAGGCCGCCACGGGTCGCCAGCGATGGACGGGCGGTGCGGGCGGTACCGGCGGAGCTTGCTCCGGCGACTCGGCGGGTGCTTCGACTGGCTGGGCCTCATGCGGCTTTTCCGCTTCGAACGCGGCAAGTGCCCGGGCTTCGGCGCGGCTGGAGATCACCATGCCCACGCGCAGGCCCAGCGCCCCCAGGAGGGTGCTGATGATCATCGCCGCGGCGAACAGCGGCAGCATGCCGGTGGTCATCGGAGCAAGCACTGCGGGACAGGGCCGGGAGAGTTCGAGCTGGATGCCCGCGTTGGCGTACTCCGTGACCATCATGAGCCGCGTGCGGCGATCGTTCTCTTCCCAGAACTCCATCTGTCTGCGGGCCGCCTCCACTTTGCCGGCAAGGTCGCGCTGCTCGGTCCGTAACGGCACGATCGCCGCGATGCGGCGATTCAGATCCTCGATCTGACCGTCGAACTTCGGCTCTTCATCTTTCAAGGCATTCCAGTGCGCGATCGCCTCCGCCAGCGCCGCCGCCAGGCGCGGCTTTTCCGCGTTGGGCACGAGCGTTTCGGTTTTCAGGCTTACCAGGATGGCCTCACGCGCCGCTTCGGCCGCGGCGATGGCCCTGCGCAGGGCGACGACGTCCGGATGCTTCTCGCGCATCTGAAGCTCGCCCAGTGATTTCGCCAGCAGGTTTCGCAGGGAACGAAGATCATCGTCCACAGCCGTCAGCTTGGGGTCGTTCAAGTCCGTCTTGATGGTGATGGTGTCAGGCGTCGTCGCCAGGCCGGCTTGAAGTTCCTGCACCCGGTGCAGGGCGGCGCGAAGGCGGGAATCCTGGCTCTTGCTGCGCTCCACGGTTGAAGCGATCATGCCCTGGAGCGTCGGGGAATTGACGTTCAGCACATCCGCGTGTTTCTCTTCAAAGGCGAGGCGCTCGTTATCCAGATTTTCAAAGGCGATTCGGCTCGTGGCCAGTTCGTCCTCGAAGAAGGTCTGCGATCGCTTGATCTCGTCGTCGATCTCCATCCTGGCGTCGTCGATGAACGACTGCGCGAGAAGGTTCACCACCTGCCGGACCAGTTGAGGGTTCTCGTGCGTGAGGTTGATCTCGATGCGATCGTGATTGGAGTCGATCATCCGATGGGTGACGATGACTTTGTGCTTGAGGTTGTCGCGAAGGGCGTTCAGGTCGATCTTTCCGGTCGGATCGATTTCCGGAAGGTTGACCTGAAGATCAGCCATCACCCGGTCCAGGGCCGCCTCGCTGATGACGGAGTCCGAGATCGAGTCCTTGCGCACCTCGTAATCCGGCACCAGCGATTCCCGCATCATCTTGGTCAGCACCGCGTTGGTCTTCAGATCCACCACCGCGCCCCCCTTGTATTTGGAGGGCAATCGCATACCGACAGAGACCACCACGACCATTCCGACGAGCACCGGCAGGACGAACCACCAGATGTGTCGAATGAGTACATCGACGAACCCCGCAATGTCTGTAATACCTTCACGATCTTCGCGCATGGGACCCCTCCCTGTCTTTCCAGTGCCGACACTTCGACTTTCGCGTCTATGAACATTCATCTCTGGCGTGGCCCGAAGCGGCCAATTCAGGCCGGTGAAGGAAGTAGCCAGTAACAGATCACGATCCGCAAAGCCGCCAATGATGACACAATCGGCACAATCGGAACGACAGTTAACATCGTTACGCGCAGAATGAGCGACACAGGTTGAACTCGGCAACCGCTCGTGCTCCCGACCCCGGCAAGGCGGCTCCGATAATGTGGACTTCAATTCGCTCTGCCAGGTTCGAGCTTTCATCTGAGCACCTGTGTGAAGGATTCAGGTGAGGCGATCGATGTGATGGGCCGCGTGTCAGATGAATCGCAGACACACGGCCAGAAGGACGGCGAAGGCCGCAACCAGATCGCGACGCGAGATGCGATCGCTGGCACCGCTGCGGCGCAGGAAGTTGAGCAACGCGCCGGTGGGGCAGCCGAACCGGCAGTACGCCATCGGAACGAAGAGCGATGCGATCAGGCCGACGATGGCGACGGTGATCGTCGCCCAACCGGCGATCGAGAGGATGTAGGCGTCAAACGGTTCGATCCCGACCAGGCTGGCGGGCAGATGTGTGACGGCGACGATGACGACCCACAGCAGGAGCATCGCCGGCAGCATGGCCAGCACCCGGGTTGCCCGATGCGAGAGCTTCAACTGCCAGGGCAACCGGTTCTTCAATAGTTCCTGTAACGCGCCGTGCGGGCAAAGGTGATGACAGTACACCTGTCGCTTGGTCGTGATCGGCACGAGCAGCGCGGCTGCGACGAGCAGGATCATCCCCGGGGCGAACCGCCAGGGCATGCCCGCCTGCGACCAGCCTACGAGCAGCGACTGCGACACCATGTCGCCGTTGATGAACCCCAGGTACACAATGAGGATCACCTGAAACCCGAGGCGCAGTCGCGGCGACTTTCGCAGCGGCGTGAAGGCGAGGATGAGGGCGAAGACAATGACCAGCGTCGTGCCGATGTCGCGCATGCGCCAGGCGAAGAGCGGAGCGCTCGCATGTCCAACCTGTGCGGCCCGCTTCGATTCGACCTGCTGCCTGGCCGCCTCAAACAGCCCGCGAGCCACGGCCTGACTGGTCATGGTCGCGCCCGACACGCCTTCGACGCCCGCCTGATTCAGGTCGAGCGTGGCCAGTTCGTTCAGCGTCTTGCCGTTGAAGAGCGTGAGGAAATACTCCTCCTCCCGCACGTAGCCGACGTAAGGTTCATTGTCGTAACTGTGACGCAGCAGGATGCCGGCAACCTTGTCATCGCCATCGAGCGCGACGAGCGTGTCGGTCGGGCCCTGGTAGCCGATCGTGCTGTCCGCCGCGGGCGAGGTGCGAAAGACACTGCCCAGCGTCAGGCCGGCGTCATCAATCACCACGAGGCGGCCTTCGTATTCATCGCTCGGCGAAAGTGCTGCGGCGGTCGGGAAGAATCGCCGGACTTCGTCGATGGCGATCGGCTTGGGAAAGCGTCCTGATTTGGGAGCATCGCCTCCCAGTCGCCGGATGATCCCTTCGCGAATGGCCAGGCTGCTGAGCGTTGCGCCGGAGACGGCATCGACCTCGCGCCGCTGGCGTGCTTCCTTCCACGTCAGGCCGTGGAGCGAAGTCATGAAGTGCAGGTTCGCTTTGACATCGTTGATGTGTTCCACCGTGTCGCCGCTGCGGACGATGTCCATGCCGAGAATGCGATCGTTCTGGCCGAAGGCGATCATGGTGGTGCTCGGTCCGGAGAAGCCGACGATGGTGTTGCTCTGCGGCGAGGTGAGAATGATGAATCCAATCGGGTTGCCCTCGGCGTTCACGACGGCTCTTCCGCCGTGCGAAGGGTCCCAATCCGCCAGGGCTGCCGCGTCCGGGAAGAATGCCTGCACGCGCTGAAGGGTGACGGCATCCTGCGACTGGCCGGCCTGCTGGGCTTCAAACCAGCGATGCGAATCGTGAACCAGCCAGATGATGGCGATGAACAGACTGACGCGCAGGCCGTGCATCAGCCAGCCGCGCAGGCGGCGCGGCGAAGGGTCGGAGTTCGCGGCGTTCATTCGGCGGGCACCACTTGCACGGCATCAGCGTGGACGTAGCCGTTGGCGCCCTTGGTCGTCAGCTCGACCGCGGCCGTCTCACCTTCGCCCAGTTTGAACTTGCCGAGGGAAATGAAACCATCCTTCAGCGGCGGCTCCTTCTTCATGTTCACCGTGATGGTCTTCTTCACGCCCGAGGCCGTCTCGACGATCACCGTCACGTTCGACGCGCGGTTCTCGTGCGGCTGATACGCCAGGCGGATGTCATACTCCCCGGCCTTTTTCACCGCGAAGCCAAACCGCATGCTCGCGCCGCTGCCGCCGGCCGCGTACATGTACCGGCTGCCGACGTATCCCTTCAATCCGTCGCCGCCGGTCCAACTGCCGGTGCGCTGCGCTTCGTGATCGTCGATCACAATCCCTTCGAGCTTCGCCGGGTCCAGTCCGCTCGGCGGGCCGGTCGGGCTGGCGGGAGACACGTTGGCCGGAATATCAATCGACTGATGCACGGTCTTCCTGCGGGCCTTGCCCGGTAGCTCCAGCAGCTTCACCATTTCATCCCAATGCTTCTCATACACATCGCGCGGGTCGCACTCTTCCTTCACGCAGATGCTCGCGGCCTTGCCCACGACCTCGCCCATCATGCCGCAGGTCTTCATCACGCGCACCGTGCCCAGGGCCTCATGCGTCACGCTGATGCAGCGACCAGCCATGAACAGGTTGGGAATGTTGCGCGAGTAGAAACAGCGGTAAGGCACCGGGTAGCCATACGTGCGATCGACTCTTCCATCATGCACCGCCTTGGAAATGAACGGATTCTCCGGGAATTTGAGGGCATACTGTTCCTTGGGGTAATGCAGGTCAATCGTCCAGGTGCTGGGTACGCAGCCGTCGCGGTACTGCTTCTTGCTGACGACATCATCCTGCGACAGGATGACATCGCCCATGAGGCGACGCGACTCGCGCGGGCCGCCGATGAACGCGACCCATGAGAGATAGGCATTGGGATGCTTGGCCGCACCGTCGCCGTTCTTCATGGCATTGAACGCGCCGTACACCGCGCGCAGGTTCCAATCGCGAATGGCTTCCAGGTCCTTGATCGAATCCTTATTGAAGCCGCTCTCCCAGAACCACTGGCCGTGATTGTCGCGCGGGTAAGGGAAATCTTTCATCTCCAGTGCGAGGGCCCAGGGCGTTTTGGGAAACGCAACGGGCTTGTCTGATTCATCCCAGCGCCACATGTTGCTCATGCCCATCTTCACGCCTTCGAACACGTCGTAGTCCGCGCCGGCGAGTTCGCCGATGGTGCCGTGACCCGTGCCATCGACGTAGTACTTGCCGATGAATTTCTTGTGCTCGCTGGTGACGGTATCGAAAGCGTAGACGCCGGCGATCCGCTTGCCGTCCATCTCCACCTGGTAGGCGTGGTGGTTCAGGAAGAGATCGATGTTCTCTTCCGCGCGGACGAGTTGCTCCTTCTTTTCATCTCCAAATTCCTCTTCCCGGCCGGGGCTTTTGGTCGCCTTGTCCGCGAACTCTTCGACGATCTCGCCGATGCGCGGGAAGTTGCCTCGGCGAATCAGGCCCATCGCCCAGACGCGCACTTCGGATGAGCCGTTGCCGCCCAGGACCGGGCGGTTCTGAATGAGGGCGACTTTGCAGCCCATGCGCGAGGCGCTGATCGCTGCGCCCATGCCTGAGTAGCCGCCGCCGATGACCACGAGGTCGTAGCCTTTTTTCTCGGTCGGTTTCTCTTCGAGTCCCAGCAGCTTGCGGCGCCAGCCGGGCAGAATCTTTCCTTCATTGGGCGGCGGACCGGCATCGAGTTCAGTCGTGAAATAGATGCCGTCGCAGCGGCCATCGAATCCGGTCAGGTCGTGCAGGGCGAGCTTGATTTTCTTCTGCTTGATCTCGATGGTGCCGCCATCGTGCCAGAACCACTCCGCGCCTTTGGTGCCGAAGGTCTCCGCCAGCGGCTTGCCGTCGATGAGGAGTTGGAATCGTCCCGGTTGCCCCGGTGCCTTCCAGCGTGCGACCCAGTCTTTGGTGCGCACATAGACGCGGTAGGTGCCGGTGGCGGGCAACTCGACTTCGGTGGTCGCGTCTTCGACGGGCCGGCCGATGCCGTGGGCGAGCAGGTAGGGCGAGCCCATGATCTCGATGAACTGCGTGTCGAGCTCCCAGCCGCCGTGCTGGGAAAAGCTCTCAGCTTCGACCAGGACCTGGGCAGCCGGGGCGGGCACGCAGGTCGCGGCGAGGAGAAGGAGGGCGATATTCAGGCTGCGGATCATGATGGTTTCCTCTCGTGAATTCGCGATCAATCATAGTAACGTGCCGCGAACGGCTTGGGCACGGTCGGCCGTTTCACGCCTGCTGAGGCACACCCGGGTCCGGTGCAGGCGAGGGTTTTCCCGAGGTAGACATTTGTCTACCTACCCCCTACCCCCTGGTGGCCATTTGATAGTTAAGTGCTGCAATGGAAACACTTTCGAGAATGGCTACCCCCGTGTCTACCCCGTGTCTACTAGACACGGAGGAAGGGACGAATCGGGGCGGGAAACGGCAGACATGGGCAGACGGATCGCGAGCGTCGCCCGGGAAAGGTCAACGGGGCGATCACCGGCGACCGCGCGAGGAGATCGCGCGGCGAGGCAGATTGCCGTATATTATACTAAATCACGTGGTCCTTCACCACTCTTGATGGGTCAGTGTATTTTTATCACTTCG
>JBBDXA010000218.1:0-14734 GCA_040902585.1 Phycisphaeraceae bacterium
AAACTCGACCCCGCTGATGCCGATGCCCTGACTATTTCGCAGCTCATCGGCGCGGGCGTGCTCGATGCGCCTGATGAGAAGACGAAAAGGAACGATGCCGTCGCCGTCCTCGATCATCGCTACGAACTGCTGAGCAAGCTCGGCGAAGGCGGCATGGGCGTGGTGTACCTCGCTTACGATCGGCTGGGCGATTGCGACATGGCCGTCAAGATCGTACGCCCGCGCTTTCTTCAGGACCCGGCGGCGCGGCAGAGATTCATCGACGAAGCCAAGCAGATGAACCGCATCCCCAGCCACGCGGCCGTGCTCATCGTCAAAGGCTTCGGCTCGGAGAAAAAACCGTACTACATCATGGAGTACATGCCGGGCGGCTCGCTGACCAAACTGATCCGCACCCTAGGCCCGCTCCCGCTCGATAAGGCTCTGCCCCTGGCGCTGGCCATCGCCAAGGCGATTCAATACCTGCACGAAAACGTCGGCCTGATCCACCGCGATATCAAACCGGACAACGTCATGCTCGGCGGCGACGGCGGAGCCCGCCTGTGCGACTTCGGCCTGATCCGCGCGGTAGGCATCGGCGCGCACGGCCTGCGCGCCGGCACGCTCGCCTACATGCCGCCGGAGGTCGTGACGGATCTGACCAAGAACGTCGCCTTCGACTGGGATATCTACTCCTTCGGCGCGGTGCTGTATGAAATGCTCTCCGGGCGCAGGCCTTACAACGAAGTGTTTCAGTCCAGTGCGAACCCGATCGAGCAAGTCAGGCAATTGAAGGATGAAATTCTCAAGCGTCCGCCGCGCATGATCCAGGAGATGAATCGCACCGCCGACCCGGGCCTTGCGAAAATCGCGGTGGGCTGCATGGCGCGGGAAGGGCGGGAGCGGTACTTTAAGATGGCGGATGTTGTGGCGGACCTTCAGCGTGTGGGCAAGGGGCTTGCGCCGCTGGGGCCGCTCCAGGGCCGCGACTCGGCCGCCGCCATGCACAGACGCACGCGCGTCGAGTGGGTGGTCTTTCTGCTGCTGGCCGCGGGCCTGGCCGGAGGCGTGTACTGGCAGGATCCGTTCGGCTGGTTCAAGGAATTGCCCGCGAGCGTCACCCCGGAGAAGGACATCACCAAGGACACAACGAAAGACGCAACAAAAGACACAACGAAGGACACCGGCAAAGACGCGGGAAAAGCCCAGCAGGGCGGCCTGACCAAGACCACCGCTATCACCGGCATCGCCGCTCTGGATGAAATGCCGCTCTATCCCGCCATCGGCGTGTCGATCAACACGCTTCAGGACCGCACCGCCTACGTCGAAGGCGAGACCATCAGCTTCCAGGCCCAGGCCGACCAGGTCGGAAACCTGACGCTGCTGATGATCAGCCTCGATCATCCGCAAGAGTTGGTGTACGTGCTGTTCCCCAACGGCAATCAGCCTGCCGCGGAGATGCAGCCGGGCGTACCGATGCTCGTCCCTTCGCCCGCCGCGGTGTTGCAGCTTCCGCTGAAGGTCCTGCCTCCGCACGGTCGGCTGCTGATCAGGGCGATCGTCACGCGCCGTCCCATTCGTTTCACGGATGGCGTTGATGAGCCGGATGAAGGCTACACGACTCTGGACCGCGCGAAGATCAAAGTCCGGCTCCTTCGCGGCGACGGCCAGTTGCAGGCATCGATCAGCGCTTTAATGAAGGACACGGAGTGGGCGGTGAAAGACCTGGTGGTGACCACGACGGGCATCGACGGTCAGAAGTGAATCGGCGAAGCAGACTATTTCAGAAGGATGCAACGAAGTGCGAAATCCTTCGATAACCGGGAACGGGTCATTGCGACCGGATCGTCAGCGGGCGGTCCGCGATGGCGTTTCGTTCCCTAACTGAAGAGGTGAAACATGCGATCAGACTCCATGCGAATCAGCATCATGGCGGCACTGTCCCTTGCGCTTTGCGGGCTTGCAGGTTGCGGCGGCAGCCCCAACTACGTGAGCCGGCTGAACTACACGCCGACGACGAACGCGCCCGCCTTCGGCGACGGCATGCCTGTTTCCGTGCGCGTGACCGACATGCGCCAGAAGAAGGGCGAGACGCGCGACGACGGCCGGGAGGTGATCGCGATCGGCGACAAGGGCAAGGTCTTCCTTTCCGAATCGCCCGCTTCGATCCTCCAGCGTCACCTGGCTGAGGCCGTCGCCAGGGCCGGCTTCAAGGTCGAACCCAACGCGGAGGTCGTGCTCGATGCCCGCCTGCGGGCGCTGGAGGTCGATGCCCAGGAGTTCACCCACTGGGGCCTGCCTTCCGAACGCGCCTCCACGCTCGATGCTTTTGGCGCGATCATCCCCGGCCCCGTGCGACCGACCAGCGCCAAGACGGTCGTCGATGTGGTGATCCGCAAGAATGATCAGCGCCTGGGCTATGCCTACTACGTCGAACGAAGCGCCAGCAACAAGAGCCGCGATCAATCCGTGGTGGATCAGACCATCGGACAAAGCGTGTCGGCGGCGATCGATGAGATCGTCAAGGAAGCGGGGAAGGATATTTCCATTGCGGCGAAGCTGCCGGTGGGCGATCAGGAAATCCGAGAGAAGTCGGCCGCCCTCACCCAGCAGCTTTCAGAGATCAGCACGCTCCAGCAGGACATGCTCAAACAGCAGTCCACACTCGCCGCCGACCGCGCGGACCTGGAACTGGTACGCGCCTACGTGACGAGCGAGAAGCTTCAGATGGAAAAGGACAAAGTGGCGATCGCCGCGGCCCGCGCCCTGATCGAAAAGGGCAACAAGGACCTGCTGGCGCAGCAGAAAGATGTGCAGGAGATGCAGGCATTTATTCGGGAGCAGGCCGAGGAACTGGCGAAGCTGGACAAGGCCATCGCCGACCGCGAGTCCGATGAGAGCAAGCAGCTCGCGGCCATGCGCAAGGAGATCGGCGCGAAGGATGCGGAAGTCACGCGCCTGGCGAATCTCGCAGCGGCGCGGACGGATGCCCAGGAGAAGCAGCTTGCCCTCCTGAAAGAGGAACTGACGGCGAAGCAGTCGGAACTGATCGCCGCCCGCGCCAAGGCGGACCAGACGCTTACGGATGAGGAAAAGAAACTCAATCAGATGCGCGATGAGGTGGCCAAGCAGAAGTCTGCACTGGAAGAGGTGCAGCGGAAGGTGGCTGCCGACCGCGCCGCCCTGGAAAAGGAGCAGGCATCCATCGAGCAGAAGCGGGCGGATGTGGCTCGCAAGGAGCGCGAGTATTCAATGGCGAACCAGAATCTGGACAACCGCGCGAAGGACCTGGCCCAGCGCGAGCAATCGACAAAGAGCCTGAACACGGATCTGAGTCAACAGCAGGTGGAGCTTTCCAAGCGGGAAGAAGCGCTCAAGCAGTGGGATCAGCAGCTCAAGCAGAAGTCCGAAGAAAAGCCGCCGGCCGCCCTGGTGGCGGACATGAAGCCGATGATCGCGATCGTCGATCCGCAGCCCAACAACAGCGAGACGAGCAATCCGCGGGTGACGGTCAAGGGCGTGGTGGTGGATGACCATGCGATCGTCCGCATGCGATTCACCGTCAACGGCAAGGAGGTTCTGCCTGCCGCCGAGTTCGTCCTGGCGGACGGCAGCAAAGGCATCCGTCCTGTGCGGCAGACCGCGCCGCCCGCGACGCCCAAAGGCCCGAAGCTGGTCAGTTCCGACACGCACGTCTTTGAGAAGTACGAGTTTCTCGCTTCGCTTGAGCCGGGCGAGAACAAGGTTGTCATCGAAGCGTGGGACGATGAAGACAAGTCGGCCCGCGAAGAGCTGACGATCAACTACAAGAAGACCGCCGGCCGGGTGTTCGTCGTCGCCATCGGCATCAACACCTACCAGCACGTGCCCAAGCTCAAGTACGCCAGGGCCGACGCGGAAGCCATCGCCGCGGTCCTCAAGAGCGGGCTCGACATCGCCCAGGACAACATCGAACTCATCGTCGATGACGCCGCCTCGCTCCAGACCATCAAACACACCCTGGGCGTGCGCCTCAAGGCGATCACCGCCAAGGATGACATGGTGGTGATCTACTACTCAGGCCACGGCGCGCCGGAGGAAGATCCGCAGTCGCCCGATCTGGACGGCGTGGAAAAATACCTGCTTCCTGTCGATGCGAATATGGCCAGCTTCTACTCCACCGCGCTGCCGATGAAGGATGTGACGGAAATCTTCCGCCGGCTGCCCTGCGAGCGCATCGTGTTCCTCGCGGACACCTGCTACAGCGGCGCGGCAGGGGGCATCGACGGCGGGCGCACACTCGCGGCGCCCGGCAAGGAGTTTCGCGCCATTCGCCCCGAGCGCGTCATCAGCAGGCTCGGCGGCAAGGGCCGCATCATCATGACCGCCTCCAAGGGCAGTGAGATCAGCCAGGAAAAGGACGCGCTCAGTCACGGCGTGTTCACGTATTACGTCGTCGAAGGCCTCAAGGGCAAGGCCGACAAGAACCGCGACGGCATGATCACCGTGACCGAACTCTACGGCTACGTCAGCGTCGAAGTCGCCAAGGCCACGGGCAACAACCAGAATCCGATGCTGAATAAGGATGAGGCAGTTGGCGAGATCGTGCTGGGCGTGGTGAAATGACCCGCGAAAGACGGGTGCCATCAAGCGTGGAATCCCCCTGAACCACAACTGAATAACCCTTGAAATGCCGGCTGATCGCAGCCGGCATTTTTTCTATTCCATTTCGATAACGTTTCATATTCGCGAGATTCCAACCTTCGCATGCAACAGGAGCGGCCCGGCGGGGATAACCCATGTGAATTCAACGTCGAATTCAAACCAACGCCCGCAGCACCACACACCACCTTTTTCAAGGAGCATCAACATGGGCTTTTTCTCAGACGTCGTGAACACGGTCAGCAACGCAGTGGACAAGGCACAGGAAGTCGTCGAGGAAGTCGTCGACACCGCACAGGACGTCGTGAACGACGTCGTCAACGGAGCACAGGACGCGGCAGCGGCCGGCGCTGACGCCGCGGATCAGGCAGCCGAAGCCGCGGCCCGCGAGGCCGCCAAGCTGGCACGCCAGGCCAAGCAAGCGTTCGACGGCGCGGTTGACTTTCTCGGTGACCGTGCGGAAGACGCCTTGGAACTCATCAAGGACGGAGCGGAGTCGGCGAAGGACGGAGCGGAGTATGTGTTCGATCGTCTCTGGCGTCACTCGCCGGAAGAGAACTTCAACCTGCTCGCCGGTGCGGCTCAGGACGCGTATGACGCCGTCGCCGACGCCGCGAAGGAAGGCTACGAACATGCCAAGGACGCCGCCGAGTACGTCGGCGGGAAGGTCACCGACGCGGCCGAGTTCGTCTATGAAAAAGGCAAGGGCGCGGCTGAGTACGTCAGCGACAAGGTGACCGACGCCGCCAGGTACGCTTACCAGACAGGCAAGGACGCGGCTGAGTACGTCGTCGATAAGACGAAGGAAACCGCCAAGGACTCAGCCAAGAAGACCAAGGAAGCGGCCGAGTATGTCTGGAACAACTCGCCTGCGGAAATCATCGAAGACATCCGCCGCGCACAGGAACGAGTCCTCGTGAGCTGAGCATCAACTTCAACCACTCCTAAACAACGGACCGGCTTCTGATGAGGCCGGTCCGTTGTCCTTTTCCGGGCCGCGTGCGAAATGGCTGGAGCACCATCCCGGCAGGGTGGTGCTTGCCCGCGTTTTCTCAACGCACTCGCACCGCCCTGCCGGGACGGTGCTCCATCGCATCACTTCTCACACACGTTCTAGCGCGTGCTGATGATGTTCCCTGCGGAATGGAACTCGCGCACGACGCGCACGACGTGGCTGGCGGGGCACACGCAAGGCGTCAGTCAATGAAAAACCCCGCGCCACTCAGGGCGCGGGGTTTGGATTGAATGGAGGACGATTCGGGATCAGGCCACGCGGGCGCGGCGACGCGCCAATGCGGCCAGGCCGAGGATGCCCAGTGTGGCGGTCATCGGCTCGGGCACGGGCGGCGGCTGGCCGACGAAATTGAAGGTGATGATTTCGTGGATGGCGTTGCGGCCGCCGGTACCGGCGGTGAAGCCGACGAACGCCATATCCGTGCCCAGCAGCGCCAGCAGGTCCACCGTGCCGGTGAGCGTGGGGGCAGCGGGCTTGATCATGCTGTCGCTGAAGTAGACCTCGAGTGAATCGGTCAGGCCGTCGTAATCGACCCAGACGAAATACTCAGGGCCCAGCAGGAAGCCTGGCATTCCAACGCTGAGGTTGATCGTCTCCGTCTCCACATTGCCTTTGGTGCGGATGAGCAATTGGCCGGGGTCTGAAGCATTGATTTCGATGGCCAGGAACTGCGGGCCTCGGTCCAGGCCTCGGTTGCCGCCCGCGCCGCCCAGGTTCCCGGGGCCGCCGGTCTGCAAGGCGAACACGATGCCGTCAGCGGGATTGGCGGTGCCCGAGGGCAACTGGAATGAGAAATCCGCGTTGAACGAATTTTCCTCGCCCAGTTGGATCGCCGGCTTGATCCACGCGCTGCCGGCCTGATTATTCACAGCTTCCGTCAGGCGAATGCGATTGCCGACCTGCGCCGCGTTGCCGTTGAGCTGGAAGAAAGAGGTATCCGAGAAATCGGCAAAGTGAACTTCCGTCGGCGGGCCGGGCGGGGCGGCGGGAGAGACATCGCTGTTAAAGCCCCAGCTCTTCACATCGTGATTGGCGGACTCGCCGCCGGTGCCTGCGGTGAAGCCGACGTATAGATTCTGCACGCCTGCGAACTGCGTGTTCAGATCAACCGTGCCCGATGCGGTGGCGAAGCCCGGCTTGACGTTGACGTTGTTGCGGAAGACGGACATGGTCTGGGAAGCGCCGTGATAATCAACCCAGACGAATTGATCGCCCTGGTTGTCGATCACCGGTGCAGAGGTGAGTCCCACCACGCCGCCGGTGCTGGAGCGGATGCCGATCTGTGAACCGGAGAAGGTGATGAACTCCACCGCCACGAACGGCGCCAGACCGGTGCCGGCTTGCAAGCCCCGGTTGCCGCCGGTGCCGCCGACTTCGTTCGCCCCGCCGTTGCCGTTGTGAATGACGAAGGTATAGCCATCGGCGCCCGCACCGCTGGTGGTGGAGTTGAGGACGAAGTTGGTCGAGAAGGAATAGTCCGGCTGGGCGAAGTTCACCGTGCCGGTGAGAAACGCCGAGCCTGCCTGATTGTCCGCATCAGGCGTGAGGCGAATGCTGTTACCGCTTTGTGCCGCACTGCCGTTGAGCGTGAAGGCGCTCAAATCGGAAAAGTCGTTGAAGGTGAATGTTGTCGCCTGAGCTGTGGTGAAGCTCATGAGCGCGGCCAGCGCGGCTGCGATGGCGGATCGGAGGCAAACGAATCGATTCATGACAGGGCCCTCTCATCCAGGTAGGAATAGGGTGTTGCAGGACGAACGACATCGTTCATCAGAGTCTTGAAGTCTACGGGAAAGCCTTCATCGATCCAAGCAAAAAACGCCACAATATCGGGCCGGTGAATTTCTGCTTCCCTCCGTGCGCTGAACAACGAAAAGGGGAATCCAGAGAACCGGAAATGGAGACGCCGCGATTCTCAAGCCATCGCGGCTGAGCGTCTGTTTCCGGCGGGTGGGCCTCGCGCACTCGACCTACCGCTCAACGGAGGGGCCGCCGTTAGGCTCCGGGACGGTGCTATAGCGAAGTAAGCCGCTACCGCGTCTTCACGCTCGTCCAGATTTCGTCGTACATCTTCATCGCCTCGCCCATGTCCTGAAGGTACTCCAGCTTCTTCATCATCGCCTCCGTCGGATACAGCGCGGAGTTCAGTCGATCATCTTCGCTGATGAACGGCATCGCAGCCTTGTTGGGCGTGGCGAAGCGCGTGTGGTTCGAGAGCCTCGCGCCGATCTTCGCATCCAGAATGTAGTTGATGAACAGGTGCGCCCCGTTCGCATTCTTCGCCTGCGAAGGGATCACCATCGTGTCCGCCCAGAGCACGGAGCCTTCAGCCGGGGTGAAGTAGGCGAGGGTGCCCTCCGTGTCCTGGGCCACTGCCTTGATCGCATCGCCGTTGTAAACGATCGCCATGTCCGCGCCGCCGATGACGACCTGTTCCAGCGCGCCCGAGCCGCCTTTGAAGCCCAGCGACTTGCCGCCCTTCTTGGCCGCCAGAACCAGTTCGCCCGCTAGCTTCAGTTGATCGCGATCGTTGGTGTTCACGGAATGCCCCAGATATTTCAGGGCGACGCCGAGCTGATCGCGCATGTCGTCGATGAGCAGGAACGGGCCCGGCTGCTTCGCCGCGTCGAAGACCGTCGCCCACGAAGGCTCCAGTTTCGGATGCTTCTTTTTGTTGTAGATGATGCCCACCGTGCCCCACTGGTAGGCGGCGCTGTGCTTGCAGCCGGGGTCGTACGAAGGGTCGGCAAACGCCTCATCGAGATTCTTCAGATTCGGTAACTGGCTGTGATCCAGCGGCTGAATGAGCTTCAGACGCACCAGCATCGGTATCGACTGGTTCGGCGCGATCACCACGTCGTACTGGCTCGCGCCGCCCGCATGCTGAAGCTTGGCGATCATCTCTTCCGTTTTCTCGAAGTAGGAAAGATTCACCTTCAAGCCGGTTTGCTTGGTGAAGTCCGCGACGATGGCATCGTCGATGTACTCCAACCAGATTAAGACGTTGATCTCCTTCTGCGACTGGCCGCCGCAACCGACGAGGAACATCGCCAGCGCCAGCAACACGAATACGCGAGAGTTCTTGAGCATGAGCAGATTCCTTGATCATTCGGCCGTGGCATGGGACGAGCGCGTCAGGCGCTCGATGACCACTATCAGGATAACGTTGGCGAGGACAATCAGCGTGGAGAGCGCGTGAACCTGCGGGCTCAGGCCGCGGCGCAGGGAAGAATAAATATAGATCGGCAGCGTCTCGGACTTGGGGCTGGTCGTGAAGAAGCTGATCACGAAGTCATCCAGTGAAAGCGTGAACGCCAGCATCGCCCCCGCCACGATAGCGGGCATCAGCAGCGGCAGCGTCACCTTTCGCAGGACGTACCCGCGCGAGGCATTCAGATCGTACGCGGCTTCACTGAGCGTGCGGCCCATTGTCACGAGTCTGCTGCGGACCACCAGCGTGACGAAGGAAATCTGGAACGTCACGTGTCCGATGACCATCGCCCCCAGGCCGTAGAGTTCACTTGCCGGCGCGATCAGCCGCCAGACTTTGAAGGCGACGACGAGGGCGGCCGCGAAGAGAATGTCCGGCGAGATCACGGGCAGGTCGAGCACCGTATCGAGCATGCGGCGCGAGCCTTTGCGCCACAGGCCGCGCTGCATGCCCAGGGCGATCATGACGCCCAGCACGGTGGCGATCGCCGTGGAGACGACCGCCAGGAGAAGCGTGTTGCCCGCGCGGGTGAGGATGTGTTCATTGCTGAAGAGTTCGCCGAACCACTTGAGCGAGAAACCCTCCCACTTCAGGCCGATCTTCGCCGCGTTCACACTGAACATCGCCACCGCCAGCAGCGGAAGATACAAGAGCGCCAGCGACAAGCCGACGACGGCGATCAGGATGGGATGCGAGCGTTTCATGGAGCTATGAGCTGTCAGCTATGAGCTATCAGCCGGGATCAACAGCGAGTCACATCAATTCAATCGCCTTTCCTTTTCGCCGGTACCACCACAGGCCCGCGAGCGTCAACGCGATCAGGACGAAACTCAAGGCTGCCCCGAAGGGATAATCCCGGCTGGTGTTGAACTGTTGTTCGATGGCGTTGCCGATGATCATGAAGGTCGCGCCGCTGAGGCGGTCGGTGATGACGAACATGCCCATCGCGGGAACGAAGGTGAGGATCACGGCGACGCCGATGCCCGGCGCGACCTGCGGCAGAATCGCCTGCCTCAGCGCGAGCCTGCGCGAAGCATAAAGATCGCGGGCCGCTTCGACGATCGACCAGTCCATGCGTTCGACACTGGCGTAGAGCGGCAGCACCGCGAAAGGCAGAGCATTGGCGACCATGCCGACCATCACGGCAAACAGGCCGGGATACAGCCCGCGCCCTTCATCGATGATCCCGAGTATCGCGGCCAATTGCGAAGGCGGAAGCTGCGGCGAGAAGAACAGTTCCCATGCATAGGTGCGCACGACCAGATTCGTACACATCGGAATCATGATGAGCGAGAGCCAGACAAAACGCATGCGCTTGCTCTGGCGGGCGATGAAGAACGCCAGCGGCAGGGCGAGTGCGATGGCGAGAATCGTGGTGAGGGCTGCCATCCACACGCTGCGCCAGAGGATGGTGAGGAAGTCGCTGGACCAGCCATCGGGGCCGAAGCCGAGCAGGCGCGTGAAGTTGTCGGTTGTGAAGGACCAGATGATCTCGCCATCGGGGGAGCGCGTGGTGAAGGCGATGGCCATGATCAGGATCGCGGGCAGGATGAGAAACAGCAGCAGCCAGAGCATGCCGCCGCTGATCAGGGCGAGTGAACGGGCGAGCACGCTGCGTCGCGTGGTGAGCTGGCCGAAATGGATCAGTTCTTTGCCGTTCAAGATTGGAGCACCTCCAGAAAGGCGCTCGGCAATTCGATCCACACGCGGTCGTTCACCGTCAGCTTCGCGCCCGGCTCCGTGCGCAGGCGCAGCGATCCCGGCTCCACCAGCACATCCAGATGATCGCCGCGGTAGATCACCTCGCGCACGGTCACCTCGATGCCGTTGTTTCCTGGTCGCTCGCTGCGCAAAGCGATCCGCTCAGGGCGAATCGCGAGCGTGCCTGTTTTCCAAGGCGGAATCGCCCGCACTTTCAGCGGCCCCAGCGGTGTCGTCACGGTCTGCGTGCCGTCGCTCGTCGCTTCGATCAGATTCGCTGCGCCGAGAATCTCCGCCACGAACCGATTGACTGGATGTTCATACACTTCGCTAGGCGGCCCGCTCTGTGCGATGCGTCCGTTGTTCATCACGAAGATCGAATCGGAAACCGTCATCGCCTCATCCTGATCGTGTGTGACGAGGATGAAGGTCGTGCCGAGCTGCCGTTGCAGGCGGCGCAGTTCGAGTTGTACCTGGGCCCGCAGCTTCGCATCCAGCGCGGACATGGGTTCATCCAGCAGCAGCAGGGCGGGTTCATTGACCAGCGCCCGCGCCAGGGCGACGCGCTGCTTCTGGCCGCCGGAGAGTTGCGAAGGGCTGCGGCGGGCGAGCTCGGCGATGTGCAGCATGTCGAGATAGCGCGTGACGCGCGGGGCAATCGTCTTCGCATCGACTCGTCGCGCTCGCAATCCGAAGGCGACATTCTCGAACACGTTCAGGTGCGGGAACAGGGCGTAGCTTTGAAAGACGGTGTTCACCGGCCGCTCGTTGGCGGGCAGGCGGGAGATATCGCGGCCATCGAGATGCACGCTTCCCGCATCGGCCAGTTCGAGCCCGGCGAGGATGCGCAGGAGCGTCGTCTTGCCGCAACCGGAAGGCCCGAGCAGCGTGAGAAAGCAGCCGCGCGGCGAGGTGAGATCGATGTGATTAAGGACCTGCGTGTGGCCGAAGGATTTGCAGATGCCCGTGACGCGCAGCCAGTTGCCGCGCTCGTCGCTGCGAGATGCATCGCGCGAGCCGTCTGTCGTCATGTTCGTCATGTCCGACTTGCTTGTCATGTCCGCCACGCATGCCTCCTGTGCGGCGGCATTGTGGCGTCAATCCCGGCTGTTGTGCAACAGCCGTCCGCTGGCGGCAGGTGAACATGGCGCGGTTGTACGCTATTCTCTGCGGCCCGCAGCCCCTACAACCCATCTCGCGGAGCGAGATGACTACGAGATTCCCATGTTCCTTTTTCCTGCCATCGATCTTCGCAACGGTCAGGTCGTCCGCCTCAGGCAGGGCGACTACGGCCAGCAGACCACCTATGGCTCCGACCCGCTCGAACAGGCGCGGGTCTTCGAAGAAGCCGGCGCGAGCTGGCTGCACGTGGTCGATCTCGACGGCGCACGCTCCGGCCACATGGTCCATCTCGAACAGATCAAACGCATCTGCACCGAAACGAAGCTGAAAGTCGAAGTCGGCGGCGGCATCCGCAATGAAGCGGCGATCGAAGCGTGCCTCAAGGCCGGCGTCACCCGCGTCATCCTCGGCACTGCCGCCCTGAAGAACTGGTCCTGGTTCGAAGGCCTCATGGGCAATCCGACTTATCGCGGCCGCCTCGTTCTCGGCCTCGATGCCCGCGAAGGCAAGCTCGCTGTCAGCGGCTGGGAACAGACGACCGAGACCAGCGCGATCGACATTGCGAAGAAGGTCAGTGACTGGCCCGTCGCGGCGATCGTGTACACGGATATCGCCACCGATGGGACGCTGGAAGGGCCCAACCTCGAAGCGACGCGCGAGATGGCGGAGGCGACGCACACGCCGATCGTCGCTTCAGGCGGCGTCGGTACGCTGGATCACCTGCGCGCCCTGCGCGAGTTGCCTGTGCAGGGGGCGATTGTGGGACGGGCGCTTTATGAAGGAGCGTTTACGATTGATGAGGCGATCGCGGTGCTGGAGCGCGGGGGGTGATGGTGTTGGCGTGCGGTTCATGCTCGCGACGATCAGTTCCATCGTCGCTGTCTGATACGATATTTGCATGATTCCGCCTTTCAATGAGCATGGCTACCTGCCGCCGGGGATTCACCCGGCTACACTTGCAGAAGTAGCCGAGCGTTTCGGCAAAGACTCGGAGGTCCGCCGAGCTCAGATGGATTCCCTGCGTTGGCTCGTCGAACTATCTGCCCGCGCCGGAGTTTTGCGAATCGTGGTCAATGGCAGTTTCGTGACCGACAAGCTTGAGCCGAACGATGTGGACTGTGCGTTGCTGATTGGGTCCGGCTATCCGAGTGATGTGGCGGCCAATCGTGAGTTGGTTGGTGGCCTGCCGTTTATCAACGCGGAACTGGTGGTGGATGAAGGCTTCGAGGAGTTCACCGGGCTCATATTCGCATCCGATCGAGAGCTTCAGCCCAAGGGTATGTTGGAGATTCTTCCATGATCGAAAACCGTCGCCAACTTGAGAACACTCGAAAGAAGGTTGAATCGATGGAAGCCCTGTACGCTCGGATGGTGGCGCGCCCATTGCCACACGACCTCGCTCGCGAGCTCACCTTGCAGTCGTTGCGCAAGCGGATTAACCAGTTCAAGGAAGAAATGATCCGCTTCGAGGCAGCGGTGAGAGCTTAGCTTGCCCTTTGGCGATTCCCAGACCAATTCACTCGATGCCCTTTGACCCGCTCGCCATCCTCGCCCCGGACGGCCCCATCGCCCGTCGCCTCGGCGGTCAGTATGAACTGCGCCCCGAGCAGGCGGCGATGGTCGAGGCGGTTGCGCGCACGCTGCGCACCGGCGGCAAGCTGCTCATCGAAGCGGGCACCGGCGTCGGCAAATCCTTCGCGTATCTCCTGCCCGCGATCGCGGCGCTCATCGGCGATGAGGCGACGCATGACAATCACGATGATCATCGCCGCAAGCGGGTCGTGATCTCCACGCACACGATCGCCCTTCAGGAACAGATCATCCAGAAAGATATCCCGCTCATCGGCGCGGTGATTCCCGATGAGTTCAGCGCGGTGCTGGTGAAGGGCCGGGGCAACTACGTTTCGCTTCGGCGCCTCAAGGGTGCCTCCGAAAAGCAGACGATGCTTCTCAACGAGCCCGAAGCTCTGCGCTCGCTGCACACCATCGAAGACTGGGCCTACAAAACCGAAGACGGCACGCTCAGCACGCTGCCCGCGCTGGAGCGGCAGAGCGTATGGGACAAGGTGCAGAGCGATTCGGGCAACTGCATGGGCAAGCGATGTCCGACCTACGACAAATGCTTCTACCAGCAGGCGCGTCGAAGGATGGAAAACGCGGACCTGCTCATCACGAATCACGCGCTCTTCTTCTCCGACCTGGCACTGCGGGCTGCGGGCGTTGGGTTTCTGCCGGAGTATGACTATGTCATTCTTGATGAAGCTCACACGGTCGAAGATGTCGCCAGCGATCACTTCGGCCTGCGCATGAGCGAAGGGCAGGTGAGGTTCCTTCTTTCCGGGCTGTATTCGTCGCGGACGGGCAAGGGTTTTCTGCCCACGCTTGAAGGCAAGACGGATGAGCATCTGCTGAGCCGGGCGTGCGGCGGGGTGATGGATGTGGAACAGGCGACTAATCAACTGTTTGACGATCTGCTGCGTTACCAGGAGTCGCGCGGCCGAAGCAACGGTCGCGTGAACGATCCGAACATCGTCGAGAACGCACTCACCGGCGCACTGATCAAACTTTCCAACGCCCTGAAGCTGCTGCGTGATCACAGCGAGCGCGAGGCGGATAAGTTCGAGCTGTCCGGCTATGCCGGGCGCTGCGAAGAGGTGGCCGGGGCGGTAAAGGCGCTGATCGAGCAGTCGCTGGTGGATTGCGTGTACTGGCTGGAGGTGCGGCAGGGTGGGCGCATGGGCACGTTGCGGAGCGTGTCGATGATGTGTTCGCCGATTGATGTGGGGCCGCTCTTGCGCGAGCGGTTGTTTGAAGCGGAGAATGAACACGGTGAGCCGCTAGGCGTGGTGCTGACCAGCGCGACGCTGGCGACCGAAGCGGGCGGGGTTGTGGGTTCCGGGTTCCGAGTTCCGGGTTCCGGTTCTGATGGTGCTGTGCCGGACGTTAATGGTCCGCGATACGTTCCCATCGAGCACGACTCGTCCCGGGTGTCAACTCCCAACCCCACCCCCCCCACCCCAAACCCCCCCATAAAACACATACCCGCCCGGCGCGGTTTGGACCCCCCC
>JBBDXA010000219.1:0-14710 GCA_040902585.1 Phycisphaeraceae bacterium
GCCACCGCACACTCAGTTATGCCGGCGCGGGCCAGACGTATGGTTTTGAGGAACTGGCGCACAACTGGCGCGCCGAAGGCAAGTTGAAAGATGTGCCGTTGCAGAACACGCTGCGCGCGGTGGGCTATGTCGATATCGTCCGCGTGCCCACACCGCTGGTGGAAAAGTACGTGCTGCCCGCGATGACCGGCAAGCTGCCCGCGATGATCGAGCCGGTGAAGGAGACGTCCGCGGAGAACACCTTGTCCCTGCCCATCGCCGAGCAGCCTGTGAAGGGCAAGAAGGCCGTTGACACCGGCATGCTCGAGTTCCTGGTGGAGAACCGCATCGTCAACGGCACCGCGACGATGCTCATCGACCTGGACCGCTGTACGCGCTGCGATGACTGCGTGCGGGCCTGCGCGTCTGCTCACGACAACAATCCCAAGTTCGTCCGCCACGGCCAGAAGCACGATCACTACATGATCGCCAATGCGTGCATGCACTGCGTCGACCCGGTCTGCATGATCGGCTGCCCCACCGGCGCGATCGGCCGCGAACAGACCACCGGCAACGTGGTGATCAACGACCTGACCTGCGTCGGCTGCGCGACCTGCGCCACGAGCTGCCCCTACAACAACATCCGCATGGTCGAAATCCGCGATGAGAAAGGGGCTTTCGTGCTCGATCAGAACAACGCCCCGATCGTCAAGGCCACCAAGTGCGATCTGTGCGTCGATCAGCTCGGCGGCCCGGCCTGCGAACGCGCCTGCCCGCACGACGCGCTTCGCCGCATCGACATGCGCGACCCGGATGACCTGCAGGCCTACCTGAACAGATGAGCC
This sequence comes from Phycisphaeraceae bacterium, assembly GCA_040902585.1. Taxonomy (GTDB): domain Bacteria; phylum Planctomycetota; class Phycisphaerae; order Phycisphaerales; family Phycisphaeraceae; genus JBBDXA01. The sequence continues at coordinate 825 of JBBDXA010000219.1, forward strand.
GGAAAACGGTCACGCTCGATTCCTTATGCCCGATCGATTCTTGAATTGAACCATGCGCACTTTTCTGTCACGCCGACGCAAAGCCATCGTGCTCACTATCCTCGCGGGCACGGCGATCAGTCTGCTCATCTGGGCCTGGTCGCTCCGACTGGCGACGAGCAGTTTCCTTTCCGGCTGGATACTCTTTGGCATCATGCTCGTGCTTACGTCCTACAACCTGCGCAAGAAGCTGCCGTTCCTGCCGCTGCTCAAATCATCCACTTGGCTTCAGATTCATCTTTACCTCGGCTTCCTCACCATCCTTATTTTTCTCCAGCACACGGGGTTCAAAATCCCCAACGGCGGGCTCGAAGTGACGCTCGCCGTGCTGTACTGGCTGGTGGCAGGCAGCGGCGTGATCGGCTTGTTCCTGACGCGCACGCTGCCGGGCAGACTCTCCGTGCGCGGCGAGGAACTGCTGTTCGAGCGCATGCCGGTCTATCGCCGCAACATTCACGAGGAGGCGGAGAAACTGGTCGTCGTCGCCGTGGATGAGGCCGGCACCACCACCCTGGCGGACTACTACAAACGCCGCCTCGCGGCCTACTTCAACGGCTTCCGCAATTTCTGGCATCACCTCATCGAGTCCAAGCGTCCGCGGCACAACTTCGAAACGGAGCTGAGCGACCTGGATCGTTACCTGAACGATCGCGAGCGCGAGATTGCCGCTGAGCTTCAGGAGCTTGTCTTCATCAAGGATGATCTGGACTATCAGCACGCCTTGCAGAAGACGCTTAAAGGCTGGCTGTTCATTCACATTGCGTTCACGTACAGCCTGATGATCGTCGCGGTAGTGCATGTGGTGATTGTTCACGCATTCCACGGAGGGCTGTGATGAGCAAGAAATTCACGCTGCAGCAGTTCGGTTTTCAGGAGAGCCAGTACGAGCGGCCGAATCAGCCTTGGGTCTGCGGCCGCCTGTGTGAAGGTCGGCCGTGCCACATCGGGCCTGATGACAAGGGCCACTGCCAGGCGACGACGGAGTGTCATCCGGTTCGTCGCGGCGACCGCTGGAACTGCACGCGTCCGCCCAGCCGTGGCGGTGCCTGCAAGGAAGGCCCGTTGCCCGACGGCACCTGCTGCAAGTCGGTCGAGATCTGTCAGCCGGTCCGCAGCGTCCGCGCCAAGCGCGGGAAGTTCGTCTTCTGGGTCGTCGCCATCACCGTCGGCAGTCTCGCGGCCATTCTCGCCAGCTCGTATCGCATGCGCTTCATTCAGCCGGGCGAACTGACCAACGCACACGGCCAGGTGCTCAAGGAAGTGGACACGCGAAGCTGCTCGGCATGTCACACGGCGGCCGTCGGAGAGAACAAGGGCGAGACCGGTTCGACCGCCGATGCGTGGGTCAAGCGGGCGTTCAGCGGCGGCTCGTCCGGCATCGCCGAGAGCGAGAACTGTCTGAAGTGTCACACCAACACGCGCGGGCTCCAGGGACTTTTCGCTCTGATGCCGCACAGCGTGCCGCCGGATGTGCTCAAGGAATCGCGCGGCTCGCGCAAGACCGCGACGGGCGAAACGCCGCTGCAATGGATGTTCGCCTCGGTGGGGCCGGGTGTGCCCGTGACCGATGCCCATCAGATCGCCTGCGCCACCTGCCACAAGGAGCATCGCGGCCGCGACCACATGCTCACGAACATGAGCAACCAGCAGTGCCAGGCGTGTCACGTGGACCGCTTCGAGAGCTTCGCGAAGGGGCATCCGGATTTCAGTTCCTTCCCCTACGAGCGCCGCACCCGGATCAAGTTCACGCATGAGAAGCACAAGAACGAATTCGCATCTCGTTCCGTGAACTTCGACTGCATGTCGTGCCACGAGCTGGATTCGACGATGAAGCAGATGACGACGAAGAGCTACGAAGTCTCCTGCACGCAGTGCCATGTACACAAGGATTCGCTGGAAGCCGAGGGCGCGCCGGTCGTCGTCATCAATCTGCCTGGGCTCGATTACGACGTGCTGCGCGACCATGCGGCCGGGGGCGGAAGGTGGATCGGGCAATGGCCATCGGCAGCGGGTTATAACCTGGCCACGAAGCTTTCGCCCATGATGAAGCTGCTCCTGATGGGCGACGCGAAGACGGCTGCGGCGCTGGAGGCTCTGCCCGCCGATCTCGATATGAACGACCTGCGCAAGTTCACGCCGCAGCAGTTGGAGCAGGTGGTGGAACTGGTCTGGGGGATCAAAGGGCTCATGCTCGACCTGTCGCAGGGCGGAGCGGAGGGACTGCGAACGCGGCTGGTGTATGCACTGGGCCGGCCGGTGTCGGATGTGGAACTCTCCGCGATGACGGCGTCACTGCCGCGGCAGGCGCTGGTGGACTTGCAGTCGACCTGGTTCCCTGACGCGTCGACAACGGTGCCGCCCTGGCGCGCCGGCACGCCGCTGAAGGATCCCAATGCGCCCAAGCTTGCCCCGCCGCCGCCTGTGCCCACGCCGACTCCAACTCCAACGCCCACGCCCACACCGCCACCCGGGCTACTGAACGATCTATTAGAGGATGAGCCGCCGGCCAGGCCGCTGACAGCGACCGCGCCGCAACCGGGTCTATTGAATGATCTGCTGGAAGATGAGCCGCCCGCAAAGCCTGTTGTGCTGGTGACACCGCCGCCTACACCGATACCGACGCCAATCCCAACACCGCCGCCGACCACGCCGACTCCGCCGACAATTCCTCCAACTCCAACTCCAACTCCAACTCCGACGCCTGCGCAACTGAACGATCTATTAGAGGATGACCCGCCCGCCAAGCCGCCAGTAACGGTGGTGCCTCCACCTGTCACTCCGATTCCGACTCCGCCGCCGATTACTCCGACCCCGCCCACGACATTGACGCCTCCCACGCCCGCGCCCAGGCCGCCGCAGCTTGCGGCGAATATAGACGTGTTGTTAGACGACAGCGTGTCGAAGAACGATCGCCCGCTGGTGCCTCCGACGTTGCCGCCCGACGGGACGCAGCCGCGCGTCACGCCTGCGGTGGTGACGCCCACGAAGCCGACGGAACTGGCGCCGCCGCCGGTGAATGAATTGCTCGTGGACAAGCCGCTGTCCACGCCTGCCGAGTCGTTGAATCCCGTCGGGCCGACACCTGTCGCGCCGGATGTGGGCGTCAACGTGCCCGCGCCGCTGCTGGATGACACGGTGGAGAAACCGAAGGCGGCCATGGCGAAAGTGGTGGCGAAAATCCTCGCGACCGAGGGTACGGCCCAGTACCGTCTGGCACCGGATCAACCGTGGCGCGATGCCCGCGTCGGTCAGGAACTGTCTGCCGAGTCGGAGGTGCGCACCAGTCTTCGCGCCAGCATCAGCATTCAGATTCCAGGCGAAACGAAGGCCACGCTCGGCACGATGTCGGCCGCGAAGGTGCAGGACCTGATCGACCGCAACCCGCTGAAGTTCGGCACCGCCAGCTACCAGCGGTTCGTCGGCCCCTCACCCGCGCCGCCGAAGTGCGGCGAAGAACCTGACGCGGAAGGCGCGGGCGAATCCAGTGATGCGGATAAGGAACTTCCCAAGCGCGCCGAGGCCGATCAGACCTGGCGCGTGACCGCGCTCAAGGGCTTCGCGCAGTTCAGCAGCGATGGCAGCACCGCGTGGACGCCGGTCAAGGTTGACCAATCGCTCGCCGCGGAGGGAACGCTGCGGCTGGCGCTGCGGTCGTTTGTGACTTTAACCAGTCCTGATGGTCAGGAGTTCGTCGTCAAACGATTCGGCAAGATCAAAGTCGCGAACGTGGCGACGCTCGACAAGGAGCCGGAGGAACGCGTGCCTGACGGCACGGAAGTTCACACGGTGCGCGTCCTCATCCCGCCGACCATCCTGCCGCCGCGGAGGTGCCCGATCGCCGTGTTGCCCGAGCACGACTGGCGCGCGGAGTTCACCTTGCCGATACCGCTGGTGCCCGTGACCGGTGCGCGATTTGAAGATGACTGGCTTGATTTTCTCCGCGTGGTGAAACCCGTTGCGACACCTGAGCGAAGTGACGCACAGGGCGCGCCTCCGACACGCGCGACGAAGGTTCGCGATGCGCTCCCTGCCGACAGTGTGCCTCCCGCGCCCTGCGGCGATGACCTGCTCGACGATGACGATGTGAAGCCGAAGGAAAAGCCCAAGGCCGGCGGCGGTCTGCTCGATGATGACGATGTGAAGAAGCCCGCACCCAAGAAGGGCGGCGGGCTGCTGGACGACGACGACGTGAAGCCCGCGCCTCACAAGCCCGGCGGCGGCCTGCTGCTGGATGATTCGGATGACAAGCCTGAACCGCCGAAGCCGCCTCCGGCCGGCGGTCTGCCGCTGGATGATTCCGAAGACGGCGGCGCGAAGCCTGCGAAGACCACCACGGCACCGGTGGAGAAACCGAAGGAGCAGCCGCTGCCGACGGTGACGCAGCCGTTGCTGGTTTCCTCGCCGCAGGGCGTGTGGGAAATCGACGCGGGGAATTTCAAGCTGGTGTTCAAGCCGCGCGGCCACGGCAACCGATTCCGCCGGTTCTGGCTCAATGCCGCCGCCGACGTGGAGAAGGCCCCCAAGCCCGCGATGCTGACGGATCTGTTCGACACGTTCACGCGGAACGACCTGGGCGCGTCCTGCATGAAGTGCCACAGCGTGGACGCGGCCGGCGAGCGCTCGAGCCTGATCAACTGGCAGGGTCATCGTCCGCCGCCGGATGATCGCACGTTCGTGAAGTTTGCCCATCGTCCGCACATGAGCCTTCCGGAGCTCAAGAGTTGCGTCGTCTGTCATTCGCCGACGGACTTCGATGCGAAGAAAGCCTACGAAGGCAGGGATCCGTTCGCGGTGCCTGTCGATCAGATCGGCTTCAGCGCCGTGCGCAAGGAGAAGTGCGCCACCTGCCATCAGGAACAACTGGCCGGTGACAGTTGTCTGAAGTGCCACAACTATCACATCAGCGCGACGCCCGGTCTGGAGCGATGGAAGGGACACAGACCGTCGCTGCCGGACCTTGAAAAGGGCAAGGTCGCCACCGGCGGTGAGTGAGCCGGCGCGATGTAATTGCTGTCAGCATCGATGGTTGATACAAGAATGGGATAGGAGATTGCCCTCACAATCAGGGGAAGCGTGCTATCATTGGTAGCGCTGCAAGGGCGTCGATTTCGGGCTCACAGGCGCGTCATTTGCTTAGCCTGTCATAGGAAGGATTCCTTATGCACAAGCGTCATGCTTTCACCCTGATCGAAATGCTGCTGGTGGTCTCCATCATTGTGCTGCTCATCGCGATTCTTCTGCCCGCCCTGGGAGCGAGCCGGGAGAATGCGCAGGAAGTTCTGTGCCGCACGCGCCTCAAGGCGATGTATGAAGGCCACGTGAGCTACAGCGTCAGCAACTTCAGCCGATTCCCGCACTACAACACCTGGCTCTGGACCGGTGCCAAGAGCGGCATTCCCTCGGAGCAGTGGGCCGAGTACGGAAACATCTGGCAGTATGTGAAGGACCGCGAGATGTACTTCTGCCCGAAGGACGACAAACGTCGCGAGCCCGGTTCCTCTTCCATCGGCGGTGGGGGCGGACAGGGGAACAATCCCATTCACAGCTACGTTCGCATGATGGAGCCTCGCTTGCAGTTCAAGAATCGTCTGGTCAGCGGCGGGATGGCCGACGCTGACGCAACCCGAGTCGCGGACTACCTCAGCCCCCGTTCCATGAAATCAGGCTGCTTCATGCCTCTGCCCGGCTCCTCCCTCCCCGCATCCGCATGGGCAGGCGCGCCGCGCAGCATCGCCAACGTCGCCCTCATGTTCGAGGAAGCCACGATGAACTCCGACTCCGTCGCGCAAGGAACGTCCAGCGTGCTCCTGAACGACGGGCACAGCTATTTCAGCTTCCAGCAGGATCAGATGTCCACCCGCCACCAGGGCAACGCCCACATACAATATTGGGATGGCCACTGCGCCAAGGTGAATGCGAAGTACTTCAACGACTGGCCCTGGGACCACAACCCCCAGGCGGAGCGGTTTACCTTCGGTGTCGAATGACTGCCTCAACATCAATTCAGGAGATTCACATGATCAAGCGATTCGCCCTCGCGTCGCTCTTGTTGTTCGCAGTCGCGGCCGTTCCTTCGATCGCCGCTGAAGACAAGCCGGCCGCGAAGAACCTGCTCGGCGACGGCTCCTTCGAGGACATCGCCGTCGGCGCGCTGCCTGCCGGCGCGAATCTTTTCTCCAGCCCGGAGAACGCCTACAAGGCCGCTGCCGTCGAAGGCGGTCGCACCGGCAAACGATCGCTCCTCATCGAAGGCGAAGGCAGCTTCGGCGTGCTCTCTCTGCACCGCGGCGAATTGCCTTCCAAATTCCGCTTCGCCCTGAACGGTTACGTGAAGATCGAGGGTGACAGCGAAACCAAGGCCACCATCAAGTTCGATCTCTTCAAAGCCTCCGGCGAGTGGATCGCTTCCTCCACCGCGGGCGACCTGACCGGCGAAAAAAAAGACTGGCAGCTCATCAGCGTGATCGACTCCTTCGCGAATTATCCCGAGGCCCGGTCGTTTACCGTGGCGGTCGCGCTGGTCGGCAAAGGCAAGGCGCGGTTTGATGATGTCGAGTTCGTCGCCCTGAACGCGAAGGACTTGCCGGACAATCTGCTGGCCAACGGTTCGTTCGAGAACGTGCTGGGCAACAAGCCGGGCAACATCTGGATCGGCGCAGCCGAGGGCGGCAAGGTTGAAGCGCTCAGCTCCACCGACAAACCGAAAGATGGCAAACATTGCCTGCAATTGAAGGGCGACGCGGAGTGGGCCGTCGCCACGCTCGAGAAGGCGAAGATCGATCCGAAGAAAACCTACACCGTCACGGGTTACGTTCGCGTCAAGAGCGGCGCGGGGCAGATCAAACTCGACTACTTCAACGGCGACGAATGGCTCGGCTCCACCTTCGGCGAAGATGCCTTCCCCGGCGACTGGCAGGAGCAGAAAGTCGAGAGCGAGCTTTCGTCCTATTCCAACGCGACGCACATCGCCGCCACCTGCGTGGGTACCGGTGAGTTTGAAGTGTTCTTCGATCGCGTGGTGCTGACGGGCAAGTGAGGCGACGGTCCCCTTGTCCCCTTGTATGTTTCCATCCGTTAGATTCTCTTGATGCTGTCGGCGTCGCCCCTCCGGGGCGGCCATTCCACGGCCCTCGGCCCTTTCTCCCTTGAACCCTTACGCGCCCGCCTTTGCCGTGCGCCTTTGTCCCGGCGAATCGCCCGTGTGCTTCTTGAAGAACTTGCTGAAGGCCGCGGTTTCGCAGAAGCCGATCATCTGGGCGATCTGGGAGATGGACAGTTCCGTTTCTTTCAGAAGCTGCTCGGCGCGTTCGAGGCGGAGGCGCTGAATTTCCCTTCCCGGGCTGCGGCCGATCTCCTTTGTGAAGAGCTGCTCGAAGAGGCGGCGCGACATGGTGATGGTCTGCATCACCTGTTCGACGTTGATGCCGTTGCAGGCGTGGCGGCGAATGAAGTCGATGGCGCGCTCGACCTCGCGGTGATAGGGAGCGCGGGCGAGGGTGGACTGGCGGGCGATCACTTCCATCGCCGGGATCTGCACCGCCTCGGCCGGCGCGGGCTTGCCGAGGAGGATCTGATGCAGGGTGCGGGCGGCGGTGAAGGCGATGTTCTCTCCGGGCGTGCAGATGCTTGAAAGCGAAGGCGACCGCGTCCAGCTCAGTTCGGAGTTGCCCACGCCCAGGACTGCCACCTCATCCGGCACGGCGAAGCCCAGGTCATCGGCGAGCCGGCAGACGGCGCGGCCGACTGTATCGTTGATCGCCAGCACGCCCAGCGGCTTGGGCGCTGTTTTCAACAACCGGATCAGACCTTTCTCGCGGCGTTCGAGGGTGGTCTCATCCCCGAGGCCTTCCAGGCGCGCCTTCATGTCGTAGGAAAGGGCGGAGTATTTTCGCTTCCGCAAGGCGGCGTCAAAGGCCTCGCGGCGAAGCGGCGACGCGTAGGAGCGGACGAAGCCGATGACGGCGAAGCTGGTCAGGCCGATGGCAAGGAAGTGTTCCACGGCGAGCTTGCCGATCGAATCGTAGCTGGTGTGGACATAAGGAATGCGCGGATCGCGCAGGTCCGCGCCGAGGTTGATGACGGGGACGCCGCCGCGAAGCATCCAGTCGGCGGTTTCCTTCGGATCGCGTTCGACGCCTTCGCCGGTAATGACGCCGTCGACGAGGCCGGTCCACGGCGGGCGGCCGCGTTCAAGGGACTCGGGGGTCTGCGGATTCTGGATGTAACGCAAGTCGCGCAGGATGAGGTTGGGATGGTTGGCGATGTAGTTGGCGACACCCGCGAACTGGGGGGTGCAGTAGAGGTTCCAGGCCTGGGAGAGGAAGCCAATGGTGAGAGACTTGGTTTTGAGCACGGAACGAGTTTACCGCGCGGACCGACTTTGCGCACATGAGCAACGCGGTATGCGCAAACGGACATTCCTCCAGATGCATGGTCCGTCATAATGGCGCGTGTGATGCGGGCGGATCGCAGGTGCCGCATGTGGCATTGACGCCCGTTTCAACAGACTCAAGTTCTAACCCCAAGGAGAAGTTACTTATGAAGAAACTCACCCCATCGCGTTGTTTGGCCGTGGCCCTACTTCTGGGCGTGACGTGCGGCGAAGCATCGGCGCTGTCCTATTCGGAGCAGATCCTCGCCCAGGGGCCGCTGGAGTATTACCGGCTCGGCTCGGCCACGGGTGAGAACGGCGATGCCGTGGTCCTCAATGGCGTCACCGTGAACAACACCACGCCGGCGCCGACCCTGAACGAAACCGGCGGATTCTTCGGACTGAATGGAAACGTCTGGGGCAATTTCAGCGGCGACGGCACCAGCGCGCTGACCGATGTGGTCACGGGCTGGGGCAGCAATGCCGGAACGATCAGCCTGTTCGTCCGCCAGGCAACGACCGGCGGCAACCCCACGCGGACCCTTTTCTTCGGCAACGACACCACCGTTGCCGGCGCTAACGGCTCGTTCGACAGCGGCACGAATCAGGAGATCGCCACCTTCGTACGCACCAACGGGTCGTATGGCATCTTCATCGACAACGCCGGCCTCGACACGATTGCCACGCCGATGTCGCTCAATGAATGGCATCACCTGGCGTTCACCTGGGAGCGCGGCGCGCAGCCGGCGACGGGCACGCTCATGGCGTATCTCGACGGTGCACTGGTCGCCTCCGCGAGCGGACTGACCTGGGATTCCTATACGATCGATGTGGCCCGCTTCGGCAAGGAGATCAGCACCGGTTCGCGCAACTTCGCCGGCTCCGCCGACGAACTGGCGATCTTCAACCGGGCACTTTCCTCGCAGGAGATCGCGGCTCAGTTTGCAGCCGCGTTCATTCCCGAACCCGCGTCGGCGACGGCGCTGCTGCTGGCGGGTACCATGATGTTCAGGCGCGCCCGGCGAAGAGCCTGAATCGGCGCGCGGTCCGTGGGTCGGTCCTACAGCGAGTCATTCTGAGATTCACTCATGACCCGATCGCGCGCCTTCACGCTCGTGGAAATGCTCCTGGCCGTGGCGATCATCGTCCTTCTCATCGCCATGCTGCTGCCGCAACTGGGCAAAGCCCGGCGCGCGGCTTACATCGTCAAGTGCCTCGCGAATCTTCATTCCCACGGCGTCGGCCTCAACGGTTACCTGCGCGATCACCTGAACACCTTCGCACTCACGAAGTCGTGGACCGACCTTTCGGGCAAGGCTGGCGATCCGGTGATGAACCCGACCAATCTGTATGGCGCCAACTCGATCCCCTACGAGCAGCGCCCGCTCAACAAGTACCTGGGCAGCGCCGAGTCCTCCGAATGCCCCGCGGACCTGGGCGACAGTTACGATTCGCCCGCCTTCGGAACGATCACGAACTGTTACCGCGCCTATGGCAACAGCTACCAGGCGCCGTTCAGTTACGACGTGCTGCGGGCGAAGAAAGTATTCGGACAGGTGAGTGCTGCCGGCGCTGTGACCAGCAAGCCGGCGCGTTACACGCAGTTCAAGGAGAGCTTCAGCAACAAAGTCATCCAGGGCGACTTCGTCTGGTGGGGCAATCGGCGGATCGAGTTCGCCAAGTCGCGCTGGCACAGTGAAGGCACGCAGCGGCAGTACTGCATGCTGTTCGGTGACTGGCACGCATCGTTTACCACATTCCCCTTCGAACAGGAAGCGTACTGGCCCGGCCCTGACCCGCTGCCCAACCCGTCGAACCTGTGGTGGTGAACGGCAGCGTGTTTCCGCCCGAAGCCTGTCACGTCAAGCTGTTTCTCGCGACCTTATTTCTCATGGGCCGGTCCAAAATCTCATGGACACGCTTCCTTTCGATTGTAAATTAACACTGTACAAATGGGTGCTTCCTCTCGCGACGTTCTGTTGAACGAAGGTAAAGCCCAGTACAGATGAAGTCTTCTCCAGGCGTTCCTGGAGCGCTGTCCTTTTGGTTCCACTCACCCCTTTGGAATAGGAGAATCTCATGCGTCGTCCTCAGAATCGTTCAGCCCTGGCGGCAACGGCAGCCCTCTTCTTGTTCGCGGCCGGCGCGCAGGCCATTGTCATTCCCATCGGGAACTCTTCGTTTGAAACGCCCGATGTCGGCCTTGGCGGGTTCACCACGACGGCCCCAGCGCCCTGGGCCGGCGGCACCGATGCCGGCGTTCACAATGCCGGCGAATTCGGCTCGCCCACGGCCGGTGCCCTGGGCGGACAGGTCGGATTCCTCGGCAACGGCGGCGGGTTCACCAACCTGTTTCAGGATATCGCCGGCGCGGGCGTTGCAGACCCGTCGATCACGCATTATCGCCTGACCGTCAGCCTTGCTCATCGCGGCGATCCGGGCGCGGGCAATATCAACATCGGCATCCACGACCTGAACAACGGCGGGGCGGGCAACTTTTTCTCCTCCGTCAACCGCCTGGGCCTGACCAACTCCACCTTCAGGGATTTTGCCATCGAGATCCCCGCGGCCAACGTCGCGCCCGGCGACACCCTGCGCGTTTACATCGACAAGACCGCAGGCAACCTCGTCGTGCTGGATAATGTCCGTCTCGAGGCCATCACCGCCAACCCCGCGCTCGCCTACTGGCGCTTCGAGAATGGCCCGGCCGGCGCTAACGTCCCTCACGGCGCCGCCGCTGCGTTCCCCAACTACGCGCCCGATGTTCCCGACGCTTCGGGCAACGGCAACGAACTCTCCATGTGGTCCACCGGCGGCGGCACGGGCTACGCCTTCCGCAGTGATGTCCCCGCAACAACCATCGAACAGACCGGAGCCGCCAACAACTTCAGCATCAAGAACACGGGCAGCTTCCCCGCCACCTTCACCGACCCCAACAGCACGATGAACTCCGTCGAGCTGAAGCAGTGGACCATCGAGGCTTCGTGGAAACCTGAGAACGGCGGGTTCCGCACCGTCGTCGGGCGTGATGCCCAGGGCGTCGCCAGCAGCAACGGCAGCTTCGCGGCCCTCTACCTTCAGGCTGTGCCCAACAACGCCCTGGCGATCAAGTTCGTCGATGAGGCAGGCTTTTTCCACGTCGCCGAGTCCGCGCCCGGCGTCGTCTCCGGATTCAGCTTCGGCTCCGACCCCGAAGGGCTCACCGGCGTCTGGCACAACATCGCCGCCACCAGCGATGGCAGCACGCTTTCCCTCTTCCTCGACACCGGCTCGGGCTACCAGCTCATCGCTCAGACCGACCTGACCGCCAGCGGCAGCACCAACACCGCCATGACCAACGGCTTCAGCGCCATCGGCGGCGTCGCCAGCGGCGGCGGCTGGGCCGCGGGTGGTTGGTCCGTCGGCCGCGGCCTGTTCGGCGGCAACCACGTTGACCGCGCCTTCGGCTTCATCGACGAAGTTCGCATCAGCCAGGTCGCGCTCGATCCTTCGCAGTTCCTCTTTTCCACGCCGGTCCCAGAGCCGGCGAGTCTTTCGCTGCTGGGGTTGGCAGCCGCGGGTCTGATGCGTCGCCGTCGTCGCGTCGCGTGATTGCCTCTTTGTATTTCTTGCGCCCCAAAGCCCAGGGATAGCTATCCCTGGGCTTTGGGGCTTTTCATTTTCAGTTCCATCGGTATCCTGTTTAATCAGGTCTCGTTTGAATTGGAATCAACCTGTTCCCGGAGGTCAGCCATGCGTGTCATAAAGGTTTGCGTTTTCGCTATCGTTCTTCTTTGGGTTCGCTTCGCTTCCGCTGATGTGATCATCAGTGAGATCATGTACGACCCCGCGTCGAAGGAAGACCCCAAAGGTGTGATCGTCGAATGGGTCGAGCTTTACAACAGCGGCGACAAGGCTGTGAGCGTCGAAGGCTGGTATCTGGAAGATGAAGACGGCAAGACCACGCCCCTGCCCAAGGGCGCGACGCTCAAGCCCGGACAGGCGGTCGTCCTCGTTCCCGTCGGCATGACGGAAGAAGAGTTCCGCAAGGCGTGGGGCGAAGGGTTTGACATCTACATCATGGGCGGCTGGCACAGGCCGGGCCTCAACGGCCTGGGCAACAACGCCAGCGAGAAGAATGAAGTCCTCTCGCTGCGCTCGCCCGAAGGCAAGGTCGCCGACGAAGCGAACTATCACAGCGAAGGCGACTGGCCCGAGGTGAAGGCGGGCGGCGGCCCGAGCATCGTGGTGAAGCCCGAGGCGCTCAATGCAAAGGCGAATGACAGCGGCAAGAACTGGGCGATGTCCAAGGAAGGCGAACTCGGGGCGATCACCTGCAAGAAGACCGAAGCGTTTGGCGGCAAGGATGTGGGTTCGCCGGGGAAGGTGGCGACGAAGGATTGAGGTGATTAGTCCGGCCGCGGATGAACACTGATGAACACGGATGGGAAAGACGTGAACAAGCTCTGCGGCCAATTTAATCCTCCGTTTTCTCTCCCGCCTTTCCTCATTCGCCGGGCGCACTACAATCCCCATCTCGTTGCCGCCTGCGATCTGCCCGCTCGCGTCAGCAAAAGGGAAACATTGACATGACCACTGCCTCCGATTCGTCCCCCACCAGCGGGGAAGCGCCCGCCCCCGCCAAGCTCACCAGTTTCATCCGCGAGATCATCGATGAAGACCTCGCGAGTGGAAAGCACACGACCATCGTCACCCGCTTTCCCCCTGAGCCCAATGGTTACCTGCACATCGGGCACGCGAAATCCATCTGCCTGAACTTCGGCATCGCGCGGGACTACGCGGCCGGCGGACTCACGCCCGCGCCAGGCGGCACGCGATGCCACCTGCGCATGGATGACACCAACCCGACCAGGGAAGACCAGGAATACATCCGCTCCATTCAGCAGGATGTGCGCTGGCTCGGGTTCGACTGGGGTGATCACTACTACCATGCCAGCGACAACTTCGACCAGCTCTACGACTGGGCTGTGCTGCTCATCAAGTCGGGCAAGGCTTACGTCTGCGATCTCACGCCCGATGAAGTCACGCGCAACCGCGGCACGCTCATCGCGCCAGGCACCGCTTCGCCGCATCGCAGCCGCAGCGTTGAAGAGAATCTTGATCTGTTCGCACGCATGAAGGCCGGCGAATTTCCCAATGGTTCGCGCACGCTGCGCGCGAAGATCGACATGGCCTCGCCCAACCTGAACATGCGCGATCCGGTCATGTATCGCATCCTTCACGCGCCCCATCCGCACGTGGGTGACAAGTGGAAGATCTATCCGATGTACGACTACGCGCACGGCCAGTGCGACTGGATCGAAGGCATCACGCACTCGGTCTGCACGCTGGAGTTCGAGGCTCATCGTCCGCTGTACGACTGGTTCGTGCAGGCGATCATCGCGGCTGGGGGCAAGCCGGGGGCGATCGTGCAGGCTACTACTCCCCTCCCTCTTAGGGAGGGGCCGGGGGAGGGTCAATCGTCCAGCCCTTCTGC
>JBBDXA010000220.1:0-14558 GCA_040902585.1 Phycisphaeraceae bacterium
ATCGTTCGTTGGGCCCGCAAGCTCTTCCGGCGCGAGGTACGGGTTCGTGGCGGAAGTGCGCGCCGCGCCGCCCGCGGTAAAGCGCGACAGCCCGAAGTTCATGAACTTCGCCCGATCCTTCGGGGTAATCATGATGGTGTCCGGCCGGATGTCGCCGTGGACGATGTCGGCGCCGTGCGCTTCGGCGAGCGCATCGGCGAGATTGATGCCGAACTCGAGCGCCCTGCGCACGTGCAGCGCCCGGCCGTGCACGAGCGTTGTGAGCGGTTGACCTTGCACGAACTCGAACACCAGGAATCGCTGATCGCCCTCCTGGCCGATTTCGAACAGCATCGTGATGTTCGGATGCGACAGGGCCGGGACCGGGGCCGGGGCCGATCGGTTCAACCTTCTGCGAATTGATCCAGATGCCTGCGCCCACCGCCAGCAGCAGGGCCGCGGCGATGCCCATCGCCCAGGCGCGAACCCGGGCGAAGCCGATGCGACCTGCCACGGCGGCAACAGGATTTTCCGCGCCCGTCGCCTGCCACTGGTTGATCACGCCTTGCACAAACGCTTCGCGCCCGCTGCCTTCGCGCAGCACCGCATCGTCGGATTCGAGCATCGACAGCCAGCCCGACTCCGCGTCCCACAGGGCTTTCGCCTGGGCATCCGATGCCAGCAGCGACTCGAACTCCCGGCGATCTTCCGCACCGAGCGAGCCGTCGCGGGCATCGTCCCAAAATTCAGTTAAACGGTTCTTGTTCATGATTGCATGACCTCGACTTTCGGTCCCAGCAGTTTTCGCATGGCGGCCCTGGCGCGGTGCAGGTGACTCTTGATCGTTCCGACCGGCATCTCCATCGCGGCTGCCACATCTTCAATCGACATTTCCTTTTCGTGGAACAAAACCATCGCGACGCGCTGCGGTTCACTCAGCTCTTTCAGGGCCTCATTCAGCAGCTTGCGGGTCGCGGTCTGCGTGTCACGGGCTTCGACTTTCTGTCCCGGCCCGTCGGCCTGTGTGTGTTGTCCGTCGTATTCGGTGCTCATCACTTTCTGGTCGCTGCGGCGGCTGTGGTTGATCGAAAGTCGTCTTGCGATCGTCAGCAGCCAGGTCCGCATCGGGTACTTCGGGTCGAATCGGCCGGCGTTCTTCAGGAGGCGCACAAAGGTGTCCTGCGCCAGGTCATCCGCCAGGTCCGGGCGACCGGTGATCTTGCGGAGGAAGGAACGCACCAGCCGTTCGTACCGCACAATCAGGATCGACGCGGCAGCCTGATCGCCATCGGCCACGAGGCGAGCCAGCTCGCCATCGGACCGCCCATCGCCCCCCGAATAGGGTCCAGTTGGCTCGCGCTCAATACTCATGCCGCTGTTCCATCTGTACTTACCGGGAAGGGGGCTGGCCGGTTGCAGGGCGGAAAAAGGCCAAATCCTGAAATCTGGAAATCTTGAAATCAGGAAAGGAGAAGGGCCTTAGAACTGGCGGATGTCAGTCCGGATTTCACGATTTCCTAATTTCAAGATTTATCCATTTTGCTCCCCCCTCTCCCGAATCTTACCATCGCGACAATGCACGATCGGTTTCGACATCGACTCCTGGGCATGTGGTCCCAATTGATGGCCCGGCACCCGGTCTGGGTGCTGCTGGTGGCGTTCGGACTGGCGGCCGGGAGCATCGTGCTGACGGTGATGAAGCTGGAGTTTCAGCCGGACCGCAACGACCTGCTCTCGCGGAGCCTGCCGTGGAACCAGGAGTTCATCCAATGGCAGAAGCGGTTCCCGGGGAAGGATGATCTGATCATCATCGTCGACGCGGGCAGGGCGGTGGAAGCGGGCGATCCGGCTCAGGCGGGGCAACGGGCCGCCGTCGAGAGCCTGGTCAAAGGCCTGGCGGAGGATCTGAAGAAGACCGCGTTCATTCGCAGCGTCGAGTGGGGTTATCCGCAAAGTCAGTACGCCGCCCGCACCATGCGGCTCCTGCCCATGGCTGAATTCGAGGAGCGGCTTGAGCAGCTCGCCGAGTCGGGGACCATGCTCATCAGCGAGTCGGTGCCCAAGCTCCTGGGCAACGTGATGAAGGAGCTTCAGCGATCCGACAGTGCTGTGCCGCCGCCGGGCAGCGATGAGAAGGCGCAGATGCAGGCGGCGATCACGCGCATCGAACGCTTCGCGCACCTCATCGAATCCCTGCACGCCCGGCTGAAGGCGGAACCCACGGGCACAGGCACACTCGCCACGCTCCTGGACCCGCTGGCCGACCCGTCGCGCATCAGCCTGCTCACCGAGGATGACCGCTTCTTCTTCATCCGCGTGCATCCCCAGCGCGAGGAAGGCCGGCTCAACGAGTACGCCGCCGCCATCAGCAACGTGCGGACCGTGATCGCATCGCATCAAGCCCGCGCGGGTGATCTGGCCATCGGCCTGACCGGCATCCCCGTCATCGAAATGGATGAGACCGAAGCGGCCACGCTCGACTCGACGATCGCGTCGATCATTTCCGTCGTGCTCATTTTCTGCCTGCTTATGGCTGCGTTCTACAGCGTGCGCACACCGCTGTTTGCCGTGCTCTCGCTGCTGGTGGGCATCGCGTGGGCCTTCGGTTACACGACGCTGCGCGTGGGGCATCTGCAAGTCATCAGCGTTGTCTTCACCGTCATGTTGCTGGGCCTGGGCATTGCCTACGGTATTCACCTGGCGGCGCGTTTCGAGCTCGTGCGCCACAAGTACGCCCCCGGTCCCGGCGGCTTCGTCGCCGCCCTGCGCGACACGATTGAGACCATCGGCCCCGGCGTCATTACCGGCGCGGTCACCACCTCCGCTGCGTTTCTCACGACGCTTTTCACTGACTTCAAAGGCGTCGCCGAGATGGGCGAAATCGCGGGCGTCGGCGTCATGCTCTGTTTGCTGGCGATGTTCAGCGTCTACCCCGCGTTCATGCGCATCGCCCGCGCCAAGCACAAGCATTTCAAGCCGATGGAGAATCGCGCTTTTCACTTCTTCGAAGAACGCTGGGTCGCGCCCTTCTGGAAGAAGCCGGTGTTGACGCTGACGGTGACGCTCGCGCTGGTGGCCGGTTCCTTCGCGGCGATCACGCAGATGCGATTTGACTTCGACCTGCTGAAGCTATTCCCGCGCAACGTCGCGAGCATCGAGTGGCAGGGCAAGTTGTCCGAGGCAGGTCGGCCGATTTACTTCGGGGCCGTCGTCTGCGACACGATTCCGCAGGCTCGCGATCTCGCGGACAAGCTGCGCGAGTATCCCACCGTTGAAGACCGCTTCGGCGGCATCGGCTTGCTCTTCCCGTCACAGGACGCGGCGAAGATTGCGAAGATCGAGAAGGTGAAGCCGGCACTTGAAGGGGCGGCGGCAGGAGCGCTGCAACCCGTGATACTCCAGCCTGCGCAGGCTGATGTGTTGCCTTCAATGCGCACTTTACAGACCGCCTTCACGCTGACCGGCTTCCGCAGGATTCCCGATGAAGTCAAGCCCGCACTGGCACGGCTTCAACAAGCATTGGCGGACGGCACAACCTACCTCGCTTCGCTTTCGGATGACGATCGTCTTACCCGCTCGATCCGTCTGCACAACGAGTACAGCACGATGCGAACGCAGACCGCGACGCAGGTGCAATCCATACTCGACACGTCGCCGCTGGCCGTCAGCGATTTCCCGCCAGACCTGCTCAAGCCCTACATCGTTCCGCTGAAGGCAGGCAATGAGTCGGGTGAGCAGAGCGTCGTGCTGGAGGTTTACCCCGACCTTTCGCGCGGCACCACAGGCCCGCCCGCGCCGAGCATTCTCGATCCTCTCTTCCTGCCCGACTACGTCGGCGACATGGAGAAGGTCGCGCAGGAAGGCACCGGCAAACACGTCACCGGCCCCGCGCCGCAGATCTACCGCTCCGGCCAGCTCATTCGCGATTCCTACAAAGTGGCCGGCCTGTTCGCGCTCATGGTCGTCATCGTGCTTGTCTATCTCGATTTCCATCGCCTCGCGGATGTGATCCTCAGTCTCGTGCCCGTCGGCGTCGGATTCGCCCTCACCTTCGGCATCATGTACCTCGCCGACATGCAGGTGAACCCGGCCAACATCATCGTCCTCCCGCTCATGTTCGGCATCGGCGTCGATGCCGGCGTTCACATGCTCCATCGCTACCGCCAGTCCCCCGAATCACGCCCGCTCGGCCTGACCGAAGGCACCGGCAAAGGCATCACCATCACCAACCTCGCCACCATGATCGGCTTCGGCTCCATGCTGCTGGCAAGACACCGCGGCGTGCAGAGCCTGGGCTTCGTGCTCACCGTAGGCATCGGCCTGACCACGCTCGCATGCTGGATCGTCATGCCTGCACTGCTGGAACTTTTGCAGAGGCATCGCGTGAAGAAGGGCACATAGCGGCGGGCTCGCCCGCCGTGTTCTACAGTTGTCAGTTCGCACACTCAGTTGTCCGCAGGGTCGCGAGCATCAGCTCGATCGCTCCCTCGTCGAACACCTCCGATGCCATCATGTAGACAACGTCCGCGTCTCGCTTGCAGTAGACATGCCATCGCGGCATTCCAGCCTTAATCTCAACGATCGTCCACTCGCGACCATTCAGCATTCGCTTGCGTGAAGGATGGGTCACTTGAAGTGTTTTCATGCGAGCGGTGAGTTCACTTTCCGTCGCTGCCCACGACGCCGCTGTGCGACAGGCAACCATCACCCGCAGATGAATGTTCCCGTCGCCATCCTTCTGAAAGTCGACAAACCCTGCATCGCCCGACCAGTCTGACTTCAGATACTCAATCGCACTCGGCAATTCGATTTGCTCGACCAATCCACTGCTGAATAGAGGTGCGGACGTTTTTGAAGTGCTGTTGAACCAGATGATGATTCCACCTGCGGCGACAATCAGGAACAGGGTCACCACGAGCGAGCCACGTTTTGTCCTGAGCTGATCGGAAGACATAGTGAATCACCAAGGGTGCACATTCTCAAAATGCTCCGTCCACTTCCCCGGCAGCTCGCCGCGGTGCAGCGTGTACACCGGCAGGTGCGGCGGACAGAGAATACGAATCGGCACGAACGTCTCGCCGATGCCGCGTGAGACGACCGCAAGCGTGTCGTGATGGCGGATGACACCGGCACACAAGTGCCCCGGCAGATCGCTCGCGGTGTAGAAGGCGAGTTTCCTGGGCAAGCGCCACTGGCCGCCGTGCGTGTGGCCGCTGAACATGATGTCGATGCCCATGTCCGACGCGGTGGGCAGCATGGTGGGGTAGTGGCACAACAGAAGCGTCAGGTGCCGCTCCTTTTCGCTGGCGTTCGCGGCGGGCCGTCGATCGCGCGTGCCCTCCGGCGGCGAACTCTTCGCTCCCGTCACGCGCCGATCCAGCACCATCAGCGCATCAGGTCGCTTGTGCTTGTCATAGTCAAACGCGAGCAGGTCGATGGGCAGGCCCGGCAGCGTGAGCCGTTCGTTGCTCATCCAGCGCACGGGCAGATCATTGAAGCGCTGCCGCAGGGCGTGTGTGTCGTGGTTGCCGTAGACGCCGAAGACACCGAGGCGCGGATGCAGATGATGACACACCGCCTGCATCACGCGATGGGCGGCCGGCTCATCGCCCTTGTTGTTCATGTAATCGCCCGTCAGCAGGACGATGTCCGCCTCCAGCGATTCGAGCGTCCGCAGCAGCGTGCGATACCTCCCGCGCTCCCGGCTGATGTGCAGGTCCGTGAGCTGGGCAATGCGAAAACCTTCGAGCGCACCGGGCAAATCCGGCAGCGTCAGGTTCACGATATCAATCAGACTGTCCGCGGCAGCAACGGGCATGATGTCACTCTTATCGGTTCAGCGACGGTCCGGTTCGAGAATGCGAAATAGGAGTCCGCAACTTGGTCAGTGTTCCGGGTGCCATGGGTAAGCGCAGTCCGCGAAGCTTACCCGTGCGAAGAGTCCGAAGCGCTCGGCACCCTCGAGAGCCTCTGATACGAAGCAGCGTCGCAGGCGGTCGGCACGGGTAAGCTCGCGGACTCGCTTACCCATGGCACCCGACGAGAATGCGGGCAAGTTGCGTCAACGCACCGACAGACTAGACTTGCCTCGCCATCAGGCGGGCGGAAGCCCTCGCCTCTTGGGGAGTACCCGCGTCCATGAAAACCAGCCTCAACTGGCTCAATCGCTACCTCGGCAAGCCCGCGTCGTATGACGATGTGTGTCGGTTGCTGCCCGATGTCGGCCTGCCCATCGAGACCGATCAGTCCGGCCCCGTCACCACCTTCGGTGGCGCGAGTGACATCGCGTTTGAAACCGAAATCACCAGCAACCGCAGCGATTGCCTCAGTCACGTGGGCCTGGCGCGGGAAGTGGCGGCCGCCTCGGGTAACAACCTGAAACTGCCCGACTGCGTTCTGCCGAGCGCGGGCAGCGAGAAGGTCGAATCGCTCACGAAAGTCACCTGCGAAGATCCAGCCCTCTGCCCGCTCTACATCGCGCGAGTGATTCGCAACGTGAAAGTCGGGCCCAGTCCGCAGTGGATGATCGATGTCCTGGAAGCGGTCGGCCTTCGTACCGTCAACAACGTGGTCGATATCACCAACTTCGTGCTGCTGGAACTCGGCCAGCCGCTGCATGCGTTTGACATGAAGCGCCTGCGCGGCGGCAGGATCATCGTTCGCCGCGCCAAGGCGGGCGAGCAGTTCATCGCGATCGACGGCACGAAACACACACTCGCGGATCACATGCTGGTCATCGCGGACAGCGAAGTGCCCGTGGCTGTGGCGGGCGTGATGGGCGGCAAGGACAGTGAAGTCGGCCAGGAGACGACGGACATCCTGCTGGAGTCGGCGATGTTCGATCCGCTGAGCGTTCGCCGCACGGGCAGGGCGCTCAAACTCAAGAGCGATTCGAGTTACCGCTTCGAGCGCGGGGTCGATCCGCTGGGCGTGGAGACGGCGAGCAAGAGGGCGGCGAAGCTCATCTGCGAACTGGCGGGTGGCACGCTGGCACAAGGCGTGATCCGCGTGGGCATCGCGCCGCCGACGCCTCGCGCCATCACCATGCGCATCGCTCGCTGCAACGCGCTGCTCGGCACGGACCTGAGCGCGGACGTGATGCTCGGCCTGCTTGATCGCCTGGGCCTGTTCCCCAAGCATGACGGCCACGGCATCATCACCTGCATCGTCCCCACCTTCCGTCTCGATCTGGAACGCGAAGTTGATCTGATCGAAGAGATCGCCCGCAGCTACGGCCTGAACCACATCGCCAAGCACGACAAGATCGAACTCGTCGTGCGACCCGTGCAGCCTGTGCGCGTCGCCCAGCGCAAGCTGCGCGAAGCCTTGGTTTCGCATGGCTTTCACGAGACGATGACGTTCAGCTTCGTCGGCGAGAAGCAGGGGCAGCCGTTCCTCCCGGCAGGGTGCGAACCGGTGATCGTGGATCACGATCGCTGCCGGAGCGAGCCGATGCTTCGCCCTTCGCTGCTGCCGAGTCTGCTGGCTTGCCGCAAACGCAATCAGGATGTGGGCAATGCGAATGTGAAGGTGTTTGAACTGGCGACCACCTGGCGGCGCGAAGGCGGCGAGATTCGGGAACGCACAACGCTCGCGCTCGTTGCGGACATCACCGACACAGGGTCGCGCGATGCGGCGGCGAGCATGGCTCTGCGGGCCTTGCGCGGCGCGATCGAAGAGATGATCGAAGCCGTCGGCGGCAGCGGGAGCGCGGTCAGTATCACGCCGGCTGAGTCGAGCCTGCACAGTCATGCCGGCTCGGTCGCCGTCGGAGGCAAGGCGATCGGCACACTTGGCGTTCTTTGTGATCATCTGGTTTCCCTATTCGATCTTCAGTCGCATGTCGTCGTTGCGGAACTCGATCTGGTGTCGCTGCTCTCGCTGTATCCACCAGCCCAGAAGGCCAGTGCGCTGGCGAAATATCCGGCGATCGAGCGCGACCTTTCTTTCGTCGTCGGCGATGAGGTCCGCTGGGCGGACATCGAGGCGAACGTGCAGGCCACCAAGCCTGCCATGCTCGAGTCGCTCGCCTTCGTCGGCTCCTACCGCGGCAAGCCGATTCCCGCGGGGCGTAAGAGCGTGACGCTGCGGATGATCTTCCGCGAACCTTTGCGCACACTGCGGCACGAAGAGGTTGATCCGCAGGTGGCTCAGGTGGTCGAGCGCGTCAAGGCATCGCTCGGTGCGGAACTGCGCACCTGATCACTCCCGGTAACCCAGCACCACGAGCAGGCACGCATCGCCTGCAATCACGTTCATGCCCAAGTCCCTCGCCCGTTCCACGGACGCATCGTTCTCAGCGCCGGGCTGCATCCAGACGTGTTTGATTCCCAGTTCGCCCGCCTGTTCGATGATGTCTTCGGTGATCGCGGGCGGCGTGATGATCGAGATGCCGTGCGGAACCTGCGGCAGCGAGGCGAGATCGGGATAGGCTTTCAACCCTTCGATTTGGTCAGCCCGTGGATTCACGGGGAAGACTTCCCGCGCATGCTGCTGATACACGCGCAGGACTTTGTTGCCGTACTTGGCGCGATTGGTGGACGCACCGACCACCGCGTGTGGCGAGCCATCGAGAAAGGCGTGGATGCGATCGGAGAGGTTCATGGCAGAGAGGTTTGGAGCACCATCCCGGCAGGGTGGTGCATGCGGGTAACCGTACGCCTCCAGCACCGCCCTGCCGGGACGGTGCTCCAGCTCTGATCTTCTCACGCACGTGGTGAGAGAATTCCACTCATGCGTTGCGCACCGCTTCAAGCATGCGCCTCGCGCGCTCTTCGATGCGGTCGAACGCGGCATTGGCGATGTCGTTGCCATCGAAGAGCGTGTTGACGAAGCCGACGGCGTGAGCGCCGGCCTTGATGAAGGCGGCGCAGTTGTTCAGGTGAACGCCGCTGGTGGGGACGATCTTCAGGAAGGGCAGCGGCCCGAGCGTCTGCTTGACCCAGACCGGCTCCTGCTGCGGGAAGACTTTGACCAGCGAAGCTCCCGCGCGGTGGGCCAGGAGCATTTCCGTCGGCGTCGAGCAGCCGGGCATCACGGCTGCGCCGCGCTCGACGGCCGCCTTGATCACTTCCACATCGACCACCGGCGAGACGATGAACTTCGCTCCCGCGTCGATCGACTGATGCACTTCTTCGGCCGAGAGCACGGTGCCGGCTCCGACGACGACTTCATCGTTTCCAGATGCAAACTTGCGGATCAGGTCGAGCGCCCCGGGCGTGTTGAGTGTGAACTCGATGATCCTGAATCCGCCGCGCACCGCCGCCGCCATCGCGGGGCCCGCATGCTGGCCGTGCGGTGTGCGCAGGATGGCCGAGGCGCGTTGGGCGGAATAGAAATCGACGAACTGCGAAGGATTCATGGGTGCAACTAAATGCGGAAGAAGGGACAGGCCCATCGGCGTGATGACGGCGCGGAATGATCTCAGTCCAAAGATCCTCGTCGCGGGACTCCTAGTTGTTGCCGACGGGATTGGGCACCGAGCCGCCGGTCTGCGGTTGACCGACGTTGAAGGTGGTCGTTGCCGTGGGGTTGGACGAACTGACCGAACCTGTGAACTGCTTGATGAGGTGGCCGGTGGATGCGTTGGGCGCGAACTGAATCACATCCAGCGTGAAGCCAACCGGCGTCTCGATTCCGCCCGAGGTGTAGTTCACCGTCGCGCCGTAGCTGCCCGTCTGCACGCCGTTGTCGAAGATGATCGCGCTGCCGCTGGCGAAGCCCTGCACCGGCAAGCTGACGGAGGTCGGCCCGAGACTCGAGTTGGTGGCGATGGTGCCGCCGTTGGGCAGGGTCAGGACGAGGTCCAGATTGCTGTACATGGAACTGAAATCGAGGAAGGCGACGAGCGAACCCGGCGCGGTGCCCTGCGGCGGTGTGCCGCCGTTGTCGTTGGGCACGTCCTTGAAGAAGTTGAACGAGGTGAAAATGCGATCGTTGGGGCGGGGCGAATTGTTCTCCGCCAGTCGCTGGCGGTTGCCGTTGAAGCCGCCGTTCTGACCCTGATTGACGTTGGCGGCAAACTCGCCGCGCAGACCTTCCTCGACGCCGGTTTTGCCATAATCGGAACCGCCGTCCAGACTGTTCTTCTTCTTGAGGTGCTGCCCGGGGCCTTCTTTTTTCTGCGTTTTGTTGTCGACGTTGACCTGTCCCTTGGCGAGGAAGGTCGGCGGGATGAACCCGCCGCGCCCGTTCACCTGCGACAGATGGCTTTCGGTCACCACGACCTGGCAGCCGAGCTGGTTGTCCTGCACCGCGGCCGTCGATCCGCGGATAGCCAGCGTTGCTGAGGGCGTGTGAATGCGAGCTTCGTGTTCCTCAGCGGCGACTTCGACTTTGTACTCGGTTCGGCCGTAACGCATGCCGACATCGGTCTTCACTTTGCCGTCCTTGCGAATGGCTTCGAGCACGCGCACATCGCCGAAGCTGTCGACCGTCACGGTGTGGTTGCCGTCGATGGTGAACTGCACCGCGCTGCGAATGCTGGTGCGAATGTCCCAGCCGACTTTGAGCTCCATTCCCACGGTCGCGCGTTGCCAGGGTTGATCGGCACCGGGGCGAATCTGAACCATGCCCTCAATGGCGACGATCTGAATCTTCAGCGAGTCAGCGGCGGCGGCGACGGCGGGCGCATCGACAGCGGCAGGCGCGGGAGCCACCGGCGGTTTGTCCTGAAGCGCCGAGGCGACGACGGACAGGCTCATGGCAAGCGTGAGCGCCAGCGCTGCTCGAAACAGGGACACGAAAGGTTGGGTCGTCTTCATTCTGTTTCACCGCCGAATTAAGGAAAGGGTACCTTTTATATCATCGCTCAAAACAGGGATTAGTCAAGGTTTAAGATCGGAGCGGAGGCGATCCGATTCTGCGGCACCGGTCGTCCAAACTCGCTCGGCATCCGGGTTTCCCCGAGGTAGACAGATGTCTACCATACCCCCTACCCCCTGGTAGCCATTTGAAGTTAAGTGCTGCATGGGACAGGCTTTCGGGAATGGCTACCCCGTGTCTACCCCGTGTCTACTAGACACCGTTGGCGAGCACGTTGGGAGCATTCTTGGGCGAACGGATCGCCGGCCCCGCTTGGAGCGCGGCAACCGGGCCGGCGCGAAACGATCGCGCGGCCCGCAGGGGATACCCATACATTATACTAAAGTACGTTTCGCCTTGCAACGCGCCAAGGGCGGTTTGATTGGCTGGGGCTGAGGCTGGGCAACGCGGCTTCTGGTGGGCACCAGGTGCTTCGGGCCGGGGCTTGCGCGGACTCCAGCCCCAGCCACCGATTGCAGCGCACTGCCGCTCAAAGCCGGTCGTAGTTTTCCAGCCTGCCGCGGGCCTTTTCGATTGGGTATTTCGCTTCACTAGTGTCCGGTTAACGATTGTGTCAATTTCGGTTCCGCACTTGTTTTTCAGTGGTTCTAACGTCCCATGACCCGGTACACGACTTCAATTCAAACGCCGCTTTCTGGCATCCTTGAGGCTTTCCAACCTCAAGGAGTCGCCGATGTACCAGGGCCGCAGCGTCTTTGCTCAACTCGTCGAACTGTTGCCGCGCAAAGCATTCGACAACGCGGTGCGCCGTTATCGCGGCCAGCGGAAGGTTCGCAAACTCTCGTGCATGGATCAACTTCTGTGCATGATCTTCGCGCAGCTCACGGGCCGGTCGAGCTTGCGCGAGACCGTGTTGTGTCTGCGGGCGCTGGGACCGCGACGCTATCACTGCGGCATCCGCGCCGCGCCGGCGCGCAGCACGCTGGCGGACGCCAACGAGAATCGCGACTATCGCATCTTCGAGGACACCGCGCTGGCGATGATCGCCGCGACACAGCCCACGCTGCCGGTGGACACCGACCTGCTCCGACTGCATGCGCGCATCTACG
Source organism: Phycisphaeraceae bacterium (assembly GCA_040902585.1). Lineage (GTDB taxonomy): Bacteria > Planctomycetota > Phycisphaerae > Phycisphaerales > Phycisphaeraceae > JBBDXA01. The sequence goes on from JBBDXA010000220.1 coordinate 11,853, forward strand.
CGATCGATTCGACGACCATCGATCTGTGCCTGACGTTGTTTCCATGGGCGAAATTCAGGCGGAACAAAGCCGCGGTCAAGGCTCACACCGTTCTGGACGTGGGCACGGGCGTTCCCGTATTTGTGCGTATTTCCGACGGGAACACGCACGATCTGTGGATGCTCGATCAGATCGTCCCGCAGCCCGGCGCGTTCTACGTGATGGATCGCGGCTACGTCGACTTCGCGCGCCTCTACCGCATGCATCAGGCCGGCGCGTTCTTCGTGACCCGCGCCAAACGCAACATGGACTATGGTGTGCGCGAGCGCCGCACGGTCGAGCGGAGCGGCGCGGTGACGAGCGATTGGTTGGTGCGACTGCGCGGGCCCAAGTCGCGCACGCTCTATCCCGACACGCTGCGCGTCATCCGCTTCATCGATCCACTCACCGGCAAGCGATTCCGATTCCTGACCAACCACCTCACGCTCGACGCTGTCACGATCGCCCTGCTCTATCGCAAACGATGGCGAATCGAACTGTTCTTCAAGTGGATCAAGCAACACCTGCACATCAAGGCGTTCTTCGGCACAACGCCCAACGCCGTGAAGACGCAGGTGTGGATCGCGGTGATCGTCTACGTGTTGGTGGTGAAGGTGAAGCATCGGTATCAACTGTCGCAAGAGCTGAACGAAATATTTCAGGTCCTCGGCGTCACGCTGAGCGAAAAAGTGCCTGTTTTTGAGCTATTCTCGCAAAGTGGAGCGCCATATATTGAGGACACGGATCGTAACCAGTTGACGCTATTCGACTAATGACCGGACACTAGTGATTTCGCTTCGTTCTTTTTCATCTTGCGGGCGAAGGCCGCGGCCAGGTCGATTTTCTGGTCGTGCGCCAACAGCAGCACGGTCAGGAGTACATCGGCCAGTTCATCCTCGAATGCCTCGCGGGTCTGCGGATCAGCCATGTGCTGGTCGAGCTTTTCGCCGCTGCGCCACTGGGTGATTTCCAGGAGTTCCGCCGCCTCGATGCAGAGGTTGGCGGCCAGGTCTTTTGGGGTGTGGAACTGGGCCCAGTCACGCTCGTCGCGAAAGCGGGCGGCAACGGCGAGGAGGTCGGCAAGGGTCACGGCATCAGACATGGCAACGGCATTTCAAGTGATGGAACATTCGTTATTGCGCCGGTCAATTCGCCGTCGGCCCCTCGATGCGTACGAGGTGCGTCTTGGTGCGCAGGAACAACGCCTTGCCTGCGACGGCCGGTGACGCCATCATGCCGCTGGACAGTTTGTTCGTCGCCAGCAGCTTGTACTCGCGCGTCGGGGCGACGATGGTCGTGAGACCTTCCTGCCCGCAGAACATCACTTTGCCATCCACATAGATCGGCGACGCGGAGTATTGCTCCTTACCGTCGCCCAGGCGCTGCACCCAGCAGACATCGCCGGTCTTCGCGTCGAGGCAGATGGCGATGCCGCCGTCGTCCACCATGAAGAGTAAATCGTTGACCAACACCGGCGACGACCTGCGCGGCACGTTGCGGCCGTGATTCCACAAAATGTTTGACTTGGTGACATCACCCTTGCCATCGACCTTCACCGCCATGAACTCACTCTTGCCGTGACCGGTGTTGATGTACGCCAAAGCCGGTAATCCCCCGGCACCGCCTTTCGCCGGGGCGAACACGACACTCGCCGCGTTGGAGAAACCGGGGTAGGTGATCTTCCAAAGTTCCTTGCCGTCGCGGGCATCGTAGGCGTAGGCCGCCCGCGCGCCGGGGCTCAAGAGCAGCGGTCGGCCTTCGTGTTCGACGACGACAGCCGTGGTGTACGCCTTGCGCAGGTCGCCATCCATCTTGGGCATCTTCGTTTTCGGATCGATGTCGTCGTAGTCCGTCGTGCGATCCGTTTTCCAGACTGTTTCGCCGGTTTTCTTGTTGAGGGCAACGAGGTACTGCACATCGACGCCGTCCATGGTGAGCAGGAGGAGGTTTTTGTAGATCACAACGGAGGAGCCGGGCCCGCGATAGTGGCGACAGGGCAGATCGCGGCGCGTCCAGAGGGTCTTGAAAGTCTTGGTGTCGATGCAGGCGGTGCCATAGGAACCGAAGTGAACGTAAACGAAACCCTCCTCGATGGCGGGCGAAGGCGAGGCGTAACAGTTGAGCGGGTTGCTCAAAGGTTCGACGGTTTCGTTTGCAAACTCGACGCGATCGAGCAGCACTTCGCCGGTGGCGCGGTTGAGGCACAGGACGCTGGACTTGGCGCCATCGACGGTGGCGGTGGTGAGCCAGATCTGGTTGTTCCAGATGACGGGTGTGGACCAGCCCTTGCCGTGGATGGGCGTTTTCCAGGTGACGTGTTCGGTGTCGGACCAGGTGAGGGGGATGCCGGTGGAATCGCTGTGGCCTTGTAAACCGGGACCGCGGAAGGAGGGCCAGTTGTCGTCGGCAAAGGCAACGGACGTGATGAGAAGGGCGAGCGCAAAGGCGAGGGGTCGTGTCACGGGAACCTCATGGATTGGGGTTGCAAGTCGTACGGGCAGTATATCGGGTGAGGTCGCTGGGCCGGGAGATTGCAGTGCTGGTTCAACCTATTGAAATGTCGGGCAGGGGTCTGCCAAATCCTTCGGGACTTGATGGAACGCGGTTGATTCAGCCGCAACGCGGCGGCATCAGCGTAGCCCCGGACGTGAGTCCGGGGTGGCGTGGACCAGTACAAATCAAGCCCCA
>JBBDXA010000221.1:0-14505 GCA_040902585.1 Phycisphaeraceae bacterium
GTGGGCTGAGGAGTCCGGTTGAAGTTCAGGGGCATCGTGTTCTGCACGGCGACGATGGTCCTGCCGTCGGGCGAATACGCCGCCATGTGGAACGCCTTGTAGCTGCGGTTTTCTTCGACGGCCCCAACGGGATAGACCTTGCGGAGTTCCTTGCCCGTCGTCGTGTCGAACTCGGCGACCATGCCCGCGGTACCCACCACGGCGCGGCTGGCGTCCCCGTTGAACGCGATGGTGCCGGGCACCCGTTCGTTCCTAAGGTTCGCATTGCGGTCAGCACCTTCAGCGAAGAAGCTCCACACTGAAAGCCCCGGCGCGCCGACGCCTTGCGCGGGACGCAGGCGCAGGTCGCGTGTCACTTTCTGCGCCAGCCCGGGCGGTGCCTGCTTCAGTTCGCGGAGCGTGATGGCGTCGAACACGTGAGCGTAGTTGTTGCCGACGACGACCAGATTCACGCCATCCTTCGTCCAGACGATGTTGCTGCTTGCCGGTACGTCGTACCCATCCGACTTGCCCTCGGCGATCATCGATGCGGTGGACACCTTCCACAATTTCACAGCCTTGTCGCGCGAGGCGGAGGCCAGCGAAGCGCCGTCGGGTGAGAAGCCCAGGGCGACGACTTCGCTCGTATGTCCCTCCAGTGACACGGGCGGTTCGTTTCCGCCGACCTTGTGGAGTTGAATCGTGCCCTTGGGGCTGCCGGCGATCGCCAGGCGACTTCCGTCCGGTGAGATCGCCAGCGCCAGGACGGGCGATGCCTGTTCGACGGCGACATTGATCAGCTTGCGATCCGCGGCGTTCCACAGCCGGATCACCCCGTCATCGCCTGCCGACGCGACCTGCGAACCGTCAGGTGAAAACGCCATCACGCCGGTGAATGACGGCAACTTGACCAGCACGCCGCCGGTGCGGCTTTCGTCCGGCAAGTAGAACGTCGTCGTGCCCGTTCGCGGCGAGCCGTTGTTCGATTCCGTCATGGTGATGCCAAAGTGCTTGCCCGTCGGGCTGGGCATCACGGATAGGGCCGGGCGCTGCGAGCGGTCCGGCTGACGGTCGGAATTTTCGTCCGCCTGGTATTTCTGACCGGCGGACAAGTCCCAGGTGCGGCTGGGCATGTCGGGGTAAACGCTCGTCAGCGTCTTGCCGGTCAGGCCTAATTCGCAGCGATCGTTGATCACGGCACCGGTAAAGCGAGGCGAGCTCGTCTTGAGATCCCACAGCACGACGCGCGAGCGCGTGTAGATGCCGGGCGAGTGGCCCGAGCCGTGGACGACCGCCAGCGTGTCGTGATCGGCTGCGTGAACCAGGCGCATCACCGGCATCTTGTTCATCCCCGCCATCGCCGCTGCAGGAAACGACTTGGCCGCATCCTTTCCCGGAATCGGCTTCGGCGCATCGGGCTGTGTGTCAGGCAGTTCGAGTCTGGCGGACGTGTTGCCCGTGGCAGGATCGATCAGAAGAATCAACCCGGTGGAGGTGCCGGCAAAGAGCGTGCGTCCGTCCCTGGAGAATACGAAGGAGGTGTAAGTCGCCGGGTAGTTCTCGGCCGAAGGCGCGCTCAATTCGCGCTTTAGCTCGCCGGTTGTCGCGTCGAACAGGGCAATCACGCCGCCCGAGATAAAGTTGTCAACCGTCGCAGGCAGACGCATCGTCGCCAGGAGCCGACTGTCCGGCGACAGTGCCGCCATCGGCCAGGCGTCAGCTGCGGGAAACTCGCCGACCACTTTGCCTTCGGGCAGGTCGCGCAGCCGGGCGATATTGCCGGCGATGGAGATGAGCTTCTTGCCGTCGGGCGAGTAGTTCAGGAACGTGACGCGCCCGCCGTCGCGCCAGCGCGGCGAGCCGATGCGCTGAACGGCACCGGCTGGAAGCTGGTCTTCGTTGATGCCCGTGACGCCCGCGTCGGAAGCAAACTCCGCCTGCGCCAGAACAGTCGCGCCGGCGAAGGCTGCGACGGCCGCCATCAGCCACGCCTGCATCCAGGCAATTGTTCCCGCGTGTGAATCAAGACGACGCATGTGGAATCCTCGACTGTAAATGAGCCGCATTCACGGAGATGGTCGAACCTGCGATGAGGCCTAGCGATCAGGAGAGGTCATAGCGAGTCTTCTCCGCGCCTGACGGCGGCGAACGCGTTGGCAGCTCGGTGGCGCTTTCGATGGACTTGAGCGTGCGCTCCAGTGCCGCACGGTCACTGGGTGAAAGCTGAAGCGTTTCCGCCTTCTCGCGAATCATGTCCACGTGCGGCTTGGCCCTGCCGCGGACTCGGTGTAGCGCGTTGAAAGCCGCCGCGCGAAGCGGATGCGACGGGTGAACGACAAGGTCGGCGACGGCCTTGACCGCGGCATCGTTTTCGATGGCGATCGCAACCAGCGCGCTGTGAACGCGAAAGGCGGTGTCGCTGCCTGATTTCAGGGCCGCTTCCACCAGCGCGGGCGTGGCGCTGTGGGCAGCACCGCCGAGGATCTCGACCATGCTGATCGCCTGTTCCCGGGAATTCTGCTGCGGCGAGCGAAGGTGTTCGTAGAGGATCGGCGGCAATTCCTTCACGGCGGCCTGCTGCTCAGGCGTCAGCCGGGCGGCGACGTAAAGCAGTCCCCTCGACGGAGACCCCCTCATATTCGAATTCCGCGACAGGCTGAGTTCGATCAGCGTGTGCAGGGCTTCGACCGAACCGTGATCGGCCAGGACCTGGCACACGATGTAGCGTACGACGCTGAGTGGATCATCGTTGAGCTTGGCCAGCGCGGCGAGGACCGCTTCATCGTCCGGCGCAAGCCGCGCCAGCGTTCGCACCACATCCGTGCGGACGCGGTCGTTCCAGTCCGTCAGGGCGTTGATCAATGCCGGTACGAGCGAGCGGTCATCGAGCTGGCCGATGGATTGGGCGGCCTGGTTGCGAACGGCGAAATGGCGATGGCGGAGGGCGTTCCTCAGCAGCGCGGGCAGGCGCGGGTCGCGCTCCTTCTCGTTCATGAGAATGTTGATCGCCGTGACGCAGTCACGAGCCGGGGTCTTGTTCAGGGTCAACGCCAGAAGTGCGGCTTTCGCGTCCATCTTGTTCCCGAACGGGTCCGGGCGCGAGGGTCCCTTGCCGGGCGGGCCGCTGGTGACGATATCCTGATCCTCCGCATCCTCGAGCGACCCGATGAGAGTCTGGAGCGAGCCGCGCACGCTCGAGTCCTGTTCCTTTTCCAGGATCTGAAGCACGGAGCGCTTGGCATGTTTCAAGGACGAGCCGGCCGATCGGAACCTGTCCGCGAACGCCCGTTTCACTGTCAACGGCTGCTTGTCGAAACCGGCGATCATGACGTTGAACACCTGCACCATGTCGTCGCTCTGCATGAGCCCGAGGGCGGTCAGCTTGGAGCGCGTACTCTGCCCGTCGCGAAGGGCCGCCAGTACCTCCCGCGTTTCGGTTCGATTGCCTGAGGTGCGGATGGGAGTTCGCGTGCCATCGGGTCGCGGGGGCTGGCGGAGGTAACTCGTCACCGAATCCGCCGACCGGCGCGTCGAGAAATCCGGATCGTTGCGGAGCGGGTCCATCGCGATCTTCAGCGGTTCGGCAACATCAGTCAGGTCAGCCTGCCGCGTGATATTGGCGGAGAGGTTATATACGCTGCTGGCGATGCGATCGGCGACGATGGACCGCAGCTCCACGTCGCGCTCCTTCAGCATCGGCAGCACCGAGAGCATCTGCGCGGGTGTGAGCGCGTGCAGCAACGTCACTCCCGTCACGAGCTGCCGGCGGATCACTTCACTCGGATCCTTCAGCAACTCAGCCAGCGGTTCGCTGATCGACTTGGACTTGGCGATGTCCAGCAGAATCCTGGCGGCCGATGCGCCGATCTGTTCATCCTCGTCCGTGATCCGGGCGATGAGCTTTGCGATGGTGGCGTCGTTGGCGTGCGGCGTCAGGCGTTCGACAAGCGGGTATCGCTCGGACACGCCGGGCAGCTTGTCCAGCATCGCGGGAAGGACGGTCTCGGCTGCCACCGTTGAATCCGCAAGAGAGACCAGGGCATCAAGGCAATTCCGGACGGGACGCTGATAGCTGTCCGGCTGGTTGGGGTCGTACAGGGCAACCACCAGCGCCAGCACCGCGGCATCAGGAGTGCGCACGACATATTTGGAAGGCAGCCCGTTGAGAATCGCATCCATCGCCTTGCCCGCCTCCGCCTTCACGCGCGTGTCCGGGTCGAAGACGCGCAGTCGGCCGAGGGTTTGCACCGCAGGCAACGCGTCGGCACCCATCTGCGCCAGCAGCATGCAACTGTTCTGGCGCACCACCGTGTCTTCGTCATCAAGCCTTTCAATCAACCCCTTCATTTGATCGCCCTGCGCGGCGGGCGGCACCTTCGCCAGATTCAGGTTCTTCGGATCGATCACTTTCAGACGCGGATCGAAGAAAGTCGCCAGCGGTCTGGGATCCTGCGCCGCGCGGGACATGGCCCAGTAGACCCATGCATCGCTGCCTGGAACCACATTGCTGATCTCCTGCCTGGCGTCATTCACCGTCGCTATCCCGTCCTTGGCGGCGGCGAGCTTGACCACCTGCTCGAGCGTTTCAGGATCGGCGCTGATGGCCCAGGTCAGGGCTGCGGAAAGGTGGCCGGCTTCAAGCTTCCCCAGCGCCATGGCCCGGTGAGTCATCGGCAGGGCGCCGACGTCAGTCATCAGCGGAGCCTCGGCTTTTTCCACGTCGCCGAGCCGCGTCTTCAGCAGAATATAGTCGCGCCACGCCGGGGCCAGCCTCTGAACCTTGGCCAGCGCGACGCCTTCGAGCGTCTTTTTCGCCTCTTCCGTCCGGCCGCACCTGTATTGCGCCACTGCAAGCGTCGCCAGGCCCAGGGGCTTGAGCAGCGGCTCGAATTCGACAGCCTTGTGGATCGCCTGGACACCGGTGGTGTAGCCGGCCTCGTTGCCAAGCAGTTTCGACCACATCGCGTAGGCCGCCATGAGCCGCGCGCCTCGGGCGTGATCCGTGCTCAGGATGCCGACTCGGCTCGTACCGGGATTCCTGGGCAGCAATGTTTCAGCCATTGCCCGCAGTTCTTCAATGCGACCCGCCCGCGCCAGCGCCGGCGCGACCAGCGAGTAATCGATCACCGATCCACTGCCCGAGTACGTGACCATTGTCCTGTTGCACTCCTCCACGAGCGCCATCGCCTCCAGGTCGCGATCGCGCGTCTGCATGTACTCGATCAGCAGTTCCGCGGTCCGGGGCAACATGATGTTCGCCCGCAACTTGAACTCCCTGGCCAGCAGCTCGATCATCGCCGCGTCGCTCGCGTCGCCCGACATTTCGGCGACTTTGGCCTGAGTGGTACTGATGGATGGATGATCCGTCCCGATGTGCGCCATCCACCGTTTCGCCGTTTCCGCTTCGCCTCGCTTCAGAAGCGTGACGACGGTCATCGCATTGAGATAGCCCCGATAACTTTGGTCCGTCATCTGACCCACCGACGCCAGCGCGCCGTCCATATCGCCCAGCCCCAGCACCCTCAGCGAAGCCGTATATCCCTTGAACGGCGTGCTGTTTGAACGCGTGAAAGCATCGAGCTTCTCGACCACTTCGAGGGCCGCGTCCCGTTCACCTGCATCCACCATGGCCTTGAGAAGAAAGGAGAGAGCCCAGATGTCCTTGGCGTACTTCCTGCCGAGCAGGATGGGGATGTCCAGCGCCGCCTGATCGCGCAGTTCCTTCTGCTTTGCGCGGCCGATCGTCTCGCCGATCAGCTTCAATGCCTCGTCAACGGATCGGACTTTCTCCGGCTTGAGGGTCTCGATGCACTTGGTCAGCGCCGCCTTGGCGACATCCAGATCGCCGCCGTTGGCATGGTCCTCAAGCACCTTGCACATGATGGCCACGGCCTGGACCGAGTTGGTTGTGTCGACATGATCAAAGGCCAGTTGAAGGTATCGCCTGGCGTCTTTATTCAGTTCCGTCGCAACGGGCAGCGGCGGTTGCGGATCAGGAATGGGCGTTTCGGGCGGCGTGATCGTCTTCGCTGGAGTCTTGTTCGCCGGATCAGGCGTGGGTGGAGTCGAGCCGGGATCAACAGCCGGAGGTGTCGGCGTGACATTTGCGACGATCGGCGGCGTGACCGGCGCAGGCGGGGTCTCACCCGAACCGCCGCCGCCCAGAACCGCGATGAGGATGATCACCAGTGTTAAAGCGCCGCCACCGCCCGCAATGGCCCACCCTTTCCAATGGCCTCCGCCTTGCGACGGCAAAGGTTCCTCCACGGGATGCGCGGCAGGCTTTCGCGCGTGACCGGACCGACCCGGCTCTCGCCTGGGCGGCACCGCAGGCGCGGGCCACTCGACTGGAACAGCTTCGGACTCTGCCTTTGCTGCCTCTTCCCATGCGATGAGCGCAGGTTCAACTGCTGCGGGGGCGGGTTCCGCGTCGAGGAAGATCGGTTCGAGTTCCGGTTCTGTTGGCGCTTCCGCCGGGGTGAAGGGCTCGGATGAGGCGCTTTCCATTTGGGGAATGCGAAACTCGTGTTTGCAATGAGGGCATTCAAATCGTTTGCCCGCACTCTTCGCCTTGCCTTGAAAGCGCGCGGAACAAAATGGACATGTAAACACAAGCATCGGATGTCCCTCCAAACCCAATGTCTGCGTTGCCGGAGCACTAAAGAAGTCAGTACGAATTACGCGACGCGGAAGCCGTTCGTCATCGATCCCGTCTCGATCCCCTCGTGGCCCCTCTTCAAGCCGACATCCTAATCTCGCGTGGAAACAGCCGCAAGTATTTCTGTAACTGTTTAGCGTGTCGGGAGGCCCAAGAACCGCGTTCTCAGCGCAAAAACGGGGTTCCAACACTATGCAAGCGGCAGAAATCCGTGGTCACGATGCAAAAACCTCTGAAAAACAAGGCTCAGACACGCTAAACAAGTACGTATTTCTTAGTTGGTTTCTTTGCCCGCCGTCATTGCCGTTGGCACGGCCTGGACTTTGCCGGGGCAAGTGATTTCCTGACGATGCACCGGGTTGAACCCCTCCTGAAACCTTGATGCAAGCCAGTGCGAGAATCCTCCCGGCCTATAGCCGGAAGGACATTGAGCCGGGCAAGGATCTGAATGTGCGAGTTGAGCGGCGACTACGCCGCTCAGGCGCTGGAGCGCGTGAGATATCCCGAACAGACAGGCAAACGCTGATTCAGTCGGATGAGGAGAAGGGGGAGTACGGGTTGTTTGCGGAGGCGAAGTGAGCGGTGATAGGGCGCCTTGATACAAACGAAAGTCTGCATCGTGGAGATTCAGAAATGGAAACCCTCATTGGATGATTAGCGCCCTTGCAGCTCAGGGATAAGCTCGCCCGGCTCCTGCCGCGTTTTGAAGAATAGGGCGTTCAATCCTTCCTGTTCGACAAGCAGGTACGATTCGGCACTATTCTTCACCGCGTTGAACTCCGCGCCGTTGTACATCAACTTTCCGTTTCCAGACGCATCCCATTGGTGGCAACTGAGGCGATAGAAACCATCGGGCGACGGTCCTTTGTCGTCCATATTGTTGAACTCGAGCGTCGCAGCGGACAGCGATGGATTAAACCTCAGATGCACACTTGTGCTTGTTCCACTCATCGGACGTCCGGGGGTTTGCCGCTCGATGAACACCTCTTCAAGGTTACCGCCTCCGGAGTACTTGAGCCGACCTTCCGCAATCGAGTTGCCCGCGCCGTGGGGGAGTTGTCGCCTCAGTGTAATTGGGGCGGAAACATAGAATTGAATGCGCGTCATATCCGCGTCGGCAATTTGATATTGTTCACGGAGTTTATCCGTAAAGGGAATGAGCGATCCCTTAACCGTGTGCTTCCTCGGTCCCTCGATGGTTGTGTCATTGGCACTGGAGTTGCGTGCAATGGGCGATGAAGACTCACACGCCCCACAAGCAAACACGAATAGAACAATGGTGATCAATTGAACAGGCACAGCAATACCTCCTTTGGTTCGAGGGGAACTACCCCTTCGATTGATGAACCCTGAACTGGATGTCGTCAAGTCTATTTTTCTGTTCCACGAAGGTCTGTATGCGGTTTATGAATCTCGGGAACACTCCTATGCCGCCAAGCGCGGCAGGCTCCGGTCAATAGGGCGCAGGCGGATCGGAGACTACGCCAGCTTCGTCACCTCTTCCTCGTCCCAAGAGCCGTCGATGAAGCCGCGGAGTTTCCTGCTGCGCACCGGGTGTTGCAGTTTACGCAACGCCTTCGCTTCGACCTGGCGGACGCGTTCGCGGGTGACCTTGAAGATCCGGCCGACTTCTTCGAGCGTGTAGGTGTAGCCGTCGCCGATGCCGTAACGGAGTTTGATGATCTCGCGTTCGCGGTAGGTGAGGGTTTTGAGCACCTGCTCGATGCGCTGGCGGAGCATGTCCTGGGCGGCGGAATCCGTGGGGTTTTCGGCCTTTTCGTCCTCGATGAAGTCGCCGAAGTAGGAGTCTTCGCTTTCGCCGACGGGCCGGTCGAGTGAAATCGGGTGGCGTGAAATCTTCATCACCCGGCGGACTTCGGCGATGGGCATCTTGGCGATCTCGGCGATCTCTTCGATCGTCGCTTCCCGGCCGAGCTGCTGCAAGAGATCCTTGGCGATGTTGCGCAGCTTGCTCATCGTTTCGATCATGTGCACCGGGATACGGATGGTGCGGGCATGGTCAGCGATAGCGCGGGTGATGGCCTGGCGAATCCACCAGGTGGCGTAGGTGGAGAACTTGTAGCCGCGCTTGTATTCGTACTTGTCCACGGCCCGCATCAGGCCCGTGTTGCCCTCTTGAATAATGTCGAGGAAGGAGAGGCCGCGGTTGCGATATTTCTTGGCGATGGAGACAACGAGGCGGAGGTTGCCGCCGGAGAGGTCGCGCTTGGCTTGTTCGTATTCGTCGAAGACGATCTTGATGTCACGGACGCGGGTGTAGAGTTCTTCCGGGTCCATGAGGACCAGCGAGCGGAGGCCGCTGAGTTCTTCCTTCATCACGGCCAGGTCTTCGGGGTCGTAGCGGTTGGGGTTCTTCTGGCTGTCGGCGAGGGTGCGTTTAATTTCCTGCATTTTTTCGCTGATGGCGCGAAGCTTTTTCATCAGCGGGGCGATCTTGCTGGTGCGCAGGCTCAGTTCCTCGATGAGGCGCGCCATCTTGCGACGGCGGATCTTGAGGCGGGCGTCGACTTCGGCGATCTCCCGCTTAGTCTTGCGGCCGGGCGCATCGAGCAGGCCCCAGTCTTCGCGGTCAAGCTCGAGCAGCTTGTGGACGGTCTTGAGGTTCTCCGGGATACGCGCGGCAATCTTGCCCTTGGCGTCATCCTCGGCAGTGCTGATCTTCATGGTGCGGTCGAACGGCAGATCGCCGTCGTTGACCAGTTCGAGAATCTCGACGGCTGCGGCCACCGCGTAGTCGTTCTCAAGCACCTTGCGGCGGAAGATCATGCGGCAGGTTTCGATCTTCTTGGCGAGGCGGATTTCCTCTTCGCGGGTGAGCAGGCTGATCTCGCCCATCTGCGTGAGATACATGCGGACGGGGTCATCGATGCGGCGGCTCTGGGCTTCCTGAAGGGCCTGCACCAGGTCGGCGCGAAGCTGCTCTTCGCTGATCTCGGGGGTGACTTCCTCGGCGGTGGCTTCGCCGGCGTCTTCATCGGCGAAGACCATCTTCTTGGCGGGCTCGGCAGCCATCTGCTCGACCTGAGCGGCGATGGCCTCGGTCGTGGGGCCTTCGGTGTCGGGAAGCTCGGCACCCATGGCGATGGCGCGGGCGGCGGCGGCGGCGGCGGCGGTGCGGTCCATCGCGGGCCGGCCGGGCGTGACCACGATCATGTCGGATTCGACCAGCTTGATACCCAGTTCGTCGAGCCGGGCCAGCAGCTCGTCGATGCGGTCGGGATCGACCATCTCATCGGGGAGGGAGGTGTTCAGTTCTTCGTAGGCGATGAAACCGCGGGCCTTGCCGCTTTCGATCAATTCTTTCAGGGCGGGATGCGTCTCTTCAACAATCACGGTGCGTTCCTTTCCAAGCGAGGATCGCCGGCCTGGGGACACGGCCGGGGATCGAGTCATGCATCAGGCATTTTTCCTGATGCGGATCGTCGCTGCGAATCACGGGTGGGCGAGTCTGATTCAGTTCCGGGTTCCGGGTTTTGAGTTCCGGGTTCGGAGCGAAGCGTCGTCACCACCACAAACACCACGGGCCACCAGCGGGTGTGCGGTTAACGGTCCACCTTCATGATCCTCAGGGGCGATCGATTCGCCTTTTGCAAGGCGAAGACTTCACGAAGCGCGTCATCCGGTGCCTGTGTATTGGGTGAGGCTTCCGGTTGCGCTGTCTGATATTCCGTCTGGCGTCGATGCGCGATGATGTGTTGTGCGGCGGCGGTGAGTTTGCCTTGCAAGTCGGCCTCACTACCCGGACCCGTCTGAAACATCGCGTCGATCTCCGCTTCGATGGTCGTTGCAAGCCCCGCCAGCGTTTCCAAGCCGGCCTGGGCACAATCCGTCAAGAGCACCGAGAGCGTCATGTCGTGACCCTCCGCCAGTGCGTCGTACATCATCCGATACAGTTCCCTGCCTTCGAGAGTGCATAGCTCCGCCGGGGTCAACGCTTCATCCAGCGTGCGCCCATCCGAAAGCGTCGCGTGAAACAACCCCGGCTGACGCATCAGGCATCCCAGAAGCTGACGTTCGGCGCGAATCAGGCCAATTTTAGCCGCCTGCGATAGCGAGGCAACGTCAGATAACCCCAAATTTTCCGATTTTTCCGTCTGGGCAGTATTGGCAGGAGGGTTCCCGGTTGTTACAGGCGATTTGAGAGATTCTGTTTGCGAATTGCCAGTCGCTGATTGTGGAACGGCATCGCCCCAATTCTCGGACTCGGAATCGAAGTTTCCTGTTGCCTGGCTCCTGTCCCCTGTCCCCTGACCCCTGTTTTCCGGGCGGTTATGGGGCGTGAACCGGCGGGGCGTCAGGCGTTTGAGCTCGCCTACGAGGGCCGATTCGCTCAGGTGCAGCATGTTGGCGAGCCGCTGCTGGATCATGGCTTTGCGGATCACGCCGGCCTTGTCGATGCCCATGCTCGCGACCTTGCGCAGGTATTCCGTGGCCACGCGCTGGCGGCCGGTCATCGTGCCCGAGGCATTCATCTGTTCGTTCATCCGCTCAAACTGGTAATCCAGTGCATCCGTCGCATTGGTAATGGCTTCGCGCCAAAGCTGCGGCCCATTGGGCGTGAGCATCAGGTCAGCCGGGTCTTTACCCTCGGGCACCACGGCGATGGCGACATCCATCTCCTCGGTGACAAACACTTCCATCGCCCGGTCCGCAGCCTTCTGACCGGCGACATCCGCATCGAACACCAGCACGACCTTCTCGGCATGCTTTTTCAGCTCGCCCACGTGCTCGCGGGTCAGGGCGGTGCCGAGCGTGGCGACGACGTTGGCGAACCCGGCCTGGTGGCAGGCGATGACATCGACATAGCCTTCGACGATCACGGCGGTGCGCGTCTCCTTCATCGCCTTCATCGCCAGGTACAGGCCGTAGAGCGTGCGTGATTTGTGGAAGAGGGGGGTCTCGGGCGAGTTCCAGTACTTGGGATCATCCTCCTCGCGAATCTTGCGCCCGCCGAAGGCGATGGGTTTTCCGAGGGAATCGCAGATGGGAAAGATGATCCGATGGCGGAGGCGATCGTAGAAAGAAGAAGGGCCAAGGGTGGAGGGAGAAGGGCCAGGGGATTGCAGATTGTCGCTGTCAGTCTGATCCCTTGGCCCTTGGCCCTCCGCCCTTCGCCCTCGATCGCGCGGCGAAATCAGCCCGGCCAGTTCGAAGGCCCGCGTGTTCCACTTGTTCGCTGCGATTGCCTTCGCCAGTCCGTCCCAGCCATCGGGGGCGTAGCCGATTTGAAAAGCCTGCACCATGGCGGGGCTGATCTGGCGTTTCTCGATGTAGTTGCGGGCGATCTGTCCCTGCTGCGGATGAGCGTAGAGCTTGCGGAAGAACTCGCTGCCCTTGGCGTTGGCGTCGGCGATGATCTGGCGATCGCTGGCGGCGACGGCCTGGGCGGGGTCGAAAGTGTCCTGCACTTCGATCCCGGCCTTCTCCGCGAGGTGTTTCACAGCCTCGGGGAAGGTCATCTTGTGATACTTCATCATCCAGCCGAAGGCATTTCCGCCTGTCCCGCAGACGAAGCAGTGAAACATCTGCTTCGCGGGGACGACACACATCGACGGATTCTTGTCATCGTGAAAAGGACACAGCCCGACGTATTCGCGGCCTTTTTGCTTGAGGAGTAACTGCTCGCCGATGAGGGCCACGAGATCCGTGGCTTGGTGAACCTGCCAAATCACTTCTTCGCGAATGGGCATGGTGGCGACTCAGGAGAAAAGTTCAAAGCGGAAACGGAAGGGAAACGAATCGGTACAGGCCGAAAGCGCTTCCCAGATTTCCCAGACGTTCGATTGCTGAAACCTACCACCGGAAGGCGGATGTGCAAATGATAGTGCGATAAGACGCGTGTGGGGTGAGGTGCGGAAAGAAAATCGAAACGAAAAAGAAGTGACCCCGCCGCTTGCCTTCGTGACTTGCTGCCTTCGGGCCATGCTTCTCAAGACAGAAGCCTGGCACAAAGATGGCAGGGCACGAGCGCCGGGCTCTTACTCCGCAGCCGCTTCGGCCGGGGCATCCGGCTTGTACGCATACTTGCGCTTCAGGGGCTTGACGACCAGGCCCATGCGGATGGCCTTGGTGGAAACCTTGACGCGCTTGATCGAGCCGTCCACCACAGCCGTGACCGTGTGGATGTTCGGCTTGAACTTGCGGCGGGTCTTGCCCGTCACTTTGGTACCGACGCCGCCGAGGTACTTCGCCTTGCCGCGAAGGGTGTAGGTGTTGCCGACTTCGGTACGGCGACCGGTGAATGCGCAGACTCGGGACATGGTGACCTCAGTTCAATTCGTGCAAAACCGCTTAAAAACAGGGGTTCGCGCCAGACCCACCTGACGCGAGCCGAGCATTTTAGCGGGATAGGGCAGGGTTGCAACTCGTGCGACCCGGTGCACCTATCGGTGCTACCGCTAAACGCGGCGGGAATCCTCACGCCATGCCTTCGATCTCCCATCCCTTGCGGTACTCATCGCGCACGAACCGGTTCGCTTCCTTGTCATTCGTGATCGAAAGCGTCTTGGCGTCCCACTCGATTTTCTTGCCCGCGCGGACGGCCGTGTTCCCCAGCAAGACCGCCTCGGTCATCGGGCCGGCGTAGTCAAAGTTCGACATCGCCATCTCAGGCTTGTTCGCCTTGATCGCCGCGATCCATTCCAGATGATGATTCGCATCGATGTTCCCTTCATTGTCCGACCCCGCCATGCGCGGCAGCGTCACGGGCACCTGGCTGAAATCCTCCGTCTTCGCCCCCGAAGTGAACGTGCCCTTGCCCCAGTAATGCGGCACGTAAAGCGTGTCCTTGGAACCGATCATAATCGTGCCGTTACGCGGGAGCGTCTTCTGATTCGCCAGAGCAGGGTCCGGCTTCTTGCCCGCTTCGTACCACTTCAATGAACAGGCGGGCAGGTCGCCGCGCTTGGGAAAGTTGATGGTGATGATCGCCCACGCCGGGCCGACCTCTGCGTAGTTCTCCGCAAACTCCGACTCCGCGCTGACCGGGTCGCGCAGGTCCAGCGACCAGAACGCCAGGTCCATGTTGTGGCACCCCATGTCGCCGACCGCGCCGGTGCCGAAGTCCCAGAACCCGCGCCACCTGAAGGGCAGATACGCGCTGTTGTAAGGCCGATCCTTCGCGGGGCCCAGCCACAAATCCCAGTCCACATGGGCCGGCACCTTCGCGCCGGCGCCGGCCTTGAACGCATTCATCGCCGCATCGCCCTGCGGCCAGACCGGCCCCGCGCGATCGGTCCACACGTGAATCTCCTTCACCTGGCCGATCACGCCCGCCTTGATCAGCTCGACAAGCCTGCGCGTGTCGGAGTGATTGTGGCCCTGGTTGCCCATCTGCGTGACGACCTTGCGCTGGCGGGCGACCCGCGTCATCAGCCGGGCCTCGGCGATCGAGTGCGTCAAAGGTTTCTGGCAGTAGACGTGCTTGCCCATGTTCATCGCCCGGATCGCTGCGGACGCATGCGAATGGTCCGGCGTCGAAACCGTCACCGCATCGATCACCTTGTCCATCTTCTCCAGCATCACGCGATAGTCGGCAAACCTCACCGCATCAGGGAACCGCTTGAAGCCCACCTCGCCGTTCTTCTGATCCACATCACACAGGGCGACGAGATTCTCCGAAGCGCAGAGGGAAGTATCGACGTATCCCTTCCCGCCCGCGCCGATGCCTGCGATGTTCAGCTTTTCATTCGCGCCCAGCACGTTGCGCGTGACCGAAGGCAGCAGGGTAATGCCTGCCGCCAGCCCGGTGGTCGCAAGGAATCCGCGGCGGGTGATGCGAGTTTTCATAAGGTCGCTCCTGAGTGGAAAGATTAGAGTTTAGCAGCAGCTCGCCGAATGCCGAACCG
>JBBDXA010000222.1:0-13958 GCA_040902585.1 Phycisphaeraceae bacterium
AGTTTCTTCGCCTTCGCGTCATAGATGAAAGCGTCCCACGTATGCGCGGGCATGATGGGGCCGCCGCGCGTGGTGGTGAGGTGGCCGTCTTTGAAGATCACGTTTTCATTCCACCATTTGCGATACGCTTGGATCTGTGCCTTCTGCTTGTCATCGAGCACCGTGTCCGGCTTGGCGACGAGTGTGCGCGAGGTGAGAAAGTAAGCGGCTTTGTGATCGCTCGGGTTGCCGCCGTCGGGGGCGTAGAGGAGGTGCCAGGTGTTGGAGCCGAGGTGATACTCCCACACATCGTTCATGCGATGGGGCACCTGATGATTGCCGCCTGCGTAAAGGGCCGTGCGACGATCCGGCGCGTAGGGCATCTTGTTGCAGTAGTCGCGCTGGCCGGGACCGTAGCGGTCCATGTTCTGAAACTTAAGGTCACCGGCCACGACGGCGTGCGGGGGGAGCACGAGCGCGGCGTTGTCGCCAAGAGCTTTCAGTGAATCAACGATCGCCGGCGTATCACGATAGGGCGGGGCCTCTTCGCTTCGCGAAGGTTCGGCGGCGAAAAGAATGACGGTGAAAGCGGACAGGGCAATGTTTCGCATCACAACGCTGCTCCTTGGGTTCGAGCCTTTCGTCGCATCCCGCAGTGGTCAGGCCGGCATCCTACAGGAGTTGAAGCCAGAGCCTTGCAAGTTACCGGCGAGCTGCGCAGACGAGAATGGTTAAACTGCTTGGATCGATGTCCCGGAGGTCATTCCATGCGAGTCCGACTTTCCTGCGTGGTTGTTTCGTTTCTTCTCGTTCTGGTTGGTTGCGGTGACGCGGAGCCGAAGGGTACGGCAACCAATTCGCCAACTCCTTCGTCGCAGCCAGTCGCGACGAATGTGCCGCCCGTGGCCCCGCCGACGGCGTTCAATCGGAAGCCGCCGGTGGTCGCCCCAGCTTCCGGCGAAGAGCCTGAACCCATGTCGCAAAAAGAGCAGCAGCTTGTCACGCGCATCGTCGAATCGCCCTACGACGACGAACCCGCACTCGCCTATGCAACCTATGTCCAGAAGCGTGATCCTGAACTTGCGGAGATGATTCGTCTGGACTTGAAACTCCGTCGCCAGAAGCATGGCGACCCCGGCTATGACGAAGAGTCACGTCACCGGATGCAGCTCAAAAGCAAGGTCCAGCCGCGCCTGACGCGAGGCCTCGGTCCGCTGATCGGCGAGTACGACGATGTCAACATCGAATCAGGTTTGGTCTCAGCCATCTTCGTCCGCAGCCTCACCGACGCCCGGCTGGAAAGACTGAAGCATGTCCCGTTTCTCAGATACCTGTTCATCAATGGCGGCGAAATCAGCGAAGCGGGTATGAAGGCGATATGCCAGCTCAGATATTTGACCATCGTTAGTCTCCAGAAGGTGAAGGTCACACCCCAAGCCATTCCCATCCTGGCGACGCTTCCGCCCGGGACCGTCGTGCATGTCTACGGCGAAGGGATCGACATGAAGGCGGTCGATCGCGCCGCCGCCGAGCGCCTCTCGGTGATGGACAAGCTTTCACCGCAGGAGCAGACCGCGGCGGCATCGCAATATATTCGCTACTTCGAACACGGTTGGCGCGAGCCGGGGCCTCCGAAGGTTGCCCCGTTCAGTCAGGCGGGGATTACCGATGCGGAAATGCGCCTGCTGGCCGCACTGCCTGAGCTTGAGACAGTTGTCGTGACGGTGTCCGACATCACTTCGAAGGGCCTAAGCTACCTGTCGGGCATGAAGCATCTGAAACAACTCGAACTCTGGGATACCAAGGTGGAGTCGCTGGTCCCGATTACTGACTGCATCGCGCTGCAAGTGCTCAATGTGTTTCCCGAATACGGCACGACGATGGGCGACGCTGGCACGGCCGGTCTGGAAAAGCTCGTCAACCTAACCGAGGTCTACCTCAACGACGACGCGATCAGTGATGCCACCATCAAGCGATTCGCCACGCTGACCAAGCTGAAAAAGCTCGATCTTTCCGCCATCGAACTCAAAGAGGAAACCAGCCTGGCGGCCTTGGCGAATCTGAAGGCCATGGAACACCTCACACTGAACGCGGGCACCTTCAGCGATCAGGCACTGCAATACCTGGCACCGATGACGGAGTTGAAGTTCCTGTATGTGAAGGTTCGCACAGGCAAGGGAGAAGGCTTCGCGCACCTGGCGAATCTGCAGAAGCTCGAAGAGCTTTACATTCACGGTGACGGTGTGACGGATGACTGCATCCCGCATCTGGCGGCCCTTAAGAACCTTCGCGTGGTCATGGCACAAGGCTCGGCGATCACGGAGGCTGGGGCCCAGAAGCTCGTCGCAGGCTTTCCTCGCCTGACGGTGATCCTGGATGACCATGTCGTCAAGAGTGCGCGGGAGAGCTACGTTTTCAAGCGCAAGAACCTGAATAACGTGGCATCGATGCTGCTGCCGGTGGACTGGACAGATAAAGGAGAGGACGACAGCATCAGTTTAACCGAGGACGGTTGGGAGAATATCGGCAGCTACGGCGGCGATCAGGTGGGGCCGGCGAACATTCGGCTGTACCTCCATGAGGATTCATTCTCCAGCGTCGAAAGTGTGATGAAGGATTACCTCAGAGATGAACTCCCCGCGACCGAGCGGGACACCTTCTCGCTCAACGGCGCAGAGCAGGCCGCGTCCTGCGTCTTCAAAACTGACTTTGCTCAGACGCTGCTTTGTGTCGGAAAGATTGGTAGCCGAGTGGCGGTCCTTACTTGCCAAGTCCGCGCACCTCGCTTCGCCTCCATGCGCCCACTCTTCAACTACATCGCCCGTTCCGTCCGCCTCGGCGGCGACGCCAGCCGGCACGCCGATGAACGGACGGAGGTCCGCGTCGCCGACCTGAAATGATCCGGCGCCTCAGTTGTTCTTGTTCTTTTTGTTCTTCGCCTTTGCCGGTTCCTCGCTCGGCGGTGTCAGGTCATCCTTCGGCTGATTCCACAACCGATACGGATCATGCAACCGCCGCATCTCCTCCAGCAGCAGCGCCTCCATCTCCTTCAGCTTCCCCGCGTATTTCGGATCCTCCGCCAGATCGATCTGGTTCGGCTCGGGCTTCACGCCGGTCAGCGCGATCACCTTCGGGTCGTGATGTTCCTTCAGATATTCGTTGGGATTCTCCGCGAGGTTGAACAGTTGCGTCTCGCGCACGTTGCCGTCCATCACGTCGTACTTGATGAGCTTCCAATCGCCCTTTTTCACGCAGCGCATGCCGGGCTTCGTCCCGGCGGAGTAGACGCCGTAGAGCACGTCGCGGATCGTGTCCCGCTTGCCTTCGAGCACCGGCCTGATGCTCATGCCTTCATTCGACTCCGGCGGCGTGATGCCCGCCAGGTCGCAGAGCGTGGCGACCGTGTCGAGCAGATAAAGGTTGCCCGTCGCTCGGGTGCCGGGCTTGATGCCGGGGCCTTTCACGATGAAGGGCACGCGCCAGGTGTGCTGGTAGAGATTCTGCTTGCCCTGGAGGCCGTGCCTCCCGATCGCCATCCCGTGATCGGAGGTATAGATGATGTAGGTGTTGTCGAGCTCGCCCATTTCCTTGAGCTTGTCGAGCACGCGGGCGATCTGATTGTCAATGTTTTCATTGCAGGCAAACTCGCGGCCCAGCTCATTGCGGATCGTCTGCTCATCGCGGCGTTCCCACACGCCTGAAACAGCCACCTCATCGCGCAGACCGGGATGACCGTGATGGAACGGATGTTCCGGCAGCCAGTTGATCGGCAGCGGCGGGGCGTTCTTGCCGGGCGAAGGGAGTGAGTTCTTATCCTTGTGATTCGTTGCGCCGTATTTTTCGAGCAGTTCGGGTGTGCCGTCGCGCGTGTCGTGCGGATGGCTGAATCCGAAGTAGATGAGGAAGGGATCGGTGTCCTTCGCCTTGGCGCGATCGTTGAGATAGTTGAGCACCTGCTGGCCGTGCCAGGCGCTGCCGGTCTCGGCGGTGCCGCCGCGCTTGGTGGCGTCGCGCACGACGGTGAACTGCTTGTTGGCGGCGGGGTAACTGTTGCCGTTCTTGCAGGTGCGCATGGTGTCGTACCCGGCGCGGTTGAAGACGGCCGCAAGCGTGTTCTCTTCCAGCTTGGGCGGGCAGTGGTCCTTCGCGCCGGGGCCGATGGGCAGATGCCAGACGGTGCGCCCGCTCATGACCATGTGCCGCGAAGGCGTGCAGACCGCGCCGCTGAACGAGCCCATCTGGTACGCGCCGTCGAAGGTCATGCCCTCGGCCGCGAGCTTGTCGATGGTCGGCGAATGCAGTTTCGACTTGGGGTCGTACACCTTCAGATCAAAGGGCGACTGATCATCAGCGATGATGTAAAGAATGTTCGGCCGCTTCTTCGCGCCGTCCGCGGCGAGCAGCGGAGCGGCGGTAAAGCAGGCAAGAACAAGGAAGAGAACGAGGGGGCGAGTCAGGGGCAAGCGGGTTCCTTTCAGGTGCGTATCGCGAATCCTGTCCGTAGGAACGCGGGCATTACTTCGGGGGCCTCGGCTCAATGCCATTGAAAGCCATCGGCCGGAGGTTATGCCTCGCATCGCCTTCAGATTAACGACTTGAAGACTGATCGCGAGTCTGCAAAGTGCTCAAGGGCAGCCATTATTGAGTGATCGAAGACCGGCACCGCACTAAACCGTCGCAAGCCGCGTTGTTCCCCTTTACGCAAGTCACCTGGGCCGGTCGATGTTCAATACCTTCCGTCGGATGCTCGGGTCGGTTTCTCCCGGAGAGTTGTATGAAGCCGCTTACGCCTGTCTTTGGTGCCGTGTGGGTCACGGTATTCGCGTGGTCGAGCCTTTGCCTGGGGCAGCCCTCGACTGAGCCCAGGGAACCGAAGGAGTTGGAGAATCTCGCTGCCGGTCCGATCGATCCCTACAACCTCGGCTCCGAGCGCAGCCGGTTCCTCGCCGCCGCGGGTGTGGATTCGGAGCTTGATGAGAAGGAGTTCAAAGCCAACCTGTCCGCCCGCGATCCCTTTGTGCGCAAGTTCGATTCATGGTCCGCCCTGAAGGCATTTGATAAGGATGGGAGCAATACGATCGACTGGTTCGAAGCCGAGGGCTATCGAAGGGCCGTGCGCGAGTTGGTCATGGGGGCGTTCGACAAGGACAAAGACGGCGTGCTCAATGATGCGGAACGTCTGGCCGCCAACAAGGAATTGCTCGCCGGACATTTGCCTCGTCCCGACGCGCCCGGCCGCGAAGGCAGTTCAACCCGCAGCAAAGAAGGGGACGGCGGCGGCGAGCGCAAGTACACCGATGCCGAGCGAGCGGAGTACCAGAAGAAACGCGAGGAGCGGCAAAAGCAGGAGCAGGAAGAGCGGGCCCGAAAAGGAGAGGGTGACAGCAAGAAAAGACCCGAGCCTGTGGCGGCACCTGCCGGCGATCCGAGCGAGAAGAGTCCCGAAGCGGCCGCGTTTGAAGCGATTCGGCAGATGGATGTGAAGAAGGATGAAATGGAACTCCTATTCCGCTGGGATGCTGATGGCGACGGCAAGCTGAACGAAGCCGAACGGCAGGCCGCGAGCGAAGCAGTTCATGAGAAGACTCAGAAGGACATGGAGAAGCATCTCCGCAAGTGGGACAAGGATGGCGACGGCAAACTCAGCGACCTGGAGGCGAAGGCCGCCCAGGAAGATCACCGCGCCGATACCCAGAAGGATGTAGAGAAGTTTGTCCGCAAGTGGGACGCGGATCACGACGGCCGGCTAAGCGAAGCGGAGAGGAACGCCGCCGTCCATGACATGCGCGAGAAGGTACAGAAGGACATGGAGAAACATGTTCGCAAGTGGGACGCCAACGGCAATGGCCGGCTCGACCCCGACGAACAGAAGGCAGCCCACGCCGCCTATATGGAGGAAAGAAAGAAGCAGGACGAGCGAGGCCGCTGACCGCTGTTGCGTGACCCTGCCGGCCGTGATTCGTCGATCCAGTCGAAGATTTCGCCAAATCGGTCCCTGACGCCGGATTTGTGCGTTATTTTGCGAGGCCGGAGCGTGATATCCTGTAACAAACGCCGCTCTGGAGCGTCTATCATTGATCCAGATGCTCTTCGCCTGCCCGTCTGCCTAGGGAACCTCGCCATGAAGCCAGCCCTTCACACCGTCGCCGCCGCCCTTTTTGGATTCGTCGTGTTCACGGACGGCTCCTTCGCCCAGGACAACCCTGAACCGGAAGACTTCACCAACGGCGCGGTCGATCCCTACAACCCCGGCTCCGAACGCAGCCGCTTCCTCGGGGCGGCCGGCGTGGACAGCGAACTCGACGAGCAGGAGTTCAAAGCCAACCCCTCAGCCCGCGATCCCTTCGTGCGGAAGTTTGATTCGTGGCCTTCACTCCGCGCGTTCGACAAGAACAACAACGGCACCATCGACTGGTTCGAGGCCGATGGCTACCGTCGCGCCGTGCGCGACGCGGTGGTCGGCGGGTACGACAAGAACAAGGACGGCCGCCTGGATGACACCGAGCGCCTGGCCGCCAACAAGGACCTGGGCGCGGGCCGGTTGCCACGACTTGATCTGCCGCGCCGTGACGCCGGTTCGCCGCGCGTCGTGATCGGCGATGGTGACAACAACGTGCGTCGCGGCAATGAATGGGACCTGGACGGCGACGGCAAGTTCTCCGATGAAGAGCGGACTGAGTATCAAAAGAAGCAGCAGGAAAAGTACAAGCAGTGGCAGGAGGATTACACGCGCAAGTGGGACGCCAACGGTGACGGCAAGGTGGATGCCCAGGAGCAGAAGACGGCCCAGGCGGAAGCCATGCGCGAGTGGCGTGAGAAAAATCCTGAGGCGGGCGCCCGCTGGGACAAGCAGCAGGAAGATTGGAAAAAGCAGCAGGAGGAATACGTCCGCAAGTGGGACGCCGATGGCGACGGCAAGCTCAACGCGGACGAGTACAAGGCCGCCAACGACGAGCGCCTGCGCGAGTGGCGCGAAAAAAATCCCGAGCAGGCGGCTCAATATGACAAGCAGATGGAAGTGTATAAGAAGCAGCAGGAGGATTACACGCGCAAGTGGGACACCGATGGCGACGGCAAGCTGGATCAGGAAGAACAGAAGGTCGCCTATGCCTCCCAGCGCGAAGAGAGCCAGAAGCGCTGGAAGGAATACATGGACAAGTACGACACCAACGGCAACGGCCAGTTGGATGCGGACGAACAGAAGGTCGCCAACGAAGCTCGCATGGAAGAGTGGAAGAAGAACGATCCCGAAGCCTACGAGCGCTGGCAGAAGCAGCAGGAAGAATGGAAGAAGCAGCAGGAAGAGCGCGTCCGCCGGTTCGACAAGAACGGCGACGGCCAACTCAGCGGCGACGAGTGGCAGGATGCCCTGAAGACCGAGCGCGAAGAGCGCGAGAAGAACGGCGGGGGACAAGGCGATAATCGCGGCAACTTCCGCGTGCTGCCCGGCGGCGGCGGAGGCTTTGGCGGAGGCTTCAACGGCGGCGGCGGGGCCTATTTCCCAGGCCCCGGCAGCGTTCAACGCGTCGTCATTCCCCAGGGCGGTGGCCAAGGCGGGGGCGGCGGCGGTGTCATCGTGATCGAGGGCAAGGATGAATAGTCTGCCGCGGTTTCCTTCAAAATGAACAGCGGCCTCAGCCGATAAGAAGAGTGCGGCCTTTTCTGCCGCGCACGTTGTGGTATCGTTTCATTCGCGATGCAGCCACGGCGGGCAAACCCGCAACCGGCCTGCCGCGTACAATGGGAACGAACCGCAGCCACACCCTTAAAAGGAGTTCCGGCAATGGCATTCGCATCTGGCAATCCCGCACTGAGCGTTCTGGATCGCGTCGAGCGCGGCACATTTGACGCAACGCAAGACAACACCATGACCGTGCAGGGCACGATCAACAAGCTTTTCATTCTCGCCGGTATCGCGCTCATCACGGCCACTTTCGCCTGGAGCCAGTTCAAGGCCGCCCCGCAGATGATGTACGGCCTGTTGATCGGCGGCCTCATCGGCGGGCTGGTTTTCTCACTGATCACCTCCTTCAAACCCCAGGTCGCTCATATCACCGCGCCAATCTATGCCGCATTTGAAGGCCTCTTTCTGGGCGCGCTTTCCGTCGTCGTCGCCGCCGCATTCCCCCAGGATCCCATCATTCTGCAGGCGACGGGCATCACCTTTGCCATCCTGTTCGCCATGCTTGGCTGTTACAAGACCGGCCTCATCAAGCCCACCGAAAAATTCAAAGCGTTCATGGCTGCGGCCATAGGCGGCATCATGCTGCTTTACATTGTCAACTGGACGATGTACCTGTTCGGTGCCCGCGTTCCGTTCCTGCACACCGCCACGCCCTTGGGGATCGGAATCAGCTTGTTTATCGTCGGCATCGCATCACTCACGCTCATCCTGCACTTCGATCACATCGAACGCGCCGCCAGTGCCAACCTGCCTCGCCAGTACGAGTGGTACGGCGCGTTCGGCATCATGGTCACCCTCGTCTGGCTCTATCTCGAAGTCCTGCGCCTTCTCATTATCCTCAGCAGCCAGCGCGACTGACCGTCCCATCGCTGGACGCGGACAACCTGATTTCCCATGCAGCGGCGGGTCGCAAGGCTCGCCGCTGGTCGTTTGGCGGTTTGGCAAGGCTGGTTTCAACGCGGAGACGCAGAGAGGGAAGAGTGCGCAGAGAGGAGGCATGGATTGAAAACATGAAATATCCCTCTCTGCGCCTCCGCGTCAAAGTCGAAGTGCCCAGGCTCTCCGCACCGATCCACTCGGTAGACTGATGTCGTTGCTGAACTCCAGGAGGTCCGCCATGCCGCGTGCATTTTCAACCGTACTGTTCTGCCTTCTGCTGGCCGCGCCCTGCGCTGCGGCGAGCGAATTCTCCGCAGGCGTTGCGAAGGTGAATATCACGCCACAGAACTTCATGTGGATGAGCGGGTACGCCTCGCGGAAGAAGCCGGCCGACGGCAAGGACACCGACCTGTGGGCCAAGGTGCTGGTCATCCGCGATGCGAAGGGCGTGACGCTCGTGCTCGTCACGCTCGATCTCATCGGCATCAAGCGTGACCTGTCGCTGGACATCCGGCAGGCCGCGATGAAGAAACACAGCCTCGAACTCTCGCAGATTGCCCTTTCTACTTCGCACACGCACTCGGGCCCAGTCGTCGGCAGCAACCTGATGGCGATGTATTTCCTTGACGCTGACCAGCGCAAGCTCATCGAGGACTACGCGCAGTCGCTGAAAGAAAAAATCGGCAAGGCCATCGACGACGCCATGAAAGACTTGAAGCCCGCGTCGCTCGCATGGGCCAGCGGCACGTGTGACTTCGCCGTGAATCGCCGCAACAACCCCGAGGCCAGCGCGGCGAAGCTCCGCGAAGAAGGCACGCTCAAAGGCCCGGTGGATCACGATGTGCCCGTCCTTCGCGTCACGGGCGAGGACGGCAAGCTTCGCGCAATCGTCTTCGGCTATGCCTGTCACGCGACGGTGCTGGATATGTTCCACTGGTCCGGCGACTACCCCGGCTACGCCCAGAAATATGTCGAGGAAGCACACCCCGGCGCGACGGCCCTGTTCTGGGCCGGCTGCGGGGCGGATCAGAACCCCCTGCCGCGCAGGCAGCGCGAGCTGGCGGACAAGTACGGCAAGCAGCTCGCCGAGTCCGTCGGCAAGGTGATCGCCGGTGAAATGAATCCGGTCAAGGGCACGCTCGCGGCAAGCTACGCCGAGATCGATCTGCCCTTTGCGAAGCTGCCGACGAAGGAAGAATTGCAGGAGCGGCTAAAGGGCGGCAATGTGTACGAGGTCAGCCGAGCGAAGCATCTGCTGGCGAAGATCGAGGCAGATGGCAAGCTGAGCGCGACCTATCCCTATCCGATTCAGACCTGGAAGCTTGGCTCCGCTGCCGACAGCCCGCGATGGGTGCTGCTGGGCGGTGAGGTCGTCGTTGACTTCGCCCTTCGAGTGAAGCGGGCGGACGGCCCCACGCCCTGGGTTGCCGGCTACACCAACGATGTGATGGCCTACATCCCTTCGCTGCGCGTCCTGCGCGAAGGCGGCTACGAAGGCGGCGGGTCGATGGTGTACTACGGGCAGCCGAGCGTGTGGGGCGAGTCGGTGGAGGAAGACATCATGAAAGAAGTGAAGAGGCAGGCGCAGGTGGAGTGACTTGGCACCCGGTTAGCGGCGCGGCCGAGTCCGCGAGGCCCGCTCGTCGTCGGCACCCGCGTCATGGCGGCGCGGCCGAAAGGGTGGGCCTCGCGGACTCGGCCCGACCGCTAACCGCCGGCGCACCAATCTTCACGCTGCGGTCACCTGCATCCTCCTCACTTCGTCATCCGTCGGCAGCGACGCCTGGGCACCGAGCTTGGTCACCGCGATCGCCCCGGCCGCGCAGGCGTAGCGCAGGGCTGCGGAAAGATTATTCGTTCGGCACCATTCGACGGTCAGGGCGGCGGTGAAGGCATCGCCCGCAGCGGTCGCATCGATCGCGGTCACGCGATGGGCCGGCACATGCAACTCGCCTTCATCGCTGAGCCACAGCGCGCCCTGCTCGCCGAGTTTCATGATGACATGCGGCGCGCCGGTCCCTTCGCGCAGCTTGATCGCAGCAGCGCGGGCCTCGTCCAATGATTTCACTTCAACGCCGGTCAGGGCCGCGGCCTCCGTCTGGTTCGGTGAGATGACCGTCACGCCGCGCAGCATCACCAGCGGATAGGTCGCGGGCGGCGCGGCATCGAGCACCGTGGGAATCTTCAGCTCCATGCATCGGCGAATGACGTACCGCACCGTGTCCAAGGGGGTTTCCAATGTGAGCATCACGGCATTGAGCTTCGACGCGCTGGTGAGCATGCGGTCCACATCCGCGGGGATCACGCCCAGGTTCGCGCCGCCCACGGCTGTGATCTGATTCTGTCCGCCGGGCTCGACGTGGATGATGGCCGCGCCCGTGGGCTTCTCGCGGTCGATGATAAGGGCGGTGGTGTTGACGCCCGATTGCGAAAGCCTGCCGGTGGCGAGCCTGCCCCATTCGTCGTTGCCCACGCGCCCGCAGAACGCTGCGAAGGCCCCGAGTTTCGCCGCCGCCACCGCCTGATTGGCCCCCTTGCCGCCCGGCGCCAGCGTGAGCCGCCTGCCGATGAGCGTCTCACCCTCCTTCGGAAGGCGATCGACTTCGACGGCGATGTCGAGGTTGATCGCGCCGACGACGAGGATGCGCGGAAGCTGACTCATTCACATGAGCTTACCGCAACAGGATGGGAACGGGATTCAGAGTAACCTGAAAGGAATGCGAGGTCCGCGCCGAGGCCATCGTCTGAGCAGCGGCAATCATTTCGCCGGCTCGGCCGGCTTACTGGCATCAGGCGCTTTGGCGTCCGGCACTTTCGGCTCCTCCGGACACAACGCCTTTCTGACCTCCACCAGCATGTCCTCAATCTTGAACGGCTTGAACATCACGCTCGCCAACCCTTCCTGACTGGCGCGGACGATGCTGTGATGCGGGTCGTAGCCGAAGCCCGTCATGAGGATCACGGGCAGGTGCTCATCGCACCTGCGGGCGGCTGCGAAAATCTCGTAGCCGTTGCGGTAGGGCATTTTGATATCGGAGATCACCAGGTGGAACTTCTCCTGGTTGAGCAGGTTCACCGCTTCAAAACCATCCTTGCACACGGAGCACTTCGCGCCGAGCTTGCGGAGGATGTCAGCGATGGTCTGGCGGATGTTCTGCTCGTCGTCGGCGATGAGAATGTGCTTGTCGCACAGCCGCGGATCGGTCACGGCGGTATCCATCGCCTCGCAGCCGAGCACCGCCTTGGGCCCGGCCTTCACCGTTCGCAGCGATTGACGGATCGTTTCGACGTGTTCCACGATGTTGTAAAGCCGCTTGCGCATGGAGTCGTCGCCGATGTACTCCTCCATCAGCGTCTGGGCTTCGGTGACGATGTCGTTCAGCGGCTGCGCCATCTCCTGCACGACGTTGTCGGTGATCTGGCCGCGGGCGGTGTAACGCTCGACCACCAGCAGGTCGAGAATGTTCAGCGCCATGGCGATGTGCTGGCCGAAGATCTCGGCGAACTGGCGGTCGTCTTCCGTGAAGGCACCGACCTCGCTCGATTCGACGTTGTAAACGCCGAGGATTTTGTCATACAGTCGCAGCGGCGTCGTGAGCGAACTCTTGGCGTGGTTCAGACCCAGCACATAGCGCGGGTCTTTCTCCGTGTCGTGGCAGATGTAGCTGCGCCCGGTCGAGGCGACGTACCCGCTGATGCCGTTGCCTTCGGGCTGCGCGTAAAGATCGATATCCAGCGCTTCGCTCGGCAACCCTTCAGCGATCACGACTTCAAGCTTGTTTGATTTCTTATCCAGCAGGCGGATGGAGAAGTGATCGAAGTGCATCAGGTCTTTGCTGAACTTGATGATCTTCTCGCGGATGATCTTCAGGCGCTCAGCCGGCGCCTTCATGACGATCTCCGCGTCGAGCCGGGCCAGCTCGCGACCGGACTGATCGATCGCATCAATCTTCTGCTGGAGTCGCCGACTGCTGGTCGCGTCCCAGACCACGGCCACGATCTGAATCACATTGCCTTCGCCATCGATGACCGGCGAGGTGATCGCTTCGTAGTACCGTGACTCGACCTGGAAGGTGTACTTCTTGCTGCGCGTGAGCGATTGATCGGTGATGGGCGAGCTCTGCCGGGTGAAGACCGCGCGGGCCTGGTTGCAGATCTGGCAGACTTTTTCCGACACCGCCGCGGTGAACTTTCGCATCCGCGTGTTGGACCAGGCGCAGTGACCGTCCGAATCGACGATGCAGACGCCTTCGCCGATGGTGTTGAGTACGAGACTGGCCTTCTGGCCGACGAGGTCGCGTTCGAGCGGAAGGAAATCGCCCACATCTGAAAGCACGACGTGATACGACTCGCGTCGAAGGGCGGCCATGGCCTCTTCGGTGTTGTTGAAGACATCGACTTGAAAGAAGGGCGACAGCGCCTGGGCAACCGCACTGATGTGCGTGTACTTGCCGTCGAGAAGAAGCATTCGTGGCTTGATAGGTTGCATATCCACCTTGCATACCCGTTGCGGGGTGCTCCTGTTCTCCACGTAATAGGGTATCGGTCAGGGGGCGTAATAACCAGCAGGAACCAGGCCCATGCGGGCGGGATGTGTACCAATCGGGGCGAATGCCGGGGGTTGGTGCGCGCGAAGGCTGCGGGATTTGCATGATTGCGGGCTTTGAACGCGACCGGAAGTGTTACCACGGATGGCACGGATGGCACGGATGGCACGGATGGCACGGATGGACACGGATGGGGGATTTCGTATGCGTGGGCACTCGACAGAAGTCCATGTCGACAATGGAATCGCTTCGGCAACCTCCCCACTCCAATCCGTGCCATCCGTGGTTAATGCCTTGGCCGGTGTGAATGGCACTTTTCTCCGCCATGCCTACCATGGCGATCCATGTATGCTTCTCTTCGTGAATTCGTGACCGCGCTGGAAAAGGCCGGCGAACTGGTGCGCATCAAGGCCCGTGTTTCGCCGATGCTGGAGATCTCCGAGATCGCCGACCGCGTGAGCAAGAGCGATGCGCCGCGTGTCAGCGAACATGCGAAAGAGTTCGACCCGCGACACGCTCACTTCGGCGGCAAGGCGCTTTTATTTGAAAACGTCGAAGGCTCGTCCATGCCCGTGCTCATCAACGCCTTCGGCAGCTACAAGCGCATGGAGGTGGCACTGGGCTGCGAGAAGGGCGGCTTCGCCGAGCTGGCCGCGCGCATCGAGAAGATTCTCAAGCCTGAGCCTCCCACGGGCTTCATGGACAAGATCAAGAAGGGGCTTGAGCTCGCCAAGATCGCGTCCTTCGCGCCCAAGAATGTGAAGAGCGGTGCGTGTCAGGAAGTGGTGAAGATTGGCGACGAAGTGAATCTCTTTGATCTGCCCATCATCAAGTGCTGGCCGCTGGATGGCGATCTGCCGAGCGTGGGG
>JBBDXA010000222.1:13968-14391 GCA_040902585.1 Phycisphaeraceae bacterium
CAATTCAAGCCGCAGTTTGATCCCTGGCCGCAAGGGAAAGGCAGGTACATCACCTTCGGCGGCGTGTACACGATTCATCCTGATGATGCGGACAAACCGCACGGCACGCCGCGACCTTCGCGCAACGTCGGCATGTACCGCGCCCAGCTCATCGATCGCAACCACACCGCCATGCACTGGCACATTCATCACGATGGCGCGCGTCACTGGCGGGCGTGGAAGGCAAGGGGAGAGGGCCAAGGGCCAAGGGCCATGGGCCATGGGGACAATCCGCAATCCGCAATCCGCAATCCGCAATCCGTTGGCCCTTGGCCCTCCTCCCTTGGCCCTTCGCCCGGCATGCCCTGCGCAATCGTCCTGGGCGGCGAGAGTGTGTTGCCTTACGCCGGCACCGCGCCGCTGCCGCCGGGCATCAGCGAACTG
>JBBDXA010000223.1:0-7545 GCA_040902585.1 Phycisphaeraceae bacterium
CACCTGTTGGCGAACAGATTGAAACCAGGCCACGGTCACAAGTGGGCCTCGCGGACTCGGCCCGACCGCTAACCACATGCGAAACCGCTAAACGCGCGGATCATCGTGATGCTCCCAGCCAAGGTCCGTCACACGCTCAGGCGAACCATCTGCCGCGATCCATTCGATGATCATTTCCCCGCGCGGCTTCATCACACCAATCTGCGTGATCGCCACGCCTTCGATCTGCGCCGGCAACTTCGCCGCGACCTGCGGCGACACGCAGAAACAGAGTTCATAATCTTCGCCATCGCCGACGGCGTGATGCCATGCGGGCTTGCCGGACGCCTGTGCCGCAAGATGCGCAGCAGCCGACAAAGGCAACCGTTCAATCTGAATCTCAGCAGTGAGTTCCTGCCCTTTCTCCCCCGGCGGGGGATGGGAGAGGCCTGGGGTGAGAGCGGAACGCCGTACGTCACTTTCCGCCTTGAACGGTTCATTCAAACGGTAAGGTTGACCCTCCCCCCGCCCCTCCCTGAGAGGGAGGGGAGTCAGACCGCAAAGATGCGGTAAATCCTTCGCCAGCCCATCCGACAGATCAATCATGCACCGCGCCCGCAACTCCGCATCACTCGCCAGCCTTCGCCCCACGCCTAATCGCGGCTCAAAATCCAGGTGATGGGTGTACTCCCTGGCCCCGCGCGAATCGCGAGGCTGCGTGTCATCGGGCTGCGTCACCAGGCTGCCGCCCAGGGCGCCGGTCACGCAGATGACATCCCCCTCCCGTGCCCCTGTGCGCAGTACCGGCTCGACGCCCAGCATTTGGGCCAGCACCGTCACGCTCAGGAGCATGGGGTGATCCCAGATGGAAATATCCCCGCCGATGAGCGGGCAGCCATATCGCCGCGCGATGGCTCGCATATGATCGCCCAGGGCGTTGGCGTTCACTTCACCGAAACCGCGCGGCAGGCAGCCGGCCGCGACAGCCGCCACAGGCACCGCGCCCATGGCCGCGACATCCGACAGGTTGCGCGTGATCGCCTTCCGCGCGATCTTCTCCAGCGGCGTCTCTTCCAGGCGAAAGTGAACCCCGTCGGCAACCTGATCGACGGTGATGAGTACGTTCGCATCGCCGACCTTCACCGCGCCCATGTCATCGCCGGGCGGAATGGTCACCCCCGCGGGTAGCGCCGCGTTGAAGGCGTAGATGTGTTGGAGCAGATCGAGTTCACGCACAGGAAACAAGCTCCAAAGACAAAAGATCCAAATCTCAAACAAATCACAAATTCAAAATCCCAAATCGGCGGCCGAATGCAACCTGGCGCACGAAGCGCACCGCACGGCTTGGATTTCCAATTTGAGATTTACGATTCTGTCTTGGAGCTTGTTTGTGATTTGGCAGTTGTGTTTTGAGATTTACCCTCTCACACTTCGACGTTCTTGAAATGACGATCCTGAATCGGCACCACCATGTCCAGCACATCGTGCAGCACCCGCGCTGGCGAGCCGATCGAATCCACTTCCACGATCAGCTTCTTGTTGTAGTGACCGAGCACCGGCTTCGTTTCCTTCTCGTACACCGACCAGCGCTTGCGGATCACGCCTTCATCCGCATCGTCAAACCGATTCTCCTTCAAGGCCCGGCGGCGCAGGCGTTCGAACATCGCCTTTTCATCCGTGCACACCAGGTGGACGACCTTGAACACGTTGATGTACTTGTCCATCAGCTTGGCCTGTTCGATGGTGCGCGGGATGCCGTCGAGAATGAGCAGGTCCTTGGTGGGCTTGTACTGGCTGAGTACGGTGTAGGCGTGAATGGAAGCGGCCCACATGCGAACGGTGATTTCATCGGGCACCAGTTCGCCGCGCGAGCTGTACTCGTAGAAGATTTTGCCCAGGCCGCTGGTGATGTCGATCTGCCGGAAGACATCGCCGCAGGAGCAGTGATAGAAGCCCGGAATGGTGCCCAGGATTTTCCCCTGCGTGCCCTTGCCTGAGCCGGGCGCGCCGAACAGGAGCACGGTGCGATACCGTTCCTTGGGCGGGGCGGAATCAGACCGTTCTTCTTCAGACATCAAAGCGATGGAGGATTCCGTGGATCGTGACACGTGGGGCGACCAGCCTTTCTGTGTATGGACACGATCCGATCACAACGTGCAATCCGGATCGACACAAACGCATCAGACTCAAGCAGGCGGTCCATGCGACTGGAACGGACAAGTCTCACCTTGCCATCGCGTCACCAGCCGGCTCGACACATTCCTCATCTTCCTCTTCATCGGCCCAAGCCGATGCTCTTCTTTCAGCCTTCTTACATCTCACGCCGAAGCATGGGCCCGCTGCTCCGCTTCGTCTTCCAGCGCTTCAGGATCGCGCCGGGCCAGTGACGCCATGTCGATTCCGCCGGTGCCTTTGAACGAGGTGTTGACGCTGCTGCGCACCCAGTCCAGGCTGCCGGAGTACCACTCATAGGCATAGCCGATCACGACCACCGCCATGAACGGCAGACCGATGACGATCGCCTCCAGCGGATAGTCGCGGAACACCACAGCCCAGGGATAGATCAGCGCGACTTCCACGTCGAAGACAAGATAGAACAGCGCGACAATATAGAAGCGCAGGTCGAACTGCACCCAGCTCGAACCGATGGTCGGCTCGCCGCATTCGTAGATCGACGCCTTCTCTTCGTTGGGCAGGTTGGGGCGCACGAGCCTGCCGACCGTGAGGTTCAGCAGCACGAAGCCGAGGCCGAAGCAGATGAAGATGGCAAACGAGAGCACCTGATCCATACGCGTTTAGCTCCGCTGGAGACAGGCAGCATGATAGGAAACACGGGGGCAGGTCACAAGGAGAAAGTGATGGTCGCAGGCCAAAGCCCAGGGATAGCTATCCCTGGGCTTTGGCGAGGCTATCGTATTGACATGAAAACCACCCCCACGGTCGTTTGGGCCGCCCTCGCCGCGCTCCTCACCACGACGGTTCTGTTCTGCGGCGGCTGTTCCAATGAGGATGCAACCGCCCGGCAGAAGGATGCGGACTTGATCGTGCTGCAAAGGGCGGAACTGGAGCGAAAGGCGAAGGAGCTCGCGGCGGCAACGACTGAAATCGCGGACCTGCGCCTGCTCACCACCAAGCCGCCGGCTGAAACGAGTACGTCGCCCAACTCTTCGACATCGCCCCCGCCTCCGCCCCTGCCTGAACCCGCGCCTGCAATCATTAGGGAAGGCCACCTCCCCTACTTCACGCTCTTCACCGGCCGGGTCAAGGGGCAGGCGAACATGGATGCGATCTGGATCATGGAACACTCGACGTCGCGGCTGATCGCGGTCATGTTCAACGGGAACAACGACAAACTTGAGATCATCGCCGGTAGGGAGGTTGCGAGGGACGTGGCGAGCCCGGCACGACGGGCGACGCCGCCCGATGTCACAGGCAACACCGGCGCGATGTGCGTCCGCTGCGGAGCGGATGAGGATTGCTTCGTACTCGTTGATAACTCCAACTATCGCCTGCTCATCTACAAGATTGATCTGGCGAAGAAGCGCGTTGAACTGGTGGCGACGGAAGACCTGAGGAAGTTGTTCGAACTGAAACCATGATGGCCACGTCTGCTCCGCGCCCAGGCCCAAGCCCGATGGCGAGGGCCGCCGAGCCATCGGGGTATTCCGCGTCAAACTTACCCCGACGGCTCGAAGACTCGCCATCGGGCTTGGTGCAAACGAGGCCGGGACGCGCACCAACCGGTTATCAGACATTTCACGCCGCGTGCTATCCCGATAAATGCGGCCCTGATCTCTCCTCATCAATAAACGCCGACGCCTCAGCGGACGATCAATAACTCATGCGCTGTCACCTGCGCCGCCCGGGAGCAAAGCCACCATGCCGGATCACCCCCCTGCCGTCCGCCTTCGACTTTCAGGCCCGCGATTCGTCTCCATCCTCGCGGCGATCGTCGGCTGCCTGATCCTCCTCAGCTTCCTCACGCTTTTCCTTCGCATTTACACCACAGCCGCCCAGACCTCGCTCGGTTCAAACCTGATTTACTGGTTCAACACCGATGTCGAATCCAACATCCCCGCTCTCTTCTCCGGCTTCCTTCTGATTACCGCAGCCGCGCTCCTGGCCATCGTCGCGGCCTGCGCCAGCGCTCGCAAGGAAACCTTTCGCCGGTACTGGTGGACGCTCGCAGCCATGTTCCTCTACCTGGCGTGCGATGAAGTGGGCCAGCTTCACGAACGCTTCAGCGCGGGCCTGCCCAAGCAGTTCAAGGCCGCAGGCGTCGAAGCGCCTTCGTGGATGCACTGGGCCTGGGTGCTGCCCGCCCTGGTGATCGTCACCGTCGTCGGCACGCTGTTCCTGCGCATGGTGCTTTCACTGCCCAAACAGACGCGCAATCTCTTCTTCCTCAGCGGCATCATGTACGTCGGCGGCGCGCTGGGCATGGAAATGCTCGGCGGACATCTCGAAACACTCTACGGTCACGGCCCGGAAGTGCTGCTCGAGTCAGCCGTCGAAGAGACCCTGGAAATGACCGGCATCCTGCTCTTCATCCACGCCCTCGTCGGTTACCTCGGGCAGACATCGCCGGCGATCCGCATCGAGTTATCGCCGCCGGCTCCGCAGGCTGCGGAACAGGAATATCGCAAGGCCGCGTGAGAAGTGGAGCACCGTCGCGAAAGGGCGGTGCTGATCGCGAACAGACGACAAGGGCAGCCTGCGCATCAGGCCGCCGTGAGCCCATAGCACCACCCTATCGGGATGGTGCTCCACCACCTGCGCGATGGTGCTCTATCCCTCTTACTTCTGATAATCCTTCAGGAGCGCGCGGGCGGCGTCCGTCAAGGGATGCGACGGATTATCGGAGATCACCTTCTCCAGCGTTTCGATGGCCTTGTCGGTCTGGTTCGATCGCTTGAAGATTTTCGCCAGATCGATCTTGCGCTGAATCAGGTCTGCGGTCGGATCCTTCACGGGCTTGACCGGCGCGGCCTCGGGCTTGTCCCAGATCGCCAGCAGGTCCTTCGCTTTCTTGGTTTCCGCGTGATCGGGGTATTTCGCGACGAGAGCCTTGAGCGTTTCCACCGCCTTGGCTTTGTCGCGGCTGCGCACCTGTTCCTTGGCGGTGTCGATGCCCGCGAGGATTTCCTTGGAAGGATCGCCCGAAGCAGTCGGCGTGGTCGGGGTGGACGGAGTGGTCGGGGTCGTTGGATTGGTGGCCGTCACCGCACCGCCTTCGGTGGCGATCTGCGAATTGTGTTCCTTACCCCAGAGCTCGGTCACGAGCGTATCGGAGGTCGCGTCCATCACATCGAAGTTGGTCACGAAATCCTCGAACTTGCTGTTGAGGAATCGCTGCTTGTTGCTCTTGGCGGCGGCGGCGGCGGACTTGATGTCCTTCAGGTCGTCACTGGCCTTCGTGCATCGTTCCTTGGTCTTGTCCGCGTCGCCGCCGAGCTTGCCGATCGCGTCGTCATAGATCTTCGTCAGCTCGTCCTCCTGCCGGGGGATGACGCCGATGGCGATGGCGAGCTTGGCGTAGTAGGCCGCATCGGACCATTGCTTCTGCTTCGCCGAGTACTTGGCCAGGTCCACGGCAGTCTGGTCCGACTCCCTGGGAAACTTAGCCAGCGCTTCGGTGAACGCCAGACGCGCCAGGTCATACTTGTTGATCTTGCCCAGCGACTGGCCGAAGTCCATGTACGCCGAGTGGCTGTACCACGGATCGAGGCTGATGCCCCGCGCCAGGTATGACACGGCGTGCTCCGGCTCTTCGATCTGAGCGAAGAGCGAGCCGATCTTGATGTAAAGTTCCTTGCTGCCGGGATCGTGCGACAGCGCCATGTGATAGAGATGCAGCAGGTAGTACCGCATGCCATCCAGTTGTTCCGAATCAGGCGAGAGCACTTGTCGCGCTTGCTTGAGCTGGTCCTGCATCTTGTCCGCGGCATCGAGGATGGCCTTGACCTTCTCTGGGTTCGCCTGTCGCTTGGCAGGTTCGACGAACTCTTTATCGTTGAACTTGTCGACAGGCAGGGCGAAGAAGATGCCCTGGAGGTCGGGCCGGCCCAGCGTGTTGACGCCGACGATCTCGCCCTTCATGTTGCACAGCGGCCCGCCGGAGTTGCCCCGGTTGATGGCGGCTGAGTGCTGCACGTAGCTGACGCTTTCAATCACCTGATTGCCCGAGACTTTGCCTTCGGTGAAGGTCTTCTGAAAAGCGCCGACCTCGTCATCATTGCCGCCGGGGTTGCCGATGGCGTAAACGGTCTGACCGGGAATCAGTCCCGCGCGCGAGAGCGAGACGGGGATCAGCTTGACGCCCGCAGCCGGGGCGTCGACCTTCACCAGCGCCAGGTCGAACTTCGGATGCACGCCCAGGATTTTCACCTTTTTGAAGATCATGGGCACGATCGTGCCATCGGACTTCATCACGTCGATGCGCATCTGGTACGGCAGCGGCGAACTGACGACGTGAGCATTCGTGAGGACGAGGCCTTCCTCGTTGATGGCGAATCCGCTGCCCAGCCCCTGCCTGCACTTGAGCAGCGCGATGGAAGGGCTGACCTTCTTGTAGACGGTGACGCTGACCTCTTCCTGCCCCATCGCGGGTGCAGCCGCAAGCGCCAAGAGCAAGGCCCCAATCGGAAGCAGATGATTTCGTGTCATGATCGACCTCGTGTGATGTCGTGCCCTGTGCCAGGCGGAAGCGAAATGAAGCCTGGTCGCAGCAAAGTTGCGGAGGTGCCGCGCGGCACCTCCTTGCAGAAAGATTATAACCTTGTTGGAAGAATGGGAAAGAGGGAAGGAGCAACTTTGAGGATGGAAACGAAGGAATTTTCGAAAAGGTGCGCAAAGAAAACGCCGCGCGGATGCGCGGCGTGGGGGTGATCCGTTGCGAAGCCGTAAGCGGCTGGCACCACCTTACTTGGGGCTGAAAGGATGCTTCTGGGCCTTGCCGGCCAGCATTTCATCCGCGCTGGGCTCGTTCTTCATCGCCCGGGCGATGGCCAGCTTGGTCGCTTCGTAGTTGTAATCGTAAATCTTGGTGTCATCGGCGGCATCCCAGTGGATGAACACGCCGCAGACGATGACATGCGTCTCGCAGATGCTCTTGGGAATGACGCCCGCGGCGACGCTGTCAGCGACCGCACGACCGACCGCCGCCTGCGCGGGGCCGAACATCTGGACGGCCTGCTTGGCGCCCTTGATGGTCACCTTGGTGATCATCACCGTCGCGGGCTTGACGGCCAGATTGGGCGTGATGACCGCCAGCAGGTTGCTGTGGCCGGCCTTCTGATTCGTCAGGGCGTTGGCGAAGGCGGTGCCCACGGGCCCGTCCTTATCGCCGATGAGCAGGTCGATGTGACTGATCTCGTTACCGTCGCCGACGAGGGCTTCCCCGATCAACATTGCCATGATCTGACTCCTGTAAAGGGATGGACTGGAACGTGTACATTTTTCCACCACGAACGCGAACGACCCGACAAACTAACGCAAGGCGAAAGAGGTTGCAACAGGCCAAGGCGACTCACACTGTCCGCGGTTATCCGTCGGGGGGGGGGGGGG
>JBBDXA010000223.1:7555-14102 GCA_040902585.1 Phycisphaeraceae bacterium
GTCCGCGAGGCCCACTTGTACCTGCGGCGCGGTTGCCCCAAAGGCACGGGTGGGCCTCGCGGACTCGGCCCGATCGCTAACCGAGGAGCCTGCACACGGTCGATTCGAAGTTCGATGTCTCAAACGAAGGAAACCGCGCCCGCCACTTGTCGCTGTTCAGCGACGTATCGCGCGGCCGCGGTTCGGGGCCTTTCATCGAAAGCCGCGACGCACGCTGGATACAGGAAGCATCCACGCCCAGCGCCGCCGCCACGATCACGCCTATCTCGTACCGGCTGAGTCGCTCGCCGCCCGCCACGTGATAAAGGCCTTCGAGGCGATGCGTCAAGGCCAGCGCGACCGCGTCCGCCGCCTGATCCGCGCCCAGCGGCGTGCGCCATTCGTCGTCGAACAGCGTGATCGGTTTGCCTTCTTTGAGAGAGGCGATGAGGGTGTCGAAGAACTTGGGCCGGCCTGTGAGCGAAGGCCCCAGAATCAAGGGCAGGCGCAGGACGGTGGGGCGCGAGCGCGAAGATGCAAGCACGGTTTGTTCGCCTTCGAACTTCGTTCGGCCGTAGACGGATGAGGGGTGCGCAGCATCCGTTTCGCGGTAGTCGCCCTGCTCGCCGTCGAATACCAGATCGGTGGAAAGGTAGATGAGAGCACCATCCCGACAGGGTGGTGCTCCCCGGAGTGCTCCCAGCCATGCCGTCGCTTGGACGTTGATGCGATGCGCCTTTTGCGGATCACCATGACACGAGGCGATCTGCGACAGGGCCGCCGCGTGAACGATTGCCTCCGGAGCAGCATCGCTCAACGCGCGCTCCATGGCCTGGGCATCCTCAAGATCAACACAACGCGGCGTGATCCCTTCCACAGACTGCGTCCACGACTGCGACCAGAGGGTGAGCTCATGCCCATCGCGCAGCAATCGCCGGGCGATGTAGGGGCCAAGCTGACCGGTCCCGCCGGTGATGAGAATGCGCATGGCGGGAGTTTACTGCGATCGAAACAGGATCACTTGGGAATTCCCAGTTCGCGCGTCGAGGCGAACTTGTACAAGCCACCTGAATCGGCGGCGATGTGTTCGAGCGTGGTCTTGGTGTCCTCGCCTCCGGGCTTCTTCCCCGAGTAGGCGAAGTCGATGCAGTTGATCTTCACCTTGTTCACGTTGAGCTTGACGATCTCTTCGCGAAGGGCAGTTTGATTCAATTCGTTCTTAGGCGCGCTGCGAAGGCCATCGGACAGAACGAAAATGAGGACCGGCTCCAGTTCGAACGCCCGCTTCAGGGCTGCGCGCGGGTCGCCTGTTCCGCCGGGGGTGATCGGGCCTTCTTCGATATCCATCCATCGAAACACGAGCGATCTGTTTTCGGCATTGACAGCAAGCATGCCTTGCTTGGGCGCTTCGAGCACCTGCCCGTTCTGAAAGAAGAGCACGGCGAATTGCGGCCGTTCGCTGAGCTGATTGAGCGATTTTTTTACCTCGGAAATGATGAACGGGGAAACGCCGATAGTGGAGCCGGAGATGTCGATGACGTAGACAATGTTATTTCGCGCGGGTGCAGGTTCGTCAGCGCAGCGGTCTTGCGAATCCGTTGACGGGTCGCCCGCGAGGAGTGCCCAGGGACCGACAAGGATTACCACAAGAATGGAAAGGATGCGGATCATGTTTTGCCCCTTTCGTGCGAAGCCGCGAGCGGCTCAGTTGGATTCGGTCTTCTTCAAGAGTTTGGCGTGGACCAGCGCGACATCGCCCATGTAATGCGAGGAGAGATATTTCTCCGCCGCCAGGTCGATGTGTTTCTTCGCTTCTTCCATCTTGCCCAGCGACTCGTAATACAGGCCGATGTAAAGGTGGGCGTAGAAGCGGTTGTTCTTCAGTTCGCCTTCGCCTTGCTTGCCGACCTCGGCGGCGTGGAGCACTTCCTCCGGTTTCATCTTGCCTCGGTACATTTCGTACACAGCCGGTGCCCACTTGCGGCCATCATCCTTGATCGGGATGAGCACGTCGCGGGCCTTCTCCGGGCCGACGATCTTGGCGTTGCACAGGTAATGCCAGACGGAATTTTCCACGTCTTCGGGGTTGACCGTGCGGTGGATTTCGAACTGCTTGACGCCCTCTTTGTACATGGCGGCGTAGTAGTGGCTCAGGCCGCGCTGCCAGTGCTGCGGCTCCTCCTTCGGGTTGGCGGCCAGGTACTTGTCGAAGTCCGCGACGGATTCCTTGAACCGGCTGGCTTTGAAGTTGAGCTCGCCGCGGAACTGGTAGAGGCGGTCGTTGTCGGGCTTGAGCTCGATGGCCTTGGTGGCGAGCTTGATGGCTTCATCAAACTTGCGGTCGCGGGCGGCGGCCAAGGCGTCGCGCACGATGGATTCATAGTCCTCCGCCAAGGCGGGACCGGCGAAGGCGGCGAGCGAGGCGAGGACGATGATGCAGCGCAAATGAAACATGGCGACCTCCTGGGGAGATCGCCATGATAACGGGTGGGGACAAAGTTCCGAGTTCCGGGTTCCGAGTTCCGGGTTTAATCAATAGAAGGACTCGCGGTACTCGGTCGGGCTGACGCCGATGAGGCGGTGGAAGGTGGAGGTGAAGTGGCCGTGGCTGGAGAAGCCGGTGGCCGCGGCGATGGAGCCGATGGGCACGCGATGGGCACGCAGTAGCCACTTGGCCATCTGAAGCTGCTTGCGCATGAGGTAATGCTTGGGGCTGACGCCGACCTGTTTGCTGAACAGGCGATGGAAGTGGAACGGGCTCATGTGGACGTACTTGGAAACCATCGCCAGGCTGGGCGACTCGGCGAAGCGATCGTGGAGGTAGGCGATGGCGGTGGCGACGCGCTCATCCTTCACGGGGCCGACGGGCGTAAGCTCGTCAGACTCGAGCGGGCGCAGTTCGATGTACCAGTGATGTCCCTTGGCGCCGGGCACGGCGCGGCGTTTGCGGAAGACGACCCAGTAGGAATTCTTGCCGAGCTTGACGGCGATGTCCTGCGTCTCGTTGTCGGCGAGCTTGGGGAAGCGCTGGTCGACGATCAGATGAAGATTAGTCAGCAGTTCCGAATAGAACTGCGGCTGTTCGAGGAGAAGCGTGCGCACGGAAAGATCGGCAGCGATGAGTCGATCGTCGTTGCCAACGATGAGCCGCCCCATGCCCTGCTCGCCCGGCACGCAGAAGCTGGCCTGCCAGCCGCGAAGAACGAGTTGCGCCTTTTGCTGATCCGCTGCGGAGAAGGCGGTGTTGCCGTCGCGGGCAAGCATCAGCCACCAATAGCGGCCCTCGGGGATGGACTCGGGCAGGACGCAGACGATGGCGTGCCCGCCTTTGTGCAGCGCCGAGTCGGCGCCGCGCTGGCCGGGGTAAGAGACGGCAAAGCCGTCCTTCATCGCGGCGGCGAGCAGCTTGTCCTTGCCGGCGGTGGAACACCAGCGACCGACGACGGCGCCGGACCAGCCGTGGACCGCAAGTAGTTCATCAGCCTGCGGGTCGTTGGCGTTGATCACACCGACGGCCAGGCTGCTGCAACTGATGTAGTCCCGAACGGACTTGACGAACTTGCGCGTGTCTGAACCCCAGGGAGCAAGTACCCCCTGCACTTTTTCGACAATCTCATGCTGCATGGTTGCGAACTCCAGTTAGAGGAACCAAGAATTCGCTCCCCGGAGGTTGAACGTCAACCTGGAATACTGTTCCGCTGAGGCGGCGAGTGTAATCACCGATTTACCGGAACGCAAACATCTAACAGTGTGTGGACTATACAAATAGTTAGATAGTCCGTCAGGGCGTTCTGAAGGTGCCCGCATCGCCGGGCGGCTGTTCGATCCGCCAAGTAAGTTCACCGCCGGCACAATGGATGTGTGCCGCGAAGAAACGGGCGCGATACTTCCAGAAAAGCGGCCAGATCACATGGCGATCCGTGGCGGGAATCGGCAAACGATTCAACGCATCCGCCTCATGCCATTCTAGTATCCCTTCATCGAATTCGACACACGAAACCTCAACAGGTTTCATAAGTTCGTACAAAAACATGAGCCAGTGGCACTCGTCGTCGAAGGAATCTTCGGAAACGATGCCCGTCAGGTGCAAATCGGAGGGACTCACCGTCAAACCGACCTCCTCAGTGATTTCCCTTACTGCACAGGTCGTAGGGCTTTCCCCTATGCCCGTCTCCAACTTCCCTCCGATGGGCGAATACAGATCCTGATTCGGCGGTTTGCGGCGATGCAGCAGCAGCACGCGCCCCTGGGCATCGAAAAGAAAACAGAGCACAGCGATCTTGTAAGGCAGTTCCCGCATAGCGGGCTGATGATAGCGGACGGGTGAAGAGATGGCAGGAGAGAGGGAGACCGGGCGACGGGAGATGCTGAGTTGAAATCAAAACGCGCGAATCAAGAGCTCACCAGGCGAGACCATCAACTCACGGCTCGCAACGCACATCGCTGATCGACTATAGCTGAAAGCTGATCGCTGACAGCTACTCGCTCAGAGCCTCAATCATTCGATTCGTCGGCGAGCGGCTCGTGCGACGGTTCACTGCGTGCAGGCTTGAAGGCGGGCGCGTCAGATGGCTCCGTCCAGTCTTCATGGTTGGAAAGATTCAGCGTCGATGCGCACGTCTTGCGATAGCCGAGTTTGCGGATGACTTCCAGCACTTCGGTCCACGTGGGGAAGGGGCGATTGTTGACGCGCTTGAACGCATCGATCGCCGAGACAAGCAGGAACTGCTCGTTGGACATCTCTCCCTCTTCAGCGCTGCGTGCGAAATCCGTCCGACGGCGGCCGGGACCACGACGACGCTCCAGGCCCGTGTCGGTCGTTGCTTGGCCTTCTTCCTCGCGGTCGCGGCGGCTGAAGGACGTACGGCGGTCCATGGAAGGCATTTCGCTCATGATCGGCTCCGGGAGTCGGCGCTGGCACCCATTGCCTGAGCCAACCCCGGTCGCCAACTCGCGCGCCGTCATGGATCGGTTCAGACTTCTTCTTCGAAGTCCTCTTCCTCGTCGTCGTCGTCGAGGAAATCCTCGTCGTCATCGTCGTCGTCATCGAAAAGGTCTTCGTCTTCCTCTTCATCGTCTAAAAAATCATCGTCCTCAAGGTCATCATCCTCGTCTTCGACATCTTCATCTTCATCGTCCTTGCGCTTGGCCAGGTCGAAGCTGGCGGCAGCGACCGGATCGGCCAGCAGCCGGTCCGCATCATCCGATTCGAGGCATTCCCATTTAGTGAAGTGTGGCATGTTGTTCATCTCCAGCGGTACACAGACCGAGTTATCAACAGGTATCCAAAGGAGGTCCCTGACCCTGCCCGGCGTCCTTTGGTCCCTGACCGGGGGCGTTCTGAGCGGTTAAACTATCGTCGCGCATGCATTTGTCAATGGAATTATCTCGAACCGTAGCCGCCGGCCGGGGGTAATCAACCTCGGACCTGCCGGGAGCCGATAACCCGAGCGGCAGACGTATCGGCTCAATGAACGCGCCCGCCCCAGTTTTCAGTCGTTATCATCCGTCCCGGCCCTACCTATTCAACGCTCGCGGGAGCCCCCTGCCGCGCACCTCGGAGACGTGACTTGAGCACCAGCCAACGGGAACCCAATCCGCACTTCAACCCCCACGCCGCCGTGGCCGGCTGGCTGTTGCCCGGACTGGGGCACTTCATCCTCGGCCTGCGCAAACGCGGCATCATCCTCGCCGTCGCCATCTGCTCGCTCTGGCTTCTGGGCATTCTCATCGGCGGCATCAGCGTGATCAGTCGAACCGATCGCACCGAAGGCAGCGGCGAATCCCGCTCGTGGTGGTACTACGGACAGGCCATGAT
The DNA here is from genome assembly GCA_040902585.1 of Phycisphaeraceae bacterium. GTDB lineage: Bacteria > Planctomycetota > Phycisphaerae > Phycisphaerales > Phycisphaeraceae > JBBDXA01. The sequence goes on from JBBDXA010000223.1 coordinate 13,353, forward strand.
CGCGCCGTCGATTGCCGTCGATATGTTCCGCAACAGCTTGAAGGAAAGTCACGCCGACGGCTCAGGCGACGGCTCACTCACCTACGAACCCAGCTTCGGTCGCATGGCTGAACAAGGCACGCTCTTCACCGCGCTGGCGGGCATGCTCAACCTGCTGGCCATCATCGACGTCCTCTACTGCAATCCCGCCTACCGACGCGAACGCGACAGCGGGCAGCTTGTCCTTTCCTCCAGTGCCATCGCCAAGGCTGCGACCTCCGCTGCGGAGACCCGCGCATGATCACTATGATCAACCTGATCTTCGCCCTCTTTTCGCAGTCAGGCAGTACCACCCTCGCCTATCGCCCGTTCATCGATCCGCTCAAGCTCGACGACTACTGGCTCATCCTGCTGGTGCCTCTTGTGTTCGCCATCTCCCTCACCTACAAGACCATCAAAACCGATGACCTTTCCAAGCTGCCCGGTCAGGCGCTCTACCTCACCGCGCAAATCGTGGTCTTCATGATCCTGGCGGCATCCGCCCTCTGGCTGCTGGGCGTGCTGGTGTGAGCAAAGTCAGAAGTCCGACAACAAAACAATGCGATCCAAAAAGCCCACCCACTCCCGTGGGTGGGTCCGTGAGTCCCGCAGCATGAAACAAATCCTCGCCACTCTCGTGCAGCGCCAAGCGCTCACCGAAGCCCAGACCATCGAAGCCTTCGAATCGATCATGACCGGGCAGGCCTCGCCCGTGCAGATCGGCGCGCTGCT
>JBBDXA010000224.1:0-3640 GCA_040902585.1 Phycisphaeraceae bacterium
ACGATGCGCCTGCCGCAGGAGGACGCCATGCGCGAATGATTGGAGTCCACGGCGGGAATGCTCGCTGCGCCCGGCAGCATCAGGCCCAGCGCTTCGACGATACACGCCATGGTCGCGGCGGTGCCCATCGTCATGCACACGCCCGGCGAGCGCGCGATGCCGTCTTCCAGTTCGCACCACGCCTCTTCGCACATATTCCCCGCGCGGCGCTCGGCCCAGTACTTCCAGACATCACTGCCCGAGCCCAGCACGTTGCCGCGCCAGTTCCCGCGCAGCATCGGACCGGCAGGCATGAAGATGCACGGCAGATTCATCGTCGTCGCGCCCATCACCAGGCCGGGGACCGTCTTGTCACACCCGCCCATGAGCACCGCGCCGTCCACCGGATGACACCGCAACACTTCCTCAACCTCCATCGCCAGCAGGTTGCGATAGAGCATCGTCGTCGGCTTCATGAACATCTCGCTGAGCGAAACGACGGGAATCTCCACAGGAAAGCCCCCGGCTTGCCAGACGCCGCGTTTCACCTCTTCGACGCGCTGCTTGAAATGCGTGTGACAGGTGTTCAGGTCGCTCCATGTGTTAAGGATCGCGATGACGGGCTTGTCCGCGAACTCCTCCCTCGCGTAGCCCATCTGCTTGGCGCGCGAGCGATGGCCGAAGCCGCGCAGCGTGTCGGGGGCGAACCATCGCGCGCTGCGGAGTTGATCAGGTTGGATGCGATGTGTGGTCATCATGGTTAGCGGCAGGCCCGCAGGGCCGCACGCGGGGGCGCGGGGCTTTGCTGCGACATGACGCCTTGTGCATCGGGCCAACAACACCCACGTCTGCGCCGTTCGCCGCGGAGGCGGACCTATCGGTCCTCCCGCTAATCGGCGGCGTCGCGGCAGGCATGTTATCGTTTCGCTTCCATCGTCCACAAACAGGTTCCGCCCATGAACGCGATTGTGCTCGTCCTCATCGGAATGCTGGTGGTCATCGCCGCGATCGTCGTGCTGAAGCTGCACGCGTTCCTGGCGCTGATCCTCGCGGCGATTCTCGTCGCGGCCCTGACGCCGGGCGATGCGCTGGTCGCGGCGAAGGTGGCGGATCAGACCATCGGCTCGCGCATCGCCACCGGCTTCGGCAAGACTTGCGCCAGCGTGGGGATCCTCATCGCCATGGCCGCGGTGGTCGGGCAGTGCCTGCTGCGATCGGGCGCGGCCGAGCGCATCGTCAACTCCGCGCTGGCGACCGTTGGCGAGAAACGCGCGCCAATCGCCTTCACCTTCAGCGGCTTTCTGCTGGCGATCCCCGTTTTCTTCGACACGGTCTTTCTCCTGCTCATTCCGCTGGGTAAAGAGCTGCGCATCAAAACGGGCAAGAACTACACGCTGTATGTGATGTCCATCGTCGCCGGCGCGACGATGGCGCATTCGCTCGTGCCGCCCACGCCGGGACCGCTGCTGGCGGCGAGCCAGCTCAACGTCGAAGTCGGCACCATGATGCTCGGCGGGACGATCGTCGGACTCTTCACTGTCTCAGCGGGATTGTGTTACGCGTACTGGCTTAACAAGCGATTGGAGATTCCGCTGCGGGATGTCGAAGGTGGCGAGCGTGTTGTGGATACGGAAGTTCGACCCTCCCCCGGCCCCTCCCCCGGCCCCTCCCTAAGAGGGAGGGGAGTCGAGCGCGTGCTCCCGCCGATGTGGTTTGCATTGCTGCCGATCGCACTGCCTGTCGTCCTCATCGCAACGAGTTCGATCCTTTCGCAGGCGTTCGACGGCGTGAAAGCGGATGATCTGCCCGCGTGGTGGGTTGCGATTGAGCCGGCGCTGAACTTCGTGGGTGACAAGAACATTGCGATCACCATCGCGGCCGGCCTCGCGCTTTTGATGATGCTTCAGTACGGCCACTCCGACGCCAAAGGCATGCGCGCCGGCGTGCAGAAAGCCCTTGAATCCGGCGGCGTCATCATCCTCATCACCGCGGCGGGCGGGGCCTTCGGCGCGATCCTTCAACAGACCGGCATCGCCGACGAATTCAAACGCATGGCACCCGACGGCTCGCTCGGCCTGTGGCTCATCCCCCTGGCTTACGGCGTCACCGCCCTGGTCCGCACCGCGCAGGGCTCGGCCACGGTCGCCATGATCACCGCCGCCGGCATCGTCGGGCCCATCGTCGTCCCACTCGCCGCCGCGGGTACGCTCGGCTTCCACCCCGTCTACATGGCGCTGGCGATCGCCTGCGGCTCCAAGCCCATCTCATGGATGAACGACTCGGGCTTCTGGGTCATCGGAAAAATGTCCGGCATGACCGAAGGCGAAACTTTCAAAACCTCATCGATGATCATGATCGTCATGTCCGTGACGGGCCTGATCGTGGTGACGCTCGGTGCGTGGCTGCTGCCGCTGGCGTGAGGCGTATTCGGTCAGATCATCTCCATCAACGGCACCGCCAGCCTGCTGAACGTCGCCGCCGGGATGTTCACCGTATCCCAGCGCGGGCTGCGTTGCTTCAGATGCTTGCGGTAGTCGCTCAGCCGAATCGCCAGCACCGCGTACCAGCGCCCGCTGCATTCGAAGATTTCGTGAAACAGCGCATCAGGCGGCTGCACATCGCACCAATAGAGAAACGCGAACGCTCCCTCGAACCCTTCGCCGAAAAGCTTCTCCCACTGCGTGAGGCTGTCCACATCATTGCGCGTGACCCAGTTGTCCAGCGACTTACTCGATCGCCCCGAATGCTTGCGACCCTTCACATCCACAAGCAGATTCAGCGATTTGTCGGAGTACACGACAAAATCAAAACTCTTGAGCGTCGCGGGCGGATAGGTCTTGTCCAAGGCGCGCTTCGCTTCATCGACGGCGACATAGGGAATCGCCTTCGTGCGAAGGTACTGTTCGAAGGCGACGTCATAATGGAAACGACGCTGGGCCATGGGAAACATGGTATCGATTTAGCCGGCAACTCGACCAACCAAGTCCGCAAGCAGTACTTCGGTTTGCTCGCCGCTCGCCATATCCTTCAGCATCGCCTTCCCCATCGCTGCGCCATCATCGAGGATCACCGCGAAGCGGGCCTTCATGTTCGATGCGTCCTTGATAAGCTTGCCCAGGTTGCGCGTGGACTTGTACGTGAACCGCGCGTGCAGGCCGGCCATGCGAAGCTGCGCGGTGAGCGTCGAGACACTCGCCGCCCCGACATCCGTGACGCCGATGATGAAGACATCCGGTCGCGGCGTGACATCCTCGGGCATCAGGCCCTTGTCCATGAGGACGTTGGAAAGGACGACGTCGCCCATGCCGAAGCCCACGCCCGGCGTCGCGGGACCACCGAACATTTCGATCAGCTTGTCGTATCGTCCGCCGCCGGCTAAGGCGCGTTCGACGCCGGTTTTCTCGTGCAGTTCGAAGACGGTGCCGGTGTAGTACGCCAGACCGCGCACGATGCCCAGGTCATACTCGCACCACTCCGCGATGCCGAAGCCGCGCAGCTCTTTGTCGAGTGCTTCGATATCCGCCAGTTCCTCACCGATGCCGATCGCATCGCGCAATGACTGCAATTGGCCCGCGGGATATTTCATCCGGCAGATCTGATCGACCTGCGCGACGCGCTCGGCATCCAGCCCGAGGTTACCCGCCCCGGCCGTGAAGTGCTC
>JBBDXA010000224.1:3650-13625 GCA_040902585.1 Phycisphaeraceae bacterium
GGGCGATCCAGTAACTCAAACGCATCCTGCATCTTCTCATCGCTGACGCCGAGCTTGGCGAGAATGTGCCTGACCGTCTGGCGATGACTGATCTTCACGCGCACCTGCTGCGGCGTGAGTTTCATCTCCTGGAGAAAATCCACGGCCACGAAAATCACTTCCGCATCGGCGATGGCGGCGTCGGAACCGAGGATGTCCGCATTCCACTGCCAGAACTCGCGCAGGCGTCCGCGCTGCGGCTTCTCCGCTCGACACAGGTTCGGCGTGCAGAACCACTTGATCGGTTTAGGCAGCGCATTCGCCTGGGCCGCCACCATCCGCGCCAAGGTCGGCGTGAACTCCGGGCGAATCGCCAGCTCGCGCTCGCCGCGATCCTGAAAGTGAAACAGCTCGCTCACGATCCCTTCCCCACTCTTGACCTTGTACAGATCGAGCAGCTCGAAGATCGGCCCGTCCACCTGTTCAAACCCGTTGCGGATCGAGACGCGACGCCACGTATCCAGCACGAAATTGCGCCACGCGCAGTCCTTCGGATAAAAGTCGCGCGTGCCTTTGGGGGACTGGATCGGCGATTGCGGATTGCGGATTGCGGATTGCGGATTAGACATAACGGAATCGCGGATTGCGGATCGTGGAATGCGGATTGACCGACGCGGACGTCATCGTAGAACGTGGACACGGCGGATGCGAATCTCCATTTTCAATCCGCCATCCGCGATCCGCAATCCGCAATCACTTGACCCCCACGATGTACGCGATGAACACCGCTTCGCTCGGAGCCTTCTCCTGCTTCTTGTAGATGCCATCGCCTTCGCCGTGCTTGTCCACGCCTTCCCAGTAGACGTCGGCCCTTTTGAAGCCGGCTTCGAGCATGAGCTCTCTGATTTCGGGAATGGTCCACAGTCGCCAGTGGTAGGTGAACGCCTTTTTGATCTGCGAGCCGTCCTTGAAGCGGAAGTGAATGTGGTAGACGCCGTCGTGGGTGATGGGATCGAACGAGGCCTGTTCCCAGACATATTTGAAGGAGCCGCGGGCGTGGAAGGGCAGGCCGTTGGTGGTCACGCCCTTACTGGGGGCGATGCCGGGCGTCGCGCCCTTTTCGATCTTGATCTTGCGGACATCCTGCGTCTTTTCCTTCATGCAGTCCGGGCCGCCCATCATGTCGGTGACGAGCAGACCTTCCTTCGCGAGGTTGTCGCAGGCAGCCTTGAAGTAGGCCCGCAGTTCGTCGCGGGTCTTGAAGATGAAGAAGGAAAAATTCTCCGCGGCAATGATGTCCGCCTTGTCCGGCAGAATGTCGCGCACGTCCGTCTGAAGAAACTTCACGCGCTCCTTCTCCGAATCCTTCAGCTTCGAGACGTTGTACTTCTTGCCCCACTCCAAAGGCACCGGGTCAAGGTCAACGCCTACGGCGGTGCGCTCCTTGTGCGTACGCACCCATTCGCAGCAGACGGCCGCGGCTGCGCAGAAGTCTTCGCGCAACACCATCGCCCTGCGTTTGAACGTATCCTTAAAGGCACGCTCGAAGAACTCGATCTCAGCCTCCGGCTCCTGCACGCTGCGCAGATAAAGGTCGTACTTGTCGATGCCGCGGGCGGTCAATTTGATCTTGCGGGGTTTTTGGGATTTGCTCATGGCGGGCAATGTAGTGGAGTGGCGCATCGATTCAAGCCGCTCGCGGCTTAGCGCACCTTCGCGGGTTGCCCGCTGCTAAGCCGCAAGCGGCTAACATACCGCCATGCGCATCATCGGCGGCAACCATCGCAGCAGGCGGATTCAACCTCCACAAGGCACGGAGACCACCCGGCCTATCACCGACCGCGTCAAGGTCGCGCTCTTCGATCGGCTCGACGCGGCGGGACTCGTCGAAGAGGGCTACGCCCTGGACCTCTTCTGCGGCACGGGCAGTCTCGGCCTCGAAGCCCTCTCCCGCGGCAGCGAGCACTGCACCTTCATCGAATCGCATCGCGGCGTACGCGAAATACTCGAATCCAACATTCACCTGCTCGGCCTGGAAGCGCAGTCGCGTGTCATGAGCGCCAACGCCCTGGCGACCGCGTGGATCGCCATGCTGCCGCACAAGCCGCTGCGCATCGTGTTCTGCGATCCGCCTTATTCGCTGATGGAGGATGAACGCACGCGCGGGCAGATGATGACGCTGATCGCAGCGCTTCTGCCGGACCTGGAGCCGGGCGGCGTGGTCATGCTGCGCACGCCGACGGAGGTGACGCCTGACGCGGTCGAAGGCTATATGGACATGAAGCGACACGAGTACGGCTCGATGGCGCTGCACTTTTATCAGAAGCCGTTATGAGCACCATCCCGACAGGGTGGTGCTGAGGACTTAGGAATGACGAGGGTGCGGGGTTGCGCGAAAGCAGGTCGTGCGCCCATAGCACCATCCTGTCGGGATGGTGCTCCCGTTACATCCCACCGCGCGTGAGGTTGCCGTCGATGAGGCGCATGATGCCGCGCGGGTTGGCATTTTGCAGTTCAGTCGGCAGCGCGCTATCGGGGAAGCTTTGATAGCACACGGGGCGAACGAACCTTCCGATCGACGCCATGCCGATGCTGGTCCAGTGCGGATCGAGGGACGCGGGGTACGGGCCGCCGTGATGCATCGCGTGGCACACTTCGACGCCGGTGGGGAAGCCGTTGAAGATGATGCGTCCGACCTTGCGTTCGAGGATGCGCACGAGCGGGGCATATTCTTTCAAGTCTTCGGGCGTGCCGTGCAGAGTTGCGGTGAGGTGGCCTTCCAGGTTCTCGGCGATGCGCGTGAGCTGCTCGACCGTGTCGCCTTCGATAATGATGGAGGAAGGGCCGAACACTTCCTGATGCAGATGCTTCTGCGATTCCCACGTGTTGCCGTCGGTGTGGAAAACGATGGTGGAGGCGTGAGTCCTGGCGGGATCGGGGCCTTCCCTCGACTGGCCAAGCAGGCGGACGCCGTTGGTCTTGCTGATGGTTTCGGTGCCGGTGTCGTAGGCATCGCGGATGCCCTTGTGCAGCATGGTGGCAGGGGGGACATCGGCGGCGAGGGCGGCCACCTTCGCGGTGAACTTCGCCATCGCTTGGCCGCGCAGGCCGAGCACGACGCCGGGGTTGGTACAGAACTGACCGACGCCGAGTGCGACGGATTGCACGAAGCCGGCGGCAATCTCATCGCCGCGCGACGCCAGTGCGCCGGGCAGGAGGAAGACAGGATTCGCACTGCCCAGCTCGGCGTACACAGGAATCGGATCAGGGCGGGAATTCGCGGCATCAAAGAGAGCGCGCCCGCCGCGCAGGGAACCGGTGAAGGCGACGGCCCTGGCGAGCGGATGTTTCACCAGCGCCTGACCGATGGTCGTACTCGCACCTTGCAGGAGCGAGAACGCGCCGGCTGGAAAACCGCCCTGTTTCAGGGCCGCGGCGATGGCGTGGCCGAGCAGTTCGCACGTGCCCGGATGCCCCGGATGGGCCTTCACGACGACAGGGCAGCCCGCGCCCAGGGCACAGACCGTGTCCGTCCCCGCGACGCTGATGGCGAGGGGAAAGTTGCTTGCGCCGAACACGACGACGGGGCCGATGGGCATGAGCATCCGGCGAATGTCGGGCCGCGCCATCGGCTTGCGGTCAGGCAGGGCGGGGTCGATGCGTGCGTCTACATAGGAGCCTTCGCGCAGGACCTGGGCGAACATTTTCGCCTGTCCGACTGTGCGCCCGCGCTCGGCGGTGAGGCGACCCATGGGCAGACCGGTCTCCGCGTGACAGCGATCGAGAAGGGCGTCGCCCAGTGCCATGATCTGATCAGCGATTCCCTCGACGAGGGCAGCGCGATCTTCCGCGCTGCGGGCGCGAAGCGTATCGAACGCTGCGTCAGCGAGTTTCATCGCGTGATCTGCCTCCGCGGCCGAGCCTTCGTGGAACGGCGGCGAGAGTTTTTCGCCCGTGGAAGGATTGATCGCTTCGAAGACGGTGCTCGAAGCGCTGCTGGTCGTGTCGCCGATGAGATGTTTGCCGGTGATGTCGGGCATGTTTACTCCAAAACGGATTCATCAAAGTCGCCCGGTGAAATTCCGGACTTTGTTTAGCTCACGTACTGCGTCATCGTGGTGCAAGGCTTTCACTTGGCACCAGGTCTGCTCAAATTTTGGGTGATCGGTTGCGCAGCATCGGTGCGGATTGCTTACTTGTCCGAGTCCGAGTCGTGCAAGCAGCAGAAGGAGGTGAGGTGGGGTCAATTCATCAGCGAGTTCGACCTCGCCCATCGTCGCGAGTGTCGCCGCCATGATGTAGAAGTCACCAACACTTGTCTGCAACAACACGCGATCAAGCAGGCTGGGCCAAAGGTAAAGATAACGCATTGGTCCAACAAGGTCAGTGAAGTCGTTCAGGTCCGTCACGGCGCAGTCAAGTTCGCCGTGGGAATCCTTGAAGAAACTGACTGGAAATGCATGGCCGACTTCGATTCGACCTTTCATTTCTGACCAGCACGTGACCAGGTCGTACAGAAACTGCTTCGGCCAGTTAATGTTGTCGTGGGTATAGACGCCGAATTCCCACTTAGTCGCGGAGTACTCACTGCCGCGTTTGAGTGGTTGCGTAATGCCCTGCGTCATGTGCAGGTAAAATGGTCGTGACTCTGTCGGAGCGAAGGTCATTGCGCACGCGCCAGGGACAATCAGGTCGGGTTCGTCGAAACTAAACGAAGTGACCATTCCCGGAGGAATCGTCTCGCCAAACGCATCGCGAATCGTGTCGCTGCGTTCTTTCCACCTCTGCTCCCACCATATCCGATCCTCGTCAAAATCATCATCAATCATGTTTCCCCCTTTCATCCTCATGTCTCCATCATGTTCACCAACGTCCCGATCGAGTCGATGCTGATGCGCACGGTATCACCCATCTGAAGGGAAAAATCGTTAGGCGGGACGATGCCGGTGCCGGTCATGAGCAGGCAGCCGTGCGGGAAGGAGTTGTCGCGGAAGAGATACTCCACGAGCGTGGGCAGGGGCTTCTTGATCTGATCGATGCTGGTCGCGCCGGTGAACACAGCCTTGCCCGCGCGGGTGATCTCCAGCTTGATCGCCGTCGTCGGCGCGAGCGGTTTCTCTGAGATGTACACGCCCGGCCCCAGGGCAGCGCAGCGATCAAACGTCTTCGCCTGCGGCAAATACAGCGGGTTTTCGCCTTCGATATCGCGACAGGATAAATCGTTGCCGACGGTGTAGCCGATGATGTTGCCGTTGCGCGTGATGACGAGTGTCAGCTCCGGCTCAGGCACGATCCACTTCGAGTCGCTGCGCAGATGCATCGCCTGATGATGGCCCGCGACGCGGTGCGGCGTGGCCTTGAAGAAAAGCTCGGGGCGGTCAGCGTGATACACCTTGTCGTAAAAATCCGACCCGCCGCCGCCGCCCGTTGAAGCGGAGGCTTCTTCCATCCGCGCGGTCTTGCTCCGCATGTAGGTCACGCCCGCGGCCCAGAGCTCCTGGCGATCATCGATGGGCGGCAGGATCGATTCACTGACGAAGTCCGCGGTGCCGTGAATCGTGCCGCCGCTGACGAGCTTTGAGAGCAGCGCGGGCAGATCGTCGCGGTTGATCAGATCGAGCCACGACCAGCCATCAATCGGGAATATCTCGCCGTGCTGGCGGAGCATCGGGCCTTGGGTGGTGCGTAGGAGGATCATCAGGCAACACTCCGGGAGCACCATCCCGACAGGGTGGTGCTGAGCGTGGACGAAGACCTGTTGTGGCACATGGCGTCAACACAGGCGGCAACGGGCGTCAACTTTCTTTGGATGCCAACAGCACCGCCCTGTCGGGACGGTGCTCCTACTTCTTCGCGACGTAATCCACCACATGTACCGCATCAAAATGCGGGCCGGCCAGCGCGACGAATTCGTTGTGTGCCGGGTGCGGCAGATACGCGGCCCGGCCGGCGGCGTCCTTGAAAGTCACGAGGAAGCAGTGCGTGTAACCTTGAGCATGTTCCTCCGGGCTGTTGTTCGTGCCCCACTCGAAGTCGATGATCGAAGGAATCTTCGCAGGCAGCGCGGCAAACGCCTTTTCGATCTCGGCGATCTTCTCGGGCATCGTGCCTTCCTTGAACTTGAAGAGTACGACGTGGCGCAGGTGGCCGAGGTGGGTCGCGGCGACATCGTCATCGCAGACGTCGTCGCAGCAACTGGAGCTCTTGCAGCCGGCGAAGGTGGCGACGGCCAGGAGAATCGCAAAGAGTCGAAGCATGGGCGGAGCCTTTCATTATGGAAGGAAAGGCGGTCAGCGTACCGGCAAGGCGGGGAGGATCGCAAGCTTCGGTTGCTCGATTTGAAACCACAGATGAACACAGATGGACACAGATAATGGATTCTTATGAGGAAATCAGGAATGCAGGAGGAGATCATGAAGGGCTTGATCCTTTCCGTTCCTGCCTTCCTGGTTTCCTCATGAACATTCTCTATCTGTGTGCATCTGTGTTCATCTGTGGTTTCACTCCGCGTCCCGATAACGCCGCACGCATCAAGCCCAATCCGCGTAGAACCGATAATCCCCGAGAGTTGTCTGTTCTGATCAGGTGAGACGCATCCATGCTCTTCAGCGAGCCGGCCTTTTTGTTTGTCTTTCTGCCGCTGCTCTTCGGCTTGTACTTCGTGCCGGGGCTGCGATCGCTGCGCAATCCGCTGCTCCTCCTTTTCAGCCTGTTCTTCTACGCGTGGGGCGAAAAATATTTCGTGCTCATGATGCTGGTGTCGATCGCGTTCAACTACGCGATGGGCCTGTGGGTGGATCGCGGCCTGCGCCAGGCGGATGCGAAGGGCGGTGCGCCCAGCCGCTGGCCGATCGTGCTGACGATCGTGGGCAACCTCGGCCTGCTGGGTGTTTACAAATACGCCGACCTCTTCGCGGGCACGGTCAACGCGCTGCTCGGTCCGCTGGGGCTGCATCTGGACCCGCCGGGGATTCAACTGCCCATCGGCATCTCGTTCTTCACGTTCCAGGCGATGAGCTACGTGATCGATGTCTATCGCCGGCAGGCGGAGGTGCAGCGTAATCCTCTCAACATCGCGCTGTATATCTCGCTCTTCCCGCAGCTCATTGCCGGGCCCATCGTGCGATACAAGGATGTGGCGGAACAGATCATCAGCCGCGTGGTGACCAGCGCCCAGTTCGCCTACGGCATCCGTCGCTTCATCATCGGCCTGGGCAAGAAGATGATCATCGCCAACACCTGCGCGCTGGTGGCGGATGAGATATTCGGTGCCGGGGGAGCCGCAGGCAACGCCGCCATGCCCGGCGTCCCGCTGGATCATCTCACGCCTTCGCTCGCCTGGCTGGCGGTGCTGTGCTACACGCTGCAAATCTACTTCGACTTCTCCGCCTATTCGGACATGGCCATCGGTCTGGGGCACATGTTCGGCTTCAAGTTCCTCGAAAACTTCAACTACCCCTACATCAGCCAGTCCATCACCGAGTTCTGGCGACGCTGGCATATGTCCCTCTCGACCTGGTTCCGCGACTATCTATACATACCATTAGGCGGCAATCGCGGCTCCCCGGCGAGGGTGTATCGCAACCTCCTCATCGTCTTCCTCCTCTGCGGCCTGTGGCACGGCGCGAGCTGGACCTTCGTCCTCTGGGGCCTGTACCACGGCCTGTTCCTCGTCGTCGAACGCCTCGGCTTCGGCTCCGCCCTGACCCGCTCGCCGCGGCCGCTGCGACATCTATACACGTTGTTAGTCGCCATGGTCGGTTGGGTGTTCTTCCGCGCCGAGACCTTGCCGCAGGCTTTCGCTGTGCTTCAGGCGATGATCGGCTTCGGCGGTACGGCGGCGACCGCAGGCGTGTGGTATCGGCCTGAGATGTATCTCGATGTCACGGTCACCCTGGTCATCCTCGCCGGTGTCATCGGCGCGACGCCGATCTGGCCGGCGATCGGGAAGGGGTACGAGCGGGCGATTGCGAAGGCCGCCGCCGCCAGGGTGGGCTGGATGGAATGCTCAGCTTTGTCGCTGCGGATGGTCGTGCTCGGCGTGGTCTTCGTCGTCGCGGCCCTGCTGGTCGCGGCGGGGTCGTACAGTCCGTTTATTTACTTCCGATTCTGAACCGATGAGCGTGAACGACCTGACAACCCGAGAACCGCAAACGCCGCCGGCGCGGTCCGATGCGCCGACCTCTTGTTCCCCATCCGTGCCATCCGTGAGATCCGTGGTTGACTCCCCCCTTCGCCGCCGATTCGATATCGCGCTCATCATCGCCTTTGCCATCGCGATGGCGGTGCCGATGCTCGACATGATCTTCCGCTTCGACCCGACGCCCAACACCGAGATGCGGGCCCTGGCCCCGGCCCCGGCGTTCCCCACGACCCTCACGCAGGCCAAGGACTATCCCGCGGCCTTCAAGCTCTGGATCGGCGATCACTTCGGCCTGCGCAACCTCATGATCCATTGGCACGGCATCATGAAAGTCGAAGGCTTCGGCGTCACGAGTTCCGATCATGCCGTGCTGGGCAAGAGCGAAACAGACGCGGCCGGCAGGGAGCATCAATGGCTCTACTACGCCGCCTACGGCACCATGCAATATCACCTGGCCCGCAAACCCTTCACGCCGGTGGAGCTGCTTCAGTGGCAGCGCGTGTTGGAGATGCGGCGCGACTGGCTGGCGTCGCGCGGCTGCCGATATCTCTTCATCATCGCTCCCAATGCCCAGACGATCTATCCGGAGTTCCTGCCCGACGAATGGCAGCGCGTCGGCGCCAAGAGCCGGGGCGATCAGCTTGTCGCTCATCTGCGCGAGCATTCGACGATTGAAATCGTGGACATGCGCGAAGCGGTGGCGGACTACAAGATGAAGCATCCGCAGCAGCGGCTGTATCACCGCACCGACACGCACTGGAATGATGTCGGCGCTTTCGCCGGTTATCTCGCGGTGGCCGGGCGATTGAAGGCGATGTTTGCGAAGGTCGAGCCGCTGTCGTGGGATCAGTTCGACATCACCCATCGGCAGACGCCGGGCGGCGATCTGGCGGGCGTACTGGGTATTCGCGATCACTTCACGGAAGACCGCATCGAGCTGGTCGCGAAGCCGCCGCTGAAGCTTAAAGTGCTGCGCGAAGAGTATGACAAGAGCCCGCACACGACGCAGGCGCCCGGTAAGGGACTCCCGCGCCTGGTGATGTTCCGCGATTCGTTCGGCTCATTCCTCAAGCCCTATCTCGCCGAGCATTTCGACAAGGCCGTGTTCGTGTGGTCGGACCAGTTTCATCCGGAGTACGTGGATCAGCATCAGCCGGATGTGGTGATCACGCAGATGGTGGAGCGCTTCTTCTGGCGCGATCCGCCGGCGGCGGAGAAGCTGCCGTGATAAGTACCCAGCTTCTACTCCTTCGCGATCTTGAACGTGTCAAACAGCATCTTTCGGCCTTCACTTGGCTGCTCGCCATCAACAGCTTGAATTAAGAACACGAATGAATCCTTTCCTGCTTTGATCGAGTAGATCTCTTGGCGCAAGTGAACCGTTCCCATCTCAATGCGCAACTCTATTCCCTCGAGTTTCGTTTCACCCAAATTCGCACTGAGCTTCTTCTCGGTCACCTTTCCTGATGTGCGATAGGCATCAATTATCCTGTCGATAATGGCCCGCCGAAGCTCGTCATGTTCCTCAGTGTCTTTGTAACAAGTAACCATGATTCCGACCTTTGGTCCTTCAATTTGCCATGTCGGTCCGAGGGGGTTTTGATCCGTCGTCCTCCAACTGTATTCTCGCGGAAAGCGAAAGCTTATCGGTCCATACTTGAACACACGGTAGGGCTCGACGTGCAGCACAATAGTCTTAGCTCCCTCGAACAACTTCACATTAATAGGCGTTCTCAACTCGACGGGCACTTTACGATCATCTACTTTCAGGTAATAGATCTCGGGAGGTCTCTCACTCGCGGGTAAAGCAACCGCTTTTCTGTAAATATCGTTTTCGTCATCGTTGGCTCGGT
>JBBDXA010000225.1:0-13620 GCA_040902585.1 Phycisphaeraceae bacterium
CGGGTGGCTGGGGCTGAGTCCGCGAAGCCCCGGCCCAGGCGCACGGCGGAATAAGACACGCTTGCCATCAGTGCATCCCACGGCCGGGGCTTGCGCAAAGCCTTCAGCCCCAGCCACCCGCCGGCAGCCATTTGCGGTATTTGCCCCCACGTTGAGAAGGGTGTCGCATCAATGGTCACTATTCCCATCCTGTGGACGCGGATCGAGGAATGGTATCGCCACAATGTCCCGGCCGGACATTTTCGAACGAACGGGCCGGCGTCACCAGATCAGATCAAGGCGGCGGAAGCCAGCCTGGAATTAACACTCCCTCAAGATGTCATCGAGACTTACTTGATCCATAACGGTTCTACAAGCCCGGTTTTTCCATATGGCTACAACCTGTCAACATTGGACGAAATGAAGAAGGACTGGAGTAGCTGGATGGCGGGAGAACCTGAGGCTCATAAATTGTTGGAAGTGTTGGATCCGATTGAATTGATCCAAAGAGATTATTTCTGGCATCCTCGATGGGTGCCGATTGCAACCAATCAAAGCGGTGATCATGACATTTTGGATCTTGCCCCTGCGGCCGGTGGCACCATTGGCCAAATAATCGACTTCAGCCACGAAGTTGGAGCATGTCGAGTGGTCGCATCAAGTTGGCGTGACCACCTACAGCAACTGGTTGACGGTTTAGAAAGTGGCAAATATCATTGGGAGGAGAATGGTTGGTGGATTACCCCGGGAGAGTAACGCTCGAAATGATTCAGGCCACCCTTCGACCGGACTACAATTCAACAGCGATGACAACGACACTCCACATCACCACCGCCGACCAACTGCTTCGCCATGCAAGCGAACTTGGCCCGTGTGAGCTATTCGCTGGACAACTGATTCATAAAAAATTCGCCGGCTTCGATCAAGGCTGCATCGGATCAACCATTGCGTCCGCGATGTACCTGCACGCCAAACACCATCGCCTCGGCGTGGTCACCAGCGCCGACACCGGTTTCCTCCTCCGCAAGAATCCCGATACGGTCCTCGCTCCGGACACGGCCTTCGTCGCTAGGGCGCGCATTCCCGCGCACGGCATCCGCGGCTACTTCCCCGGCCCACCCGACTTGGCCGTCGAAGTCCGCTCCCCGCGCGACACGATCGAGAAGGCCCGCAAGAAAGCGAAACTCTGGATCGAAAGCGGCTGCCGACTCGCCTGGCTGATCGATCCCGAACCCAAGGCCGCCTATGTGTTCCGCCCCGGCGCTGCCAAGCCGCTGGTACTCAAAGGCGATGTCGCGCTCGACGGTGAAGAGGTGCTGCCGGGGTTCAAGTTGGCGCTGGGGGATGTGTTTGAGTGCTAAGTATTAGAGCCTGCGCCGCCTCGCCGGGTGGCTGGGGCTGAGTCCGCGAAGCCCCGGCCCAGGCGTACGGCGGAATACGACGCTCTCGACATCAGTGCATCCCACGGCCGGCCCTTGCGCAAAACCTCCAGCCCCAGTCACCCGACACACGCCCGGCGTTCAAAGTTGCGCGAAGGACGTACGTCTCACAGTGGGTATCGAAGACTCAGCCCACTTTACGCGTGGCAGCGCGGCCTGCCTAACGGGATAAGGCCTCCATGTTTCACGCGAAGGACGTTACTCTTGTGCTTGTCGCAATTGCCATCACCTTGACGGCTGTTCTATGTGTCTATGTAACGTCCAAGGCCGCAGATCGGTCCTTTCGCAAGCGCAGTCCCTTACGGCTCGCCTTCCTCCTGGTCCTGGCAATTTACTTGGTTTACGCCGAATCTATATTTCTCATCCACTTTGTGAAATGGAACTCAGAGCGCGACAGTGTGAATGCGTTACGAAGCAAGGGAGCGTATTGTGAGAACGACCACAGTGCCAGAGCGAAAGTGGATCGCCCATATCCCTATGGCTTGTCGTGGGTCGAGGGCTCAATTCCGCGAGGGTTGGCATTCTGTTTTGATCGCGTGACTGAAGTGTCCCTCGCTGGATCATCGTGCTCTGGCGACGACCTTTCGCTTCTAGAGTCATTCGAATATGTCCAGAAGATCTCGCTTGGGCCCGGCAGGATCGACGGGGCCGACCTTCGTTTACTGCCACATCTTTCTTCCTTACGAATACTAGGATTGGGGGGCGTTTCCATTGCAGGCAATGATCTTGCCTCTCTGCTGTCGCATACACAGATCTCAGGTTTGGACTTGCGGGGTGCGACGGTGACTGATATTGAAGTTGTATTGACAGATGTTGGAAGAATGGGCAATCTGGAAATGCTACTGATCTCACACATGAAGTTGCCGAATGGTAAACTAGGTCGGAGGGAGTCATTGCAGCGACTTGAGATTCTGTCGCTGGACGATACGAACCTATCCAATGAAGGGTTGCTCGAACTGTCGGGATTGGCCTCCCTACACAGTCTCCACATTCGTGGCACCCGCGTAACAGAGAGCGGCGTTTCAGAATACCTTAAGAGATGTCCTTCGGTGGATGTGAAGTGGCGATAGCAAGTAGGTAGGGCAAGGCTGCCTATGTGTTCCGCCCCGGCGCTGCCAAGCCGCTGGTACTCAAAGGCGATGTCGCGCTCGACGGCGAAGATGTATGGCCAGGGTTCAAGCTGGCGGTGAGTGATGTGTACGACCGCTGAGAACTCAAGTGCGCATCTACTTCCCCATAGCCCGCTCCTTCGCCTGCTCAATCCTTCGGCGAAGTTTCTCCTCTTGCTTCTCAATGTCAGCCTGCGGGATTTTCTCGATCGCCACCTCATACATGTCGCCCGGATCGGGCACATACACCCAGCGGTTATTCATGAAGAAGAACGGCCCCATCGACTGAGCGCCATTCGGGGCCTTCCACCGGATGTTCAAAATGTAGACCGGCACGCCCTTGGGAAACACTGCACGCTTGCTGTCGAGCGCGCGCTTGTCCATTTCGTGGAGTCCTTCACCAGTCGGATGGTTCGCGTCCACTGCCGCGATCGTGTCGATGAGCAGCCGTTTCGACCGGTCCGCGTTCCGCAGCTTCTCCAGTTCGATCTGTAAATCGATCATCATTTGCATCCGCTCCGCCTGATCGTTGAAGATGGCTTTGACATCATCGCGGTTGACGTAAATCAGGCCCATCATTTTGTCGCGCTGGACGGCATCGCTGAGTTGGTCCGCCTGATGCCAGGCGAGGTAGGTGGCGATCAGCGATTCGCCCGTCGGGCTTTGGCCGTAGTCGACGGGCGGCGGCTTGCTTTGCGCGGCAGTATCCGCGCGATCGCGGGTGACCTCCGGCTCGGGGGAACGCCCGCATCCAAGAATCATGTAAAGAGATATCAGCAAAGCAAGGCGTGTTGAGTGAGTTGCAGTCATAGTGGGTCCGCTCAATTCTGATGGAACAGTGAGCGCGCAGGGCTGATCGCATAGGGCGGGCTGAGGGCTCGGCGAAGCCCACCGCCGCACGCCCAATGTTCAGCTCTGCGTGGAACGAAGGACGGCCCACGGCGGGCTTCGAAGACTCAGGTCGGTCTACGCGCCGAAGCCCGTCCTGCTTGCCGGCCCGGGGTCTGTGAGCTACCCGCTAAATCCACTGCTCTAACTGCCCCTCGACCGCTTGCATGTTGCCGCCGCACTTCGGACAGGGGCTGCCCGACGACCACGGCACCCCGCCCGGGTGCCTGCACGATGGGCAAAGGCCAAATTCCTTCTCGGCCTCCAGCAGTTCCTCGACCCGGCTGGGCGGGAGCAGGCCGGGCAGCATGTCCTTGCACCACAAGCTCAGTTCCACGTCGTCGAGCTTCTGGCAGTGCGGGCAGTACCGCGTCTCCGTCTCGACGTAGAACCCTTGGTCCTTGCCGCCACTGACGGTGGCTTCGAGGCGACACGATTCGCAGTGGTACGTCCGTCGCCATCCCATTGGCAAGCCTCGTGCCCGAACTCAGTTTAGACGACCTACCGGTTGAATCACGCTTCCAACCGCGATCCCCTCATTCTACTCGCTCAATCGGCATTCAACGACGCGTGAAGGAACAATGGGCGTCCAGCGGTGGGCTTCGAAGACTCAGCCCAACCTACGCGCTGAAGTTGCAAGGACGTTGAAGCTCGCCAAACCAGGATGGCGGCCCCGGTCAGCGTCAGCCGATGGTTCGCCAGCCCACACTTACGGTTTGTACTCCAACCCGACGGGCATGTCCTTCCACTTCTTCGAGCCGCCATCGGGAATTAGTTCTACCCAGAATCTTTTGGGAGGCTGGCCCAGTTCAACTCCTGCTTTGGCTTTGCTATTCAACGGAAACTTCATCAGACCCACCACGACAATGGTGCCATCCTTGCGTCGGTCGATTGACTGAAATGCAAAGGTAACATCGGATCGACCGCCCTCAAGTACTTCGAGCAAGCGATTGATGGCGATTTCCTTGATCTCAATATCGTCGATGGCGTCCGCTGGGATCGTTGCATCGCGACTTGCCTTGGCGAAAAGCATGCCAACGGCGAGGCCCAGGGCCATGCACAGTGCGCCGACGACTACGTGAGAAACGGTTTTGGTCACGTTCTACTCCTGAACGACGCTCACCTGCCGAACTCGTGTTTATCCAATCCACAGATGGAATAACGCCTCCAACCGCGACCCTTTCATTCTACTCCGCTGCCGTGCGAAGCGTGACGCGCATTCCAAACCGCCGGGCTCGCCGCGCCGAACCATCACTCGACATGCAATCAACCCCGTTCGGCAAACGTTAACCCCTCATCCGCCCCCGGCGGCGGCGCGGTCCCTGCGCCCTGATCCGCCCGATCCGCCCCTCGCCAAGCCGACTTCCGTGGCGAGGTGGACACGATTTTGTCCGAGGTAGACACCCCGATAGACACTAGGGGCCATTTATAAACGCCGTAGAATTCATAGCTTAAAACTGGGTAGACAAGGTAGCCACGGGGTAGACACGAGGTAGACACGATGCAAACCGATAGCCAAAAACGACTTATATCGAAACAGGCCCTAAGAGGGGGGAGGGGGGTAGGTAGACACGTGTCTACCTTCCTGTCGCCCGGCGAAAAAATGCTTTCGCAAATCGCCTCGGCTCGAACGTGCTTGGAGGAGTCTTATCGGTCCACTACACTGGCAATCCGGTGGGATAACCTGAATTGCAATGCGGAATCGGCCGATCTTACTTCGGCAACCTCACCGCCTTGCTGACTCTCAAACCCTTTCGAAGGAAACGAGCGATGATGCGTTTTGAGCAACTCTCCGTCATGTCCGTCATGGCCCTCGCCTGCCTGATCGCCATCTCCAGTCTCGCGATCGCCGATGAGGCTAAGCCCAATCAGTCCGAAAAGAAGGATACTGTCGCGGCCCCGGCCGCGCCGGACAAGCCCAAGGCTGACGAGAAGAAAGCTGACGAGAAGAAAGCCGACGACAAGCCGGCCGACAAGCCGGAAGACAAGAAGGAAGAAGCGAAGAAGCCCGAGCCGGCGACGCACGTTGTCAAGAAAGACGAGTTCAAGATCAGTCTGAATCTCACCGGCGTCTTCGAGTCGAAGAGCGTCCGCAGCATCGACCTGCGCCCGCAGTTCTGGCAGGCGTGGGTGCTCAGCAAAGCGGCGGCGCACGGCAAGCTCGTCAAGAAGGGCGATGTGCTCGTGCAGTTCGACTCCAAGGCGATCGATGATGCGATTCACGACTACGAAGCCAGCCGGTCGCTGGCGGACCTGGAATACCAGGCTGCGCAGGAACAGCTTTCGATGATGGAAGAAACGGTGCCGCTCGACCTCGCCAATGCCGAGCGCAACAAGGATTACTTCGATCAGGACTACAAGCGCTACCTCGATCTGGAAGTGCCCATGTCCAGGAGGCTCGCCGAGCAGAATCTGATGCAGGTGCAGAACTTCCTCGCCTATGAAAAGGAAGAGCTCAAGCAGCTCGAAAAAATGTACAAGGCTGATGACCTGACCGAAGAGACCGAAGAGATCATCCTCAAGCGTCAGCGGGATCAGGTCGCGCGGATCGAGTTCATGTTTGAGCGTGCCAAGCAGACGTTTGAGCAGACGACGGCCGTCATGCTGCCGCGTGAAGAACTTCAGGTGAAGAACAATGAGAAGATCAGCGAGATCCGCCTGCGGGTCGCCCGTCAGCAGTTACCGCGCATGCTCATTCAGCAGCGACTGGCGGTGCAGAAGATGACGCGCGATCGGGAGAAGTCGCTGGAGAATTACAAAAAGCTCAAGAGCGATCGCGCTCTGATGACCATCAAGGCTCCGATCGATGGTTACGTCTATTACGGCTCAGACACCCGCGGCCAGTTCACCCAGGTCGCCGCCCTCACCGGCATGCTCCAGGAAGGCCAGCCCATCAAGCCCGGGACCACGCTGATGACCATCGTCGCCCCGCGCCCGCTGGCGGTGCGCACCACCATCTCCGAAGCGACGCTCGGCTTTGCCAAGCCCGGCATCGCGGGCAAGGCCAAGCCCACCGCGTTCAGCGATCTCGCTCTCGATGCCAAGCTCGAATCGGTCAGCCTCGTGCCCCTGGCGCCGGGGCAGTTCGATGCCGTCGTCGCGATCACGCCTGCGAAGGGCGATGAATCGGTGATGCCCGGCATGAACTGCGCCATCAAGCTCACCGCGTATGTGAAGAAGGATGCAATCACCATTCCGCCCGCTACGATCCATGCGGATGAAGATGATGACGACAGGAAATTCGTCTACCTGCTGGAAAAGGACGGCAAGAACCGCAAGGTCGAAGTGAAGACCGGCAAGAGCGTCGGCACCAAGACCGAAATCCTCGCCGGCCTGAAAGAAGGCGACAAGGTTCTCCTCCAGAAACCGTGATCCCCGTTTAGCCGTCGCACCGCAGGGGCGCCACCGCGACGAACCGAGCAACAAAATGATTGACTCCATCCGCATCGCGCTCGCCGTCCTCATTCTCAGCGCCATCCCCGCGCACTCCGCGCTCGCCGCTGATGACGACAAGTTCGATCCCTTGAAAGGCCCCAAGCCCAGGCCCATCACGCCGCTGACGCAGGATGAGATCCGCAGCAGCCTCGACCGCGCCCAGAAGTTTCTCATCAAAACGCAGAACGACGACGGCTCCTGGGGCGGCCCCACGCAGACCAAGGGCTTGAACATCATGGCCGGCGTCCCGGGCTCGCATCACGCGTTCCGCATCGCCGTCACCGCCCTTTCCGTTTCCGCCTTCATCGAGACCGGCACGAACACCAGCGAAGCGCGCGACGCTTTGGAAAAGGCTGAGAAAGTGCTCATCGAGGAACTGCCCAAGGTCCGCCGATTTGACAACATTCTCATCTACAACATCTGGACACATTTCTACGGCATCCAGGCCCTGGTCCGCATGCACGACCGCCTGCCCGATGACAAGGATCGTCAGGCGAAGATGAAGGATCTCATCAAACAGCAGATCGGCATGCTGGAGAAGTACGAATCCGTCGACGGCGGCTGGGGCTACTACGACTTTGACATCGGCGCGAAGAAGCCCGCTTCCAGTTCGACGAGCTTCTGCAACGCGGCAGGACTGGTCGCGCTGCATGAGGCGAAACAGATCGGCATCGAAGTGCCCGAGAAGCTCGTCAAGCGGGCGCTCGATGCGACGGTGCGCCAGAGGAAGCCGGACTTCAGCTATCTCTACGGCGAGTACATGAAGATGGCGCCGATGTACGACATCAACCGTCCCGGCGGCAGCCTCGGAAGATCACAGGCATGCAACATCGCCCTGCGCATCTGGGGTGATAAGAAGATCACCGATGAAGTGCTCAAGGTCTGGCTCGATCGGCTGTACGCCCGCAATGACTGGCTGGGCATCGGGCGCAAGCGGCCTGTGCCGCATGAGAGCTGGTTCGCCGTCGCGGGTTATTTTTACTACTTCGGCCACTACTACGCGGCCCTGTGTATTGATGTGTTGCCGGCCGAGGATCGCCCGCACTTCCAGCAGCACCTGGCGCGGATCATCGCCGACCTTCAGGAGAAGGATGGTTCGTGGTGGGATTATCCTTTCTATAACTACCACCAGCCGTATGGCACCGCGTTCGCGATGATGACGTTGCAGCGGTGTCTTGAGAAGAAGTGAATGTCACCCGGCTAGAATGTTCGTATGAAACATCTCAATCGCATCACGTTTGATCCCCAAGTCATGGGCGGGCAGCCATGCATTCGCGGCCTGCGTGTGACGGTGGGAATGATCGTCGGGCTGGTCGCGGCGCGGCGAACGACGGAAGAGATTCTCGCCGCTTATCCCTATCTCGAAGACGACGACATCCGCGAAGCGCTGGAGTACGCAGCGTGGCGGTTACAGGAACGTGAAATCCCTCTCGGCCAGTCGTGAATATTCTTGTTGATATGAACTTGAGTCCACGATGGTGCGATCTGTTTCGATCGCATGGATGGCATTCCGCGCATTGGTTAGTGGTTGGTGATCCGAGGGCGGCTGATGCGATCATCATGCAATGGGCTGTAGACAATGACCACATTGTTTTCACGCATGATCTTGATTTCGGCCATCTGCTTGCCGCGACCAATGCGTCAGGGCCCAGCGTCGTTCAGATTCGAGCCAACAACATCCTGCCGGATTCGTTGGGCGAGCGCATGGTTCTGATTCTCCGGGACATGGAGACTGTTCTAACCGATGGTGCCTTGGTGGTGGTGGACAGCTATCGATCACGCGTGCATGTCTTGCCGCTGAAATAATCTCGCAATCGAAGCAATCAATCTGCTTCGCCATGAAACCCGATCGGCTTCCTCTTCTTCCCCGGCGGCGGTGACATCAGTTGCCGGATGGCTTCAAAAAGTGCTGCGATGTGCCTGTCATGCTTGTCCACGCGCCCTTCCAGTTCGCCCAGTTTCGACGCCAGCTCGCGATGAGCCGCGATTGTTTCGCGGAGCTTCACGAAGGCCCGCACGACGAAGACGCTGATCTTCACCGCCTGCGGCGAGCTGAGCACGTTGGCGGCCATGATGGTGCCGTGTTCGGTGAAGGCGAAGGGCATGCTGGTCGAGAATCGCAGCCGTTTGAGGTGGTCACAGTTTGTGACCACCTCGTCGCGTTCATGTCGAGTCAGCCGAAAGCGGAAGTCGTCCGGGAATCGATCAATGTTACGTTTGCACTGCTGGTTCATCGCCTTTGTCGTGACGCCGTAAAGCTTGGCCAGATCAGCATCTAGAATAACACGCTCGCCTCGAATCAAGGTGATCCGATGCTCAATTCGACTCAACGGAATCACGTCTGTTTTGGCCATGGAGACCTCCCGAAGAGGTGGCTGCAAATTGCAACCACCTTGCCCATGAGATCGCAGATTGCGGGCTAAGGGTAGACAAATCGCCTCAGGATTCAAGTCCTTCTATGAGGTTGCCGCAAATTGCGACCACCTCCCTCCCAACCCCATCAATATGGTTCTCTCGCAATCGTCATCACTTCGGTTCATACCACTCGCCGCGCAGCCAGCGCGCCAGCAGGTCGATCGACTGCTCATCGAGCTGGTTCGTTTTGTGGAACGCGGGCATCGTGTACTTGCCGCCGGGCAGGTCGTTGTCGTTTGCATCCGTCTTATTCTTGTAG
This sequence comes from Phycisphaeraceae bacterium, assembly GCA_040902585.1. Taxonomy (GTDB): domain Bacteria; phylum Planctomycetota; class Phycisphaerae; order Phycisphaerales; family Phycisphaeraceae; genus JBBDXA01. Next base: position 9,525 of record JBBDXA010000225.1, read on the forward strand.
CCCACATCTCTCGGATTGCTGATGATCGCCCTGATCCACGCGCGCGAACGATAGTCCGTCAGGTCCACGCCGCTCGCCTTGCCTTCGCCGTAGAACTTATGACAGTCCAGACACGTCAATCCGTCATCGCCCATGAGTTCCATGCCTTTGTCGATGGTCGTCTTGCGAGCCGCGGCCAGCGCCTCCGCCTTCTTCGGATCAGGCTCGGTGATGGGACCATCCCACGATGCGACCTGGTCGAACACATCGATCAGTTCCGCGAGCTGCTTCTTCTGAGCATCGTCGTAGCTGGCGACGCCGACGTCCTTATCCGTCACGGTTTCGACCATCTTGCCATCGGCGAACTTCGTGCCGCCGAAGAACTGGTGCGTGGCGATCAGCTTCGGATCAAAAAACTCCGTGAGCCATTTCCTGGTGGCGAAGCCTTTGAGGTCAGCCGCGGTGGGCACGGATTTGTCCAGCGCGGCCTGCACCGCCTTCTGCTGCGCGGGTGTGAGCGCGGTGATCTTCGTCAGATCGATTGCCCGCAGTTGCTGAATGCGTTCCGCGCCTGCGTTTTGCAAAGCGTTGAGCACAGCCTTCAATTCATCGCCCTTGATCGCCGGGTCGATGGGCAGTTTCTGAACGAGGTCGCCTTCCATGCCATCGTGTCCGCCGAAGCGGTGACAGCTTGCGCAGTTGGCGGCGAAGAGTCGCGGGCCCATGGTCCTGGGATCGTCGCGCACCAGCGTCAGGGCGCCGGTGGTGGGGATGCCGCTGGGACTGCCCGCCAGTTGGACGGCGCGGTGGCCGTCGATCTCCGCCTGCCGGACCGCGAAGTTGAACTCCGGTTTTTCCTTGTCCTGGCTGATCGCTTCGTAGGTCAGGTAACCCGCGCCGGCCAGCAGGAGCAGCACGAAGAGCACGTTGAAGGCGTGGCCGACTTTTGTTTTGCCGATGAACGGCATGAGCACGAGCATGCCCATGATCGCGCCGGGCACGACCACCGCGCCGATGATCTCCAGCTCACCCGGGAAATATTTAAGGAGCTGGAAGAGGAAGAGGAAGTACCATTCCGGGCGGGCTGCGGAGAACTCGGCTGTCGCATCCGCAGGGGCGGCCAGCGGGGCGCCGAGGTAGCAGGTGAGGAAGATGACCGCCGAGAGCACGGCGAGGCACGCGACCGCATCCTTGAGCACCTGGTCCGGCCAGAAGTGCGTGTCCTTGCGGCGAGGCGGAGTCAGGAGAATGATCAGCCAGAAGAGCAGGATGATGCCGCCGCCGATGATCACGCCCGGCCAGAGTCCGTCGAATATTCCTGTCGCGCCCGGCGCGCGGAAGAGCCAGTAGCACGCCGCCAGCGCCGCGACCAGGCCGATGATGTTGCCGACATGGGCGAGCGGAAGGCTCTTGTGTTCATCGAGTTTGGCGGTGATGCCGTGCCTGCGGAAGGCGTAGACGTGGATGATGAGGAAGAGCACGAGGGCGGCGGGCAGTACGCCGGCATGCAGGGCGAAGAAGCGCGAGAGCGTGTGGTGCCCGTAGTCGTGTCCGCCGATGACGATCTTCTGGATCGTCGGCCCGACCAGGGGCATCGCTTCGATCAGACTCGTCGCGACCTTCGTCGCCCAGTAACCTTTTTGATCCCAGGGAAGGAGATAACCGGTGAGGGACAAACCCAGCACGATTTGCAGCAGGATCAACCCTATCCAGAAGTTCACTTCGCGCGGGGCTTTGTAGGCACCGTCGATGATGACCTGCATCACGTGGAGCACGAGGAGGATGATCATGGCCTGCGCGGTGAAGTGGTGGATGCCGCGGAGCAGCCAGCCGCCGGACATTTCGTGTTGGATGTAGTAGACGCTTTCCCACGCGGTCTGGGAGCTTGGCGAGTAGGCCATCCAGAGGAAGATGCCGGTGACGACCTGGGTAAGGAAGCAGAAGACGAGTGTGGAGCCCCAGACGTATCGCCAGCGTGCCCCGCCGGGGATTTGTTCGTAGAGCATGCCGCGGATGAGGCCGCGGTATCCGATGCGTTGGTCGAACCAGTCGGCGATGCGTTTCATAAAGAGCTTTCAGCTATCAGCTATGAGCTATCAGCCGGAATGCGGATGCCGTCGCAACAGGCTGACGGCTCATGGCTGATGGCTGACAGCTTTCGGTCACCCCTGCGGAGTCTTCTGCGTGCTGCCGGTGCGGAAGCGTTCGAACTTGACGAGGATCTGGCCGTCTTCGGTGACTTGTGTTTCGAGGGTGTCCATGCCGCGCGGGCTGACGGTCGCTTTTCCCTGCGTGTTCATGGGGCGAACACTGCCATCGGCGTTGAACTCGCTGTCGTGACAGGGGCACTTGAACGAACCGTCACCGCCCGCGGAAACGAAACAGCCCGCGTGCGGACAGATCGTCGAGAAGGCCACGACTTCCTTGGGCCCGGTGCGCTTCAGATAGATCGCGCCGATCTTCGCGTTGGGCGTCTTGTTCCACGCATCGGTCAGGTCCGCGCGGATATCGAACTTGCGCGGCAGACCATCGGAAGGCAGCGCCTCAAGCGAAGTGACAGGCACCAGCTCGCCCGCGCTGCTCTTGCGGCGAAGCGGATCGAGCAAGGTCATCATGCCCGCGATGGCGGGGACCACGCCGACCACCGTGCCGAAAACGACGGCGAGAAATCGCGTCATGAAGGATCGTCGCGGCGGAGTCATCGCCGCGTCGCCGGCTTCGGATTGTTCGTTCGTTTCGCTCATTCGATACTCTCCCTGAACTATTGCCGATTACAGGCACGGGGTAAGCCCGCGATTATAGCGGTGGCTCACCAAGTGAATGGCTGCGCAGAGATGAGACATCCACGTTTGACGGCGCGGGAGAGTTCGTGCGCGGGAAAGCCCACCCACTCCGGTGGGTGGGTCGGCGCGCGGAACCCACCTACAGGAGTGGGTGGGCTTTGCAGGTTCTGTCGCTCTCGTTCACCTCTTCTTCAATGTCGAGAGCCACGCGACAAGATCGACCAGATCCTGCTCCGTCATGGCCAGTTGAAGGCCCACGGGCATGAGCGAGGTTTTCACGGCTGTGCGTTCGAAGATGGAACTCTTGGCGTACTTGCGGATGATGCCGCCGGGGATTTTCACCTGCACATCGCTGTCGGTTTCGCTGACGATGATGCCGACGATGTCATCGCCTTCATCGGTCTGGAGTCGCGTGCCGGAGTAGTTGTGTTCGATCGCGGCGGAAGGATCGAGAATGGCCGTGTAGAGCGCATCCTTGGGCAGCTTGTCGCCGATCTCGGAGAGGGCCGGCCCGAAGTCCACGCCCATGTCCTTCACGCGGTGACACAGCACACAGTTGGCCTTCTTGAAAACCTCCGGGCCTTTCGTCGCATCGCCGTCGCGCTTGACGAGCTGAGCGATCGGCGGGAGCGGCTTGCTGCTGACCGACGGCGGCAGCTTCAAGTGCTTTATCGCTTCGTCGCGCGTCGTGGGATCGAACGACGCCATCAACACCTGCGCGGCGGCGAAGTGCAGGTCATCGGAAAGCGTGCCGGCCTTGGCGAGTTCGAGCAATCGCCTCTCGCCGCCGCGCCCCTGGCCCATCGCGCTGACCGCGGCGGTGCGCACAGGCTTGGATCGCTTAACGTCGATGACGATGGTTTCCAGCAGGGCGTAGGCTTTGCCGTCGTTGGTGTAACCCAGCGCGGTGATCGCCGCGGTCGCGGCCTTGGCGTCGTCGCCGGTGATCACCTTCACGAAGCGCGATGCCTGGCCGAATTTCAGGAGCAGTTTCGCCGCCGCCACGCCCGCGCTGTCGGAAGGCTTCTCCAACGCCAGCTTGAAGAGCGCATCGCTTTGGCCGCGCAGGTTGAATCGCTCGACGAGCTCGACGTAGGTCACCGTGCCCTGCTGCCGACTGAGGACATCCAGCAACTTCGCCTTGATCGTCGGCTTCGCGTCCAGATCGATGTCAAGGCGCATCAGCGTTTCGATGAAGATCTGATCCTTGCCGCGCTGTTCGGTGTCGTCCTCCGCGCGAACAGCGACGACACATACCAGCAGGGCGATCACGATGATGATGTGGCGTGCATTCATGGGAATTGCAGGTTAGCGGTGGCGGGGGGGGGGGGGGG